>JAJPJN010000083.1 GCA_021324185.1 Terriglobia bacterium | reverse complement strand
TTTGGTTTTAGTATTGGCGGAGGTGGAGGCGGCAGCTACAGCGGAGCGGTATCTTCCTGGGGCTTATCGAGTCCGTTCTCATCGATCGTTGGCGATGACCTAAATGGCTACAGCCAATACGTTCAGAATGTCGACAGCAATTTTGCCGCAAGCGCCATCCAGAAATATCTCGTATCAGGTGATAAAGCTAGCGCAGCGCAGCTTGCGAATCTGCTTGGATATCAGGTCCAAATTTCAGAGGTGTCGTCCGCTTTAGCGGGTGACCCCGGACCGCCAAGTTATGAAGTGTATCTGAGCATCCTCGGCACCTGGGGAACGAGCCAGCAGAAGGACGTCCCGCTGAGCGACTACGCACAGGCGGTCCTCACTCATATCACCTTGCAGAGAACATCTCGGGTTATCACGAACCCATGCACCTAGGCTGCATGGACTGGAGCGGCGGCGACCGCCGGTGCAGGGGGTGTTCTTGTCGCCCATGGTGGCGAGATTGTCGCCGCGATATCGGATAACTCGGCAACACTGATCCATAAGGCTTTAACCTGGTGGTTCAACTTCACAGGGCGACCGCCCAGCGGTGCAATGAAGGCGGCTACCCTGACTGCGCCTGTTATCGCCGGAGCAGTGGTTAAAGCGTACGACGGCTTCTAAGGGAGTAACCATGACGTGTCCCATTTGCAACTCACACATAACGTGGGATCGCCGAGCTCTCCGAAAAGGCTTCACATGCCATCAGTGCGGCTCGGAGATTTGATCAGCCTGCTCGCCGGTTTCGGACTCGTTTGGCTACCCGTCGTTGGAGGCCACGGCGGCGTTTTCCTACGGTCCTGTCTGGCGTTCTTGGCTCTGTTGGCTTTAGGGTTTCCAGTGGCTGGCGCAATCCTATTTTTGCTCGTACGCTTAGCGCCGGTGATAGTTTCTCCTCCTGTAGAGGCTCGCCACTCTGTACCGGTTTACGGATTAGGACTCCACCGAGATCCGTCGCCCGATCAGCAAAACGTTCATACTCGTGAAGGGTGATGAAAGGGCGGTCGCACTGATGCAGATTCAGGCTCTGAAACAGATGCAATCAGGCCGGCGTATTGGGTGAGGGTTTTTTGGGGATCGAGCGGTTTAGAGGGCGCATTACCTGAGGCAATTGTTCTTTTGTGAGCATTTTCTCCTCAGCGGCGGCAAACAGCAGTATACAGATCGTCCCCGGGTTCCTTCCAAGCCAACAACAGGGTGCTGTCCTCCAACGCCTTGTTTGAAAATGGGTTTTTGCCAGAGCCTGTCACGGCTCCGGCGTGAGTGCTGGAAAAAGCTTGCCGATGATTTCGGTGGTGGTGCTAGGCAACCAGCGCAATATGAGTTACCGGGAGAGGAGTTAAACGGGTTTTCATGACAGGTTTCCTGCAAGGCAAAAGAGCCATTGTGACGGGCGCATCGAAAGGCATTGGCTTCGCCATTGCCCAGGCGCTTTTGGGGGAGGAGGCAAGCGTCGTAATTTGCGGCCGCAACCAGCAGCATCTGCAAGAGTCTTTCGAACGCTTGCGCCAGATTGCGCCCGCGGGGCGCGTTTCGGCTGAAACCGCGGACGTCTCCCGCAGGCAGGACGTCGCCCGGCTCTTCGAGTTTGCCGACAAGGAACTGGGCGGTCTCGACATCCTGGTCAACAACGCCGGCTTCGGCATCTTCCGCGCCGCCGGCGAGCTCAGCGTCGAAGAGTGGGATCGGGTCATCGGCACCAATCTCTCCGGCGCCTTCTATTGCACTCGCGAAGCGATCCCGCGGTTTGCCCGCTCGCGTGGCGGTTCCATCATTAATATCAGTAGCTTGGCAGGCAAGAATCCCTTCGCGGGCGGAGCCGCCTACAACGCCGCCAAGTTCGGCCTCAACGCGTTAAGCGAAGCCACCATGCTCGATCACCGCTACGATAACGTCCGCGTCAGCTACATCCTGCCCGGCAGCGTGGATACCGGTTTCGCCGGAGAGCCGCGCCCAAACCGCTCGAGTTGGAAGATCGCTCCCGAGGACATCGCCCAAATCGTCCTTTCCATTCTCCGCATGCCGGAAAGAACCATGATTAGTCGAGTTGAGGTGAGACCTTCCCGTCCTCAGAAGAACTAATCAGAAAAGACCGAGGAATAGAAATTCAAACATATCTTCAGAAAACCCGCGCCTCTGACGATGAAGGCAGTAAGAAGCGACGTTCCAATTTTGGTATGGCGCTTGCTTCCAGATTAGTGAAGCAGAAAAAAGGAAGCTGGAATCGGACCGCACGGTGCCGGTCTATCCCAGACGACAGAAGGAAGGATCTGTATATATGAGCCGGTTGCGAAAGGTTCTAGACCCAACCCGGACGGGCAAAGACGCGGAGTCGCTGGAACGAACCCTACTTAAGTTGATAGTGGGTCAGGACGAAGCCGTCGAACAAATTGTCAACATCTATCAGATGCACTTAACGGGGCTTTCCGCGCCCAACCGCCCGGTGGGAAATTTTCTTTTCCTCGGACCCACCGGCTCGGGCAAGACCCGCACCGTCGAAGCTACGGCCGAAGCCCTGGTGCACGATCCGCGCGCGGTCATCAAGATCGATTGCGCCGAATTTCAGCACAGCCATGAAATCGCTAAGTTGATCGGTTCCCCTCCCGGCTATTTGGGCCATCGTGAGACGCATCCGCTGCTCAGCCAGGAGGTGATTGACCGCCATCACACCGAAACTGTGAAACTCAGCTTCATCCTGTTCGATGAGATCGAAAAGGCGAGTGATGCGCTCTGGAACCTTCTTTTAGGCATTCTCGACAAGGCGACCCTAACCCTCGGAGATAACCGCAAGGTCGACTTTTCTCGCTGCATGATTTTCATGACCAGCAACCTGGGCGCGAGCGAGATGAGCGCTCTGGTTTCCCCCAAGCTCGGCTTCGCTAAGAATTGCGTCAATTCCTCCAATGACGCCTCCGAGGTTCTCAACAAGCGGATGTCCCGAAGTGGAATTGAGGCGGCGCGCCGCAAGTTCACTCCGGAATTCATGAATCGAATTGACAAAGTGGTCGTCTTTAAGCCACTCGGAGAACCCGAGTTGCGGCGCATTCTCGATCTGGAACTCGGGCAGGTACAGCAGCGCGTGCTGCAGTCGCCCACGGAAAAAGCTTTTGTATTTACCGTTTCCAATACCGGCAAGGACTTTCTACTTGCCGAAGGTACGGACGTGAAGTATGGCGCGAGGCATCTGAAACGGGCCATACAGCAACACCTGGTTCACCCGTTATCGAATTTACTCGCGACGAATCAGGTCCTGACCGGCGACTGGATTCAGGCCGATTACGACGTCGAGCACAAGCGCCTCTTATTCACCAAAGAAGCCGAAGGGCTCGAAGTCCATGCCATGGCGCGCATCCTCGGTGAGGAAATGCCGCTCACCAAGGTAGCCAGCGCGGCCTCGCAACCGCCCGATATGGTCAAAACCGTCAGTGTGGGGAAATCGAAAAAGTAAAGAACCGGCAGCCCACAGCATATGAGAATTTTGCTTGTAATAGCCCTGATGCTTGCTGTTGTTGGGAGCGCCGTTCCGGTATCCGCCGGACCGGCCCACCCAAAGCAGCACAAAGTCAAAAAGCACAAAGCCGTCAAGCACACCTGACTTACAGCCCGCAAGCCTGGCGAAGGGCGAAGGCGGAACGGGCTAAGGTGCGCCTAGACCATTGACCAAAATTTCGGATAAAGCCGAAATTAGAAGATCTCCCGGATTGTCCGGCCCATAATCGACCTCCGGAATATCTTCCACCGTAATCGCCATCGCGATCGGCCCGCGCTTCGAATACACAATCCCGACATCGCTGCGCAGATGATCAAGCGCCCCCGACTTGTTCGCAATCGGAACGTCTTTCATATCGCGCCCGATGCAGTTGTGGTCCCGCTGGCGCTTCAGGATCGCGATCATCTCCTGGGACGCCTGTGGATTGACCAGTTCCCCGCGATAAAGCTTTTCAAGCAGCATCAGCATCTCCTGCGGGCTGCTGCGCCCCAACCCCCACTTCTTGTTCTCCGGCTTCGCGCCTTCCTCCGTGATCCCGCTGGGAGTGGATTTCAGGTTCTTCCCATCCCCGAGAATTTTGCGCATCACCCGCGTCTCGTGTAATCCAAGCTGCGCCATCCGAGCGTTCACCGCATTTCCCGTGATTCGATTCAAAATCAAATTGGTCGCCGTGTTGTCGCTGAGCACAATCATCAAGTCCACCATGTCCCGCACCGGCAATTCGTCGCCGGCCGAAAGATCCTGCAGGATTCCGCTGCCCGATACCTTCTCGTCTTCCGTCAGCTTGAGCGGCTCGGTCCATTTCAGCTTGCCCTCAGAGGCTTCATAGAAACACTCGATCATGATCGGAAGCTTGATCGTGCTGGCCGTCCGGACCGGTTGCCTGGCCGAGAGATTGTACGTCGCGCCGGTCGCCAGATTCTTGGCCGCAATCGAAACTACCCCCGGAAAGCTGCCGGTGCGCGCCTTCACCGCGGCATCCAAATCATTACCCGGCTTTGTCTGTGCAAATAAAGCCGGCAGCAGAACTGCAACCGCTAGCGCCTTTAAACATCTGCCGCAAATCTTGGTATCCATCCCGCTTATCATCTCATCGCTTGCTCAAACAGGGATGCCCCGCCCAAACAAAGCGCAGCGGCCAGTCTGCACACGCACGAATCCCGATCCGCGGGGTCACCGCCACGCGAAATTCCGGCTTCTCCCGCCAGCGCCGGATTGTCAGCGGCCCGCGATCCAGCCGGGCCCCATACTGCGCGCGCGTGATGCCCAAGGCCTGCGTCAGCTTGCCGGGGCCATTCGTTAGCCCGCACTCGCCGCCAGTCCAATTGCGCCGCGCCTGCATCTCTTCCAGCCCGCACAGCGGTTCGAGCGCCCGGATCAGAACGCATCCCGGACTGCCCTCGCGGTCCGCCACCACGTTCAGGCATTCGTGCATGCCGTAAATAAAGTAAACGTATGCCCGGCCCGGAGGGCCAAACAGAACTTTCGTGCGTTCCGTGAGCCCGCGCGAGGCATGCGCGGCCAAATCGTCCAAGCCCAGGTAAGCTTCCGTCTCGACAATCATCCCCCCGGTTCTACCGTGCAGCAAAACGCATCCCAGCAACGCGGGTGCAAGCTCACTCGCGGGCCGTTCGAAAAACTTCAGGCTCAGCCGCTCGGTAGCGCGCAGCAGCTTTCCCAATTTGTATTCGGCCCGCAAGTACGGTAGAACATTAGCACGGGCACATGCGACTGTTCACTGCTATTGATTTGCCCCCTGAAATTCTGCTCCGCTTAGATCGCCTGTTAAGTGCTCTACGCCCTGAAGCTCTTGTTAAATGGAGCCCCCTCGACAACCTCCACGTCACTACGAAATTTATCGGGGAATGGCCCGAGCAGCGCGTGCCGGAATTGCACGAGGCGCTACAAAAGATCACCCGCCGCCAGCCGTTCGAAGTCGAGTTGAAGGGCCTCGGATGGTTTCCGAATGAACGTTCGCCCCGCGTTCTGTGGCTCGGCGTAGAAGGCGGCCAGCCGCTCGCCAAACTCGCGAAGGATATTGAGCAGCCGCTCGCCTCCTTAGGAATCCCTCCGGAAGAGCGCGAGTTCTCGCCCCACCTGACGCTGGCCCGGATCAAACATCCCGTACCTCTCTCGAATTTGCGCAAAAAGGTACACGAAATGCAGCCCGCCGCCGTTGGCAAGTTCACGGTCTCCCATTTTTCGCTGTTTCGCAGCCGTCCGGGAACAAACGCGAGCATCTACGAAAAACTGATGGATTACGAATTTCAATCCGCCATGGCCGCCTCGTGATTGCGCTTTCCACGGTTCTGGCCTATTTGATCGGCGGCCTTCCTTTTGGATATTGGTTCGTGCGGCTCACTTCCGGCAAGGACATTCGCACGCTGGGCAGCGGCAACATCGGGGCGACGAATGTTCATCGCACTCAGGGAGGTAAGGCCGGCGCAATCGTTCTGCTTTTAGATATCTTCAAAGGCTTTGCTGCCGTTCTGATTGCAGCCTGGCTCACGCGGTCAGATGCGCGCGCGCTCGCGCTGGCAGCCGTGTTTGTGATGATCGGCCATTGCTATCCGGTCTTTCTTCGTTTCAAAGGCGGAAAAGCCGTGGCCTGCTTTATCGGCGCATTTCTCTATATCGCGCCGTTAGCCTTGGCCGTTGTGCTGTTTCTATTTATCGCGGTTGTCGCTCTCTCCAAATACATTTCCCTCGGCTCCATCGTAGGAGCGGCCCTTTTCCCGCTCTTCTTCTGGATCATTTATCGCCCGCCGGCCGCTCTCTTTACCGCCTCTATTTTCTGCGCGCTGCTCATCATTTACCGGCACAAGGGAAACATCGAGCGCCTCTGGAGCGGCACCGAAAATGTTTTCTCGTTGCGGGGCAGAAGAGCTTGAGCCGGTTGTGCATCCTGGGCGCCGGCAGTTGGGGTACCGCGCTCGCCATCGCGCTCGCGCCGCGTTTTGAATCCGTCACTCTTTGGGCACGGGATGCACGCCGCGCCGGAATCGTCCAGACTTCGCGCCAGAATGAGCGCTATCTGCCCGGATTTCGTTTGCCCGATCATGTCCAGGTCTCGGCCGAACTGGCCCGCGTGGCCGAAGCGGCCGAAATCGTGCTGATCGTCATCCCCTCCCAGCATCTCCGGCCTGTGATGGCGAGCTTTGCCCGCTGCTGCCCGCCCGCCGCAAAATTAATCACTGCCGTCAAAGGCATTGAAGAGACCCGTCTCGAGCGCATGTCGCAGGTCATCGCAGAAATTCTGCCCCATCATCCGCTGGCTGTCCTCTCAGGACCGACATTCGCCAAAGAGATTGCCGCCGGCGAACCCGCCGCCGTCGTGATTGCCTGCGAGGATCTGGATCTCGCCGCAGGCCTCCAGCGCCGCCTTGCCACTCTCGCGCTGCGCTTCTACGCCAGCCAGGACGTGGTGGGCGTGGAGCTGGGGGCGGCGCTCAAGAACGTCATCGCAATTGCCGCCGGCATCTGCCGCGGCCTCGGCCTCGGGAGCAACAGCGTAGCCGCTCTCATCACGCGCGGATTAGCGGAAATCACCCGCCTGGCAGTAGCCATGGGCGGCAGCGCGCGCACATTGAGCGGCCTAGCCGGCCTCGGCGACCTGGTCTTGACCGCCACCGGCGATCTCTCGCGCAACCGCTTCGTCGGCCTCCAGCTTGGCCGCGGCCATCCGCTTCCCGAAATTCTCGCAGGCATGACCATGATCGCCGAAGGAGTCGGCACCTGCCGCGCCGCTTATACTTTAGGCCAACGCCTGCACGTCGATCTGCCCATCATTCGCAAAATGTACGAAATCCTGTACGAGGAAAAAGACCCGCGCCAGGCGATCGGCGAGTTAATGGAGCGCCCGCTCACCACCGAGTGATGAGTTTGCGTGGATCTAAAATGCCAGCAGAGCCATAAGGATCGATGGAGCCGCGGCCGCAACCACCAGTGGTAATGGCACATCCGTTTGTCGCTTTTTTTCGTGTAGAGAGCCCGACACCATCCGCAGTAACTGGCGGCCGTTTGTGCCGCGACTCACAAGGTCGAAAGCGCGTCGATTACTATCTCGTAAACGGGCAGGAAGTTCGATTTATTGACGACGTCGCGACGAACACACTTTTTGTAATGGACGTGGGCAGCAGCTCCTATGAAAAGAACAAATATACGCCCGCTAACTTGGGATGGATGTTCGCCAATGTGACGCCGATTTATACAGAGGAGCACAGCCAGATACATGGGATCGACTGTGTACGCATCCGGTTCACGCCCCCACGCAAATCAGCCGGTGATTTGGGCGAAGCCTGGATTTCCAAGCCGCTGGGCATTGTGATGAAAGATGAAAATCCCTCCGAGGGTTGGAAATGGGAAATCACCAGCATTGAATTCCGTGAGCCCGATCCGGCGACGTTCGAGCTGCCAAGGGGTTTTGACGAGATAAAAGACTGAGTTTCGTCGCTTTTCTCTGTCCAAACCCCCAGCTCCTTAGCTTGCCAGCGCCAGCGGCATCACCTGCAAATTCGGAATCACAATCGAGAGCACCTGCTCCACACGATCCACAAAGTGGAACTGCATCTCCTGACGGACATGGTCCGGCAGATCGCGCAGGTCCTTCTTGTTGCCTTGCGGCAGGATCACGCGATGGATTCCGGCGCGCCGCGCCGCCAGCACCTTCTCTTTCACCCCGCCGATCGGCAGCACCAGGCCCGCTAACGTCACTTCGCCGGTCATGGCAATGTCGTTCCGCGCGGGAAGCCCGGTGTAGATCGAAGCCATCGCGGTGGTCATCGTCACGCCGGCCGACGGCCCGTCTTTCGGAATCGCTCCAGCCGGCACGTGCACGTGCACGCCGTTGTTCTTGATCTTTTCAGGGTCGATCCCCAGTTCGGCCGCATGCGCCCAGATGTAGCTCTGCGCGATCTTCGCCGATTCCTGCATCACTTCTCCGAGTTGCCCCGTCATGGTCAGCCCTTTGCCTTCCGGCAGCAGCGCGCTCTCGATATAGAGAACATCACCACCCGTTTCGGTCCAGGCCAACCCGGTCGCCACACCCGGCGGCACGCTCTTGCGCGCCGTCTCCGGCAGAAAGATCTCCGGCCCCAGCAGGTCGCCGAGAATCTCGGGCGTTACCACCACTTTTTCACTCTGGCCTTCGGCAAAACGCAATGTTACTTTTCGCGTGACACGCGCAATCGCGCGCTCCAGACGCCGCAAACCCGCCTCTCGCGTGTATCCGCTAATGATGGCCCGCAACCCCTCATCGCTGAACTCGACCTCGGCTTCCGTCAGGCCGGCCGCCTTCAGTTGCTTCGGAATCAGGTAGCGCCGCGCAATCTGCTGTTTCTCTTCCTCGCTGTATCCCGACAGCCGCAAGATCTCCATGCGGTCAAGCAGCGGCTGCGGAATCGTGTCCAGCGTATTCGCCGTCGTGATGAACAGAACTTTCGAAAGATCGAAAGCGATATCCAGGTAGTTGTCGCGGAAAGTCTTGTTCTGCTCCGGATCAAGCACTTCGAGCAAGGCCGCCGCCGGATCGCCCCGGAAGTCGCGTCCCAGTTTGTCCACTTCATCGAGCAACAGAACGGGATTTAAAGCACCGGCCCGCCGCATCGCCTGCAGCAGCCGCCCCGCCATGGCGCCGATATACGTCCGCCTGTGCCCGCGCAACTCTGCTTCGTCATGCATCCCGCCCAGGCTGAAGCGCTCGAACTTCCGTCCCAGCGCCCGCGCGATCGATTGACCTAAAGACGTCTTGCCAACGCCGGGCGCGCCCACCAGGCACAGAATGGGAGCTTTCGCATCCGGGTTGCGTTTCAGAACACTCAAATGTTCCAAAATGCGTTCTTTGATTTCCTTCAATCCGAAGTGATCTTCATCCAGCACCTGCCGCGCATGCGCAATGTCCAGGTTGTCTTCCGTCACTTGGTTCCACGGCAGATCGAGAACAAACTCGAGATACGTCCGCGTGACATGATAATCCGGCGCGCCGGCAGGCAAACGCTCCAAACGCGCCAGTTCGCGCTCGACTTCTTTCTTCGCTTCTTCCGGCAGCTTCGCTTTCTCGAAACGCTCGCGTAGCATCTCGACTTCCGCCTTGTCTGCGTCCTTTTCGCCGAGCTCCTGCTGGATCGCGCGCAACTGCTGCCGCAGCAGGTATTCCCGCTGTTCCTTAGTCATTTCATCGCGCGCATTCGAAGCAATCTTCTGCCGCAGTTCCAAGACCTGCAGTTCGTGCGCTAGAAATGAGTGCATCAGCCGCAGCGCGTCTACGCGCGTCTCGGCTTCGAGCAGTTGCTGTTCGCGCGCCACGTCCAGGCTGAACACACTCGCCAATAGAAATGCCAGCCTCAGAGGATCGTCGCTGCCCGCCAGCATGCGCGTTAATTCGGCCGCCGATTGAGGCTGCGCCAGGGCAATCGCCTTCCCCGCCAGTTCCAGCAGTGCGCCCGCAAGCGCCTCCACTTCGGAGCCGCCGTCTACCGGTAACGGGAGCACACGGAATTTGGCCGCCAGATACGGCTCCGTTGTCTCGATTTTCGAGATCACCACCCGCTCGACGCCCAGAACCAGAATTTCCATCGTGCCATCGCTCGGCCGCGAGGATTTGCGAATAACCGCTTTGGCGCCAATCGTGTACAGGTCGTCCTGCTGCGGCGCATCCACCTGGGGATCACGCTGCGCCACCAGGACGATCTCTTTCTCCTCCGTCTTCAGAGCCGCTTCCACAGCTCGCAGCGAGGATTCGCGCCCTACCGAGAGCGGCAAAAGTAATCCCGGAAACAAAATCGTATTCTTCAGCGGGACTGCGGGAAGAACCTGATATTCATTTGTTGCCATTTTTGGGCCTTTTCTTTCCTAATCGTTTCGATGCAATCAAACAGCCAAAAGCTGCGATTTGCTGCGTCTAATACACTCAACTTTCCGTGCTGACAAAAAAGCCCGAGGCTATCATCCAGCCTCGGGCTCATCTCTTTCGCCTGGCCCGCCGCTTAGGCGGGCTCTCAGCCGGCGTACTTTACTGCGGCTGAACGACTACGAAGAAGTTTCCACCATTCTGACGAATCGTCAGCATAACGGATTTGCCGTTAGCGTCCGACATCAAGCGCTTGAATTCACTCGCGTTCGCTACCGGCTTGCGATCCACCGCGATGATCACCGTACCCGGAGCTAACTGATCGGCCGCCGGGCTGCTCGGATCGACCGAGGTCACAACCACCCCCTTGGTGCTCGGCTCAACATTCGCCTGCTGTGCCAGATCGGGAGTAAGTGTCTGGACGGTGATACCGCGTGCGGTAACGCCCTGTCCGTTGTCCGGCTCGTTGTTGCCGTTCTCGTTATTGTTGTTGCCGTTCTGGTTGTTTTCACCCCACTCGAGTCCCGTAGGCCGGGTTCCCAGAGTGACCGTAATCTTCATCGGCTGGTTGTTTCGAACCACGTCCAACGTGACTTGGCTGCCGGGAGTGTGCGAAGTGATCTCCATCGTGAGTTCGTCCGAGCTGTTCACCGGTTTGCCGTTCACGCCCACAATGACGTCATCAGCCTTCAGGCCAGCCTTCGCTCCTGGTCCGCCCGGTGTGACGCTCGACACAATAGCGCCCTTGCCACTCGGAACACCAAAATGCTGCCCCAGTTCCTGATTCATGTTTTGCAACAGCGCGCCCAGGTAGCCGCGCGACACTTTACCGTTCTTTTCAATCTGATCCATCACTTGCTTGGCCAGATTCGAAGGGACAGCGAAGCCAATGCCGACGTTCCCGCCTTCTTCGCTGCTGAACATGTTGCCGCCACCACCGGTGAGAATCATCGTATTCATCCCGATGAGATTGCCCCGGGCGTCAATCAAGGCGCCGCCCGAGTTGCCGGGGTTGATGGCAGCGTCGGTCTGGATGAAGTCCTGGATACGCGTGGTACCCATCGGCAATGTCCGGTTCTTGGCGCTGACGATACCCATCGTTACCGTATGGTCCTGCCCGAACGGGTTACCGATCGCAAAGCAAAGATCGCCAACCCGCACCGAATCGGAATTCGCAAACGGCATCACCGGCAAATTATCGGCGTTAATCTTCACCACCGCGACGTCAGTCTGCGGGTCGGTCCCCACCACCTTGCCGGTAAAATCGCGGCCGTCCGACAAAGTCACTTCCACCTTGTTGGCGTGTTCAACGACATGGTTGTTCGTCAGGATATAGCCCGATGGACTGACAATGATGCCCGAGCCTAAGCCTTCCTCGCGCTGCGGCCTCATCGGCACATTCCCGCCCCCGAAAAACTGCCGGAAGAAGGGATCCGTCATGAACGGATTGTTTTGCTGATTCGCCGGCTTGATAATCCGTGTCATGTTGATCCGGACCACTGCGGGCGAGGCCTTCTCGATAATGTCGGCGAATGAGTTCGACAGCTCAGTCGACAGTTGCGCCGCCCGCTGTGTATTGGTATCCGCTCGCGCCACCACCGAAACTGGTGTATTCGTACGGCTTGCCACCGCAATCGCGGCGATAAGGCCGCCGCCAACCGAGGCCGCTATCAGCGTGAGTATTGCTGTTGAGCGGCGAAATTGGACCACGTTTGCCATGTCCTCTTAAAATCCTTTCCTTATGCGGCTCGAAGGAGTACCCCGTCCGCTTCCTTTCGTTTGACGTTCCAAATCAGAATTCGATTTACCTACTGATTTTGCCGATTCAGGACCCGGACCGGGGCGCCTGGAGGGGAGTTTTATCCCCTCACACCCGCCGGCTCCTTTACCCCGCTCTCCACTTCCCAGACAAAGCCGGATCCTTTCGCATCGGCATCGATCCGCACCGTCTGCCCGTCCCGAACCTCCCCACTTACAATACGTTTCGCTAAGGGGTTCTCAATCTCTTTCTGAATCGCGCGTTTTAACGGACGCGCCCCATAATGTGGGTCGTACCCCGTCCGCACCAGCCGCGTCCGGGCCGCTTCCGTTAAAACAAGCTGGATGTGCCGCTCCTCCAGACGCGCCCGCAAGCCGGACAGTTGAATCTCTACAATCTGCTTCAAATGCTCTTCGCTTAAAGCATGGAAGACGATAATCTCATCCAGCCGGTTCAGAAACTCCGGCCGGAACGCGGCCCGAAGCTCCGAAAGTACGGCATCTTTCATTCGCCGGTATTCCTCGCCCTCGAACGCACCGCGGTATTCCAGAATGCGATGGCTGCCGATATTGGACGTCATGATGACGATCACGTTCTTGAAATCGACCGTCCGGCCCTGCCCGTCCGTCAACCGCCCGTCGTCCAGCACCTGCAACAGCGCGTTGAACACGTCGTGATGCGCTTTCTCGATCTCATCAAACAGCACCACGGAATACGGCCTGCGCCGTACCGCCTCGGTCAACTGCCCGCCTTCGTCGTAGCCCACGTATCCCGGAGGCGCGCCGACCAGCCGCGATACCGTGTGCTTCTCCTGGTACTCGGACATATCGATGCGGATCATCGCCCGCTCATCATCGAACAGAAACTCCGCCAGCGCCCGCGCCAGCTCGGTTTTCCCCACTCCAGTCGGCCCTAAGAACAGAAAACTGCCGATCGGCCGCCGCGGATCCTTTAACCCGGAACGCGCACGGATAACCGCCTCCGCCACCGCCAGCACCGCTTCGTCCTGCCCGATGACGCGCTTGTGCAGTTCGTCCTCGAGCGCCAGCAGTTTCTTCATCTCGCCTTCGAGGAGTTTCGAAACCGGAATGCCGGTCCAGCGGCTCACCACTTCGGCGATATCTTCCTCGTCCACTTCTTCTTTGAGCAGACGCGTACCGCCCTGCTTGCCGGCCACGCTATCCTCGACCGCCTGCAACTGCCGCTGCAGCTCGGTCAGCCGGCCGTATTTCAGTTCCGCAGCTTTGTTCAGGTCATACGCGCGCTCGGCCTGCGCAATCTCGATCTTTACCTGATCGATCTGCTCGCGCAAGGTACGCACGCGCTGGACATTTTCTTTTTCGCTCTGCCATTGCGCCTGCAATGCCGTCGCCGACGTTTTCAGCTCCGCGAGTTCCTTCTCAATACGGCCCAGCCGCTCTTTTGAAACCGCATCGTTTTCTTTCTTTAGCGCCTCGCGCTCGATCTCGAGTTGCATCGTGCGCCGCAACAGTTCGTCCAGCTCGCCCGGCATCGAATCGATTTCGGTGCGCAGCTTCGCCGCCGCTTCGTCCACCAGGTCGATCGCCTTATCCGGCAGAAACCGGTCCGTAATATAGCGATTCGAAAGCACCGCCGCCGCCACCAGCGCCGTGTCCTTGATGCGGATGCCGTGGTGCAGCTCATAGCGCTCGCGCAGCCCGCGCAGGATCGAGATCGTGTCTTCGACGCTCGGCTGATCTACGAATACCGTCTGGAAACGGCGCTCCAGAGCCGCGTCTTTTTCAATGTACTTGCGGTATTCATCGAGCGTCGTCGCCCCGATGCAATGCAGTTCCCCGCGCGCCAGCATCGGTTTCAGCAGATTGCCGGCATCCATTGCGCCTTCTGCTTTACCGGCCCCCACCACCGTATGCAGCTCGTCAATAAAAAGGATGATCCGGCCCTCGGAGGACTGCACCTCCTTCAGCACCGCTTTCAGCCGCTCTTCAAATTCCCCGCGGAACTTTGCCCCCGCAATCAGCGCGCCCATATCGAGCGCAACCACTTTCTTGTCTTTCAGCCCTTCGGGAACGTCGCCGCGCACAATCCGCTGCGCCAGGCCTTCCACAATGGCGGTTTTTCCAACTCCCGGCTCGCCAATCAGCACCGGATTGTTCTTCGTGCGCCGGGAAAGCACCTGAATCACCCGGCGAATCTCTTCGTCCCGGCCAATCACCGGGTCCACTTTGCCCTTGGCGGCAAGCTCCGTCAGGTCGCGCCCGTATTTTTGCAGCGCTTCGTATGTCGCTTCCGGATTCTGCGTCGTCACGCGCTGGTTGCCGCGCACCTCGACCAAAGCCTTCATCAGCCGGTCTCTCGTGACCCCGAATTCCTTTAAAATCTTTCCCGTCGGCCCGGAATCGTCAGCCGCCGCCAGCAGCAGGTGCTCAATCGAGACGTAATCGTCCTTCAGCCGCTTGGCCTGCTCTTCGGCCCGGCTCAAAAGCTGGGAGAGGCGCGGCGTTACATACACCTGATCCGGCCGCGTCCCGCTGCTGCTCACCTTTGGCAGTTCCTCGATCTCCTGCACCAGCCGTTGATGCAGCGGCTCCAGCGCCACACCGGCGCGCAGCAGAATCGAAGGCGCAAGCCCGCCTTCCTGTTCCAGCATGGCCAGCATCAGATGCTCTACGTCTACCTGCTGGTTGCCGTAGTTAATAGCCGTGGTTTGCGCCTGCCGGATGGCTTCCTGCGATTTCTCCGTCAGACGATTAAAATCCATATCTAAACTAAACCCTCAATTCATAAGATAACATCTTAGCAGGTAAAGCTGCAATAATCTTAGCGTAAAGTACTAAAGTTTTGCCGGAAACCCCAGACCCTCCCCGAGCGCCCTACTAGCAATGCGCCGCTGCCTTTCCCTCCTCCTAACCTGTTGGATCGCGAGCCCTTTCTGTGCCTACGGCTGGTGGGAAACCGGCCACCAGACCGTCGCCCGTATTGCCGCCGCCCATTTGACGCCCGCCGCACGCACTCGGGTGGCACGTATTCTTGACGTGCCCGACACCCCGGAAGCCGTCTCCGACGCCCTCGCCAAAGCCTCAACCTGGGCCGACGAAACCAAAAACGAGACCAAAACGGGCGAATGGCACTACATTGACCTGACCCTCCAGGATCATAAGTCCGACATTCCGGCCCGTTGCAAAGACGACAATTGCGCCCCGGCCCGCATTCGCCTGTTTGCCGCGCAACTCAAAAACCGGCCCGATGACGCCAAATGGAGCCAGCTCGACGCGCTCCGTTTTCTGGTCCACTTTGTGGGCGACATTCACCAGCCCATGCACGCCATATCAGACGCCGATTTAGGCGGCAATTGCGAGCGCCTCGATCCGCCCGTAGATACCGCCAAAAACCTGCATGCCCTCTGGGACGGCGGCATTATCGTGGCCATGGATGTGGACGACAAAGGGCTAGCCGCCAGCCTGGAGCAGCAGGTCGAAACCTTCGATTCAGCCCGGCAGGCCGGCCTGACCCAAGGAGACGCAGACGATTGGACCTGGGAATCGCATGAACTCGCCTTGCACGATGTGTACGACAAGCTACATGTTCCCGTTGAGCCGCCCATCTTTCCCGCCAACTGCGGCGAAGCTCCTCTGGCAATCACCAGCTTCAAACCCCAAATCGATGCTCTATACGTCGACACCATGAAGCCGGTCGTGCGCGAGCAGCTCATCAAAGGCGGCCTGCGCCTCGCCAGGATGCTGAACGAAGCCCTTTAGCCGCACGGGGCGATTTAATCCTCCGCGCCGGTACAATGAAGGACTTGCATGCGTATTGCCTTAGCGCAGATCAACAACACGGTGGGAGATCTGAGCGCGAATGCCGCAAAAATCCTCGACTATGCGCGCCAGGGCGCCAGCCGCGGAGCGCAAGTCGTCGCCTTCCCGGAACTCGCGCTCACCGGTTATCCCCCCCGCGATCTGGTGGAAAAGCATTCGTTCCTCGACCGCACCGAAGAAGCTCTGAACAACATCGCCGCGGAATCGGCGGGCATTGACGCAACCCTCATCGTCGGGTATGTAGGGCGCGCGCCGGAAAACTCCGCCATTCGCTCGCAAAACGCTGCCGCCGTGATTGAAAACGGCAAGATTGTCTTCCGGCAGTGCAAGATGCTGCTGCCGAATTACGACGTCTTCGACGAGGCGCGCTATTTTCAAGCTGCTGCTTCCCAGAGCATTTCCATCATTCGCGGAACGCGCGTGGCGCTGGTCATCTGCGAAGACGCCTGGAACGACAAACAATATTGGGAGCGGCTTCGCTATTCTCGCGACCCCATCGAAGAGCAGGTCAATCAGGGCGCTGAGCTGATTATCAGCATCAATGCGTCTCCCTGGAATATCGGCAAGCGGCAGCAGCGCAAAGATATCTTCCAAGCCGTGACACAGCGGTTCGGCCTGCCTGTTGTCTATGTGCAAATGGTGGGCGGAAATGACCAGCTCGTCTTCGACGGCTCCAGTTTCGCCATGACTTCGGCCGGCGTTGTGGCCGCCGAAGCCAGGGCATTCGAAGAAGATCTGATTCTGTTCGATACCTCGACGGGTAAAGGCGACAACCATTCTTACGACCTACGCCCCGAAGAAGCCGCTTACGAGGCCTTGGTTTTGGGCACGCGCGATTACATACGAAAATGCGGCTTCCGCAGTGTGCTGGTGGGGCTGAGCGGCGGCATCGATTCAGCGCTGGTGGCGACCATTGCGGTCGACGCCGTCGGCAAAGAGAACGTCACCGGCGTGGGAATGCCCGGACCGTACTCGTCCGGGCACAGCATCACCGATGCCCGCGATCTCGCCCGCCGGCTCGGAATTCGTTTTGAAATCGTGCCCATCAAAGCCGGCTACGAAGCCATGCTCGCAACGCTCGACCCGCTCTTTACCGGATATAATCCGGACACGACCGAAGAAAATCTGCAATCGCGCCTGCGCGGGATGGTTTTAATGGCGCTTTCAAACAAGTTTGGTTCACTTGTCCTAACGACTGGAAACAAGAGCGAAATCGCGGTCGGCTACTGCACTTTGTATGGCGATATGTGCGGCGGATTGTCTGTCATCAGCGACGTCCCCAAAACGATGGTTTACCGGTTAGCCCGTATCGCCAATTCGCGCTATGAACGGCGCGGGCTGGCCGCTCCCATCCCGGAAAGTACCTTGACGAAACCGCCATCGGCCGAATTGCGTCCCGGCCAGAAGGATACCGACAGCCTTCCGGAATACGATGTGCTGGACGCGATTCTCGAAGGTTATATCGAACGCTATCAGTCTGTCCCGGAGATCGCGGCCGAAAAAGGCATTCCCGAAACGCTGGTTCGCGATATTGTCCGAAAAGTCGACCGGAATGAATACAAGCGCCAGCAGGCTGCCCCGGGGCTGCGCATCACCCGCAAGGCCTTTGGGGTCGGCCGCCGCTTCCCCATTGCACATAGGTTCACCGAATGAAAACTTTTCTGTTCTTATTGCTCACCACGGGCGGGCTGCTCGTCTTTCAAGCGCCGCAGACGCAGACCACACCCAGGCACGTGGGGAAGTTGCCGGACGGCGGCTTTCTATTGAACAACGGCTGGATCATCCGGCCCGCAGGCGAGCAGGTGCACCTCGACACGCTGCCCATGAGCACAGCAGTATCGCATAACGGCCGCTACTTGCTTGTGTTGAATGGCGGTTATAACCCTCCGTCCATCAGCGTCATCGATACCAAAAGCAAAAAGGAACTGAGCCGTACGCCGATGCCCGATTGCTGGCTTGGTTTAACCATGTCTCCGCAGAGCGACAAAGTCTACGTGGGAGGTGGCAGCCGGGGCGCCGTCTACGAACTGGCTCTCGATCCAGCAACGGGAGCGCTAAGCCGTTCGCGAGAATTTCGCGCCATCGCCGAAGGCAAGACTGCGGCCGACACATTCATTGGAGACGTCGCGCTATCGCCCGATGCGCATCTGCTGTATGCAGCAGATATTTATAACGACAGCCTGTCTGTCGTCAACCTGCAATCCGGCCAGATGATCGGCCACTGGAAGACGGGCCGCAGGCCGTATCGCATCCTGGTTTCACCCGGCGGAAGGCAGTTAGTTGTTTCAAGCTGGGCCGATGCCGCCGTCTACCAGCACGACGCCAACAGCGGAACCTTTATCGCCAAAACCCGCGTTGGACCGCACCCGACAGACATGCTGTGGTTGAATCAGCCCGCTCCCTCCGAACAGGGCGAAAGCAATTACCGGTCACGCATCTTCGTCGCCGCCGCGAATACTAATAGCGTTTACGTCCTGGGCGTCGCGCAGGACGGCCAGTTGAACCCGATCGAATCCATCAACGTGTCCCTCACGCCCATGCATCCGCTGGGCATGACTCCCTCGGCCTTAGGCGTGAACAAAGACGGCAGCAAACTCTATGTGGCGTGCTCGGATGCCAACGCCGTGGCCGTAGTCGATCTTTCCGGCGATCACAGCCGCGTGCTGGGATTCATTCCAACCGGCTGGTATCCAACCGCTGTGCGAGCGCTCGATGATGGCCAGATCGTCATCCTGAACGGCAAAGGTCTAGGCAGCTATCCGAATCCGCGAGGCCCGAATCCCTCCGTTCGCGCAGCGCCGGTGCATGAAGGCCCGAACGCTCCGCCTGCGATTCAATTCGTCGCGCATATTCAGACCGGCACCGCGGCATTTTTGCCCGCGCCCGATGACGAGCAACTCAGCGCTTTTACGTCCACAGTGATGCAGAATTCGCCGTACACCGACGACAAAATTTATGGACCGCCCGCAAGTGATCAGGACGCCTGGTTTTCGACCACTGAGGATCACGCCTCGCCCATAAAGCACGTCATCTACATCATTAAAGAGAACCGCACCTACGACCAGGTGCTCGGCGACATCGACAAAGGCAATGGCGACAAGTCGCTTGTCTTATTCGGCGAGCGAATCACGCCCAATCTGCATCAGATCGCGCGCGAGTTCATTCTCTACGACAACTTTTATGAAAACGCGGACGTAAGCGCCGACGGGCACAATTGGGCCTCCGCTGCCATTGCGCCGGATTACACAGTCAAGATGTGGCCAAGCGAATACGGCCATCGCAAGCCCAAATACGATTTCGAAGGCACCGAACCGGCCAACAGCGCTCCCGCCGGCTACATCTGGGACAACGCCTTGCAAAAAGGGCTTACGATTCGCGACTACGGTTATTGGTGCTCGAACATTCCTCTCAAACTGGTGACCGGGTTGCGGCAGGTAGATAAGGTAAATGACCCCGTTCTGCAAAATCACATCGACATGAATTATCGCGGCTGGGATCTGGAATACTCCGACGTGGACCGCGCAAAAGAGTTCGCTCGCGAGTGGAGCGAATTCGACGCCAAGGGCGATGCGCCGCAGTTCATGATTGTCCGCATGGGGAACGATCATACGCAGGGCACGAAAGTAGGCGCCTTAACGCCCTTCGCCTACGCTGCGCAGAACGATCAAGGCGTGGGCATGTTGGTGGACGCAGTCTCCCACAGCAAGCTCTGGGCCACGACGGCCATTTTCATCATTGAAGATGACGCACAGAACGGGCCCGATCACGTCGATTCGCATCGCGCGCCGGCATACGTGGTTTCACCGTTCACGCATCGCGGCATAGTCGATTCCAACATGTACAACCAGACGAGCGTTCTGCGGACCATGGAATTAATCCTGGGGTTGCGGCCCATGACGCATTTCGACGCTGCGGCGCCGCCGATGTTTGCCACCTTCAGCAGGCAGCCCGACACGCGGCCCTTCACCGCAATTCCGCCAAAAACGTCGTTGACGGAACGCAATGACCAGACCGCCCCCGGCTCCCAGCAATCCGGCCGCATGGATTTCGCTGATGCAGATCGCGTCGATGACGACGAGTTGAACGCAGTCCTCTGGCACGCGATCAAGCACACCGATCCACCGCCCCCCACCCGTAGCGCTTTTTCAAAGTGAATTGCGCATCTGGCTCAGCCCGCGCACTCCAAACGCAAAAGCCACTCCAGCGTTGCAGCGCCGGAGTGGCTTATAAACAAACGAACAATGGATGCTCTACTTGCGTGATGAGAGCCGGTCTAGCGTGTGCACAAAGTCGCGAGCGATCGCAGGCGTGCGAACGTTGCCCGTAACAATCTCTTTGTTTGAGATGTCGCGGCCGTACATCTGCTTGTTCGCGTCGGTATCCTGTGTTACCGCTGCTCCGGCCAGGTCGAGTCCGCCAAAAAGCCCCCGCTGCCGTGAGTAAGTCAGAATTTCGGCGTGCATTTCCGCATCCGTCATGGCCGATGCGTTGCGCCCCACCGGACCCGCCGCGGCGGACGCTTCGCCGCCCAGTGTGAACTTGTCGCTCAACAGGTGCTCCATACCTGTTTTGTTCATCACCAGCATCACCACATCGGTTTCAGCGCCGCCGATTAGTAATCCGAATTTTCCGCCGGTCATCTTGATGTTCCCTGGAGCGCTCCAGCCCACGCCGTTCGGCTTGCGGCAGGTAAAGAAACCCGCTCCATATTCACCTCCGACAATAAATCCGCCCTTCTTCAAGTTCGGGATGACCACGATACAGGATGCCTTATTCAGCAAATCCTGCGGTATGCTCTTGTCGGAGGCATTCATCATGGCCTGCAAGTCTTCTGTTGCATTCGCCAGCCGCTGCGTTAACTCCTTTGATTCGTTCTCGGCGAATAGGGGGGCCGCAAGCAATGCCGCGAACATCACCCCACTTATAAATTTCATAGCTGCTCCTCTCAATCTCTGTGGCGCCTGAATTTCCAATCGCAACTGTGAGACGTAACTACGACCGAAGATTAAACAGGTGGATTTCCCGGTGCGCACGGGAAAATACGTGAAATTCTGTTCACGAGGCCGCCCCCGCTGCGCCTCTGCCGGCCTCTTGAATAATCAGGTTTGCCGTTTGTTTGGCTAAGCGGACGCAATCCGGAATGCCAACACCTTCATACGCGTTGCCGGTTAAATGCAAACCCTCAAATCCGGACAGTAAAGAGCGGATACGCGTTCGCCGCTCTGCATGCCCGATCACATATTGAGGCATCGAGTCCGGCCATCGCTGAACTGCTGAAAACAGCGGAGAAGCGTGAACGTGAAGGATGCGCGCGAAATCGCCCTGCACGAATTCAACCAGTTCTTCATCCGTTTTTCCAAGCAGTTCCGGCGCCTGCGGATCGACGATAAAGGCGCGCAGCGCCGCCATCTCCGGCGCTATCCGCAGCGGCCATTTCTGTGCGATAAAAGTTACCGCCGCAATCGTTTCCCGCTCGCGGCGCGGCACAAGAAATCCAAAGCCTTCCGGTAACTGCAGATCCTTTTTGTCATAGACCAGCGTCACCAGGATCGCCGAAGAATACGGAATCTGCGACAGCTCCGCTGCCAGTTCCCGAGCGCAGTCTAGTAGCAGCCGGGCGGCCGAATGCGCCGGAATCGCGAGCACCACCTGCCTGGCTTCGAACGTCTGGTCGCCAAACCCGAGCCGCCACCCTCCGGCGGTTCGCTCCAGCTTCGAAACCTCCCCGTACACCACGTCTACCGCGCCCTCGATTGCGGCGGAAAGTGCCTCGGTGAGCGATTGCATCCCGCGCCGGAACGACAAAAACAGGCTGCCCGCCCCCGGCGCCGTGGCTTTTCTGCGCTCGCGCCGCACGCCGCGAATCAAGCTGCCGTATTCGCGCTCGTATTCGACAAAGCGCGGGAAAACGCTGTTTGCGCTAAGCCGCGCCGCATCGCCGCCGTACACTCCCGAAAGTAACGGCTCGGCCACATACTCCAGCATCTCCTCGCCGAAATGCGAAACAACCAATTCCCGCACCGAGATATCGCCCGCCCGGCAATGCTGCGGATAAAAAATTTCACTAAATAAACGGAATCTGGCGCCCGGGCTGAATAGCGGCGAGCGCAGCACCGCATTCAAATCGCCGGGAACCATCATCGACATCCCGGCAGGCATTTCAATCAGCCGGCTATCGCGAACGATATAGACCCGCCGACGCTCATCGTTCGACGCGATAATCTCATCCTTTAACCCGCCGATTTGAGCAGCCAGTTCCGTCACCGCGGGTTTCGCTGCCAGATAGCTATCCGGACCCGCTTCGAGTTGACAACCCTGTATCGTATCCGTTCGGATCAGCCCGCCCAGGCGCGCCGATTTTTCAAATAACGTGCAGCGAACGCCGCTCTGCTTCAGAAAGAACGCTGTCGCCAGCCCCGAGATACCACCGCCGATAATTGCGGCCTGACAATCTCCAGACACGGTCAGCGATGAAACTCCCGCACCATCTGCACCAC
Organism: Terriglobia bacterium; assembly: GCA_021324185.1. Lineage (GTDB taxonomy): Bacteria > Acidobacteriota > Terriglobia > Bryobacterales > Bryobacteraceae > Bog-105. The sequence goes on along the minus strand of JAJPJN010000083.1, from coordinate 24,525 downwards.
CGCTTTCACGTTTTCAACCGGCGTTTCAGGTAGAATGCCGTGACCCAGATTGACGATATGGCCCGGACGCGTGCCCGTCCGGCTGAGCAGATCTGCTACCTTGGTTCGCAGTTCGCTCAGAGGCGCAAAGAGCGCAGCCGGATCCAGATTCCCTTGAATCGCCGACCGGTAACCGATGTCCATCCATGCCTGATCGATATTGATGCGCCAATCGATGCCGAGCACATCGCCGCCCGCCGCATGTAGCTCACGAAAAAATCCGCCCGTGCCGGTTCCGAAGTGAATCACCGGAGCACCGGCACTGCGGATCCGTTCGATAAGCGCTCGTGAATACGGCTGAACGTACCGGACATAATCCTCCGGGCTCAGCGCGCCAACCCAGCTATCGAACACCTGCATCGCGCGCGCCCCCGCGCCTATCTGAATCCGCGCAAAGTCACCCAAAACGTCAACCAGCTTGCCCATCAACCGCCGCCACATCGTCTCGGCCGAGTACATCAGGCGCTTGGTCTTAAGAAACGTCTTCGACGGGCTCCCTTCGATCATGTAGCTCGCCAGAGTAAACGGCGCGCCGACAAAACCGATCACCGGCACCCTTCCTGCCAGCATTCGATTCACCATCTGAATGGCTTCGCCGACGTACCCCAGATCATCAGTCCGCGTCGTCGAGATATCGTCTATGTCCTCCGGTTCGGTGATGGCATTTTCGATGTAAGGCCCTTCGCCGCTGACGAATTCCAGTTTCAATCCCATCGGTTCCACGGGGAGCAACAGATCGGCAAAGATGATGGCCGCATCGACATCCAGAATCTCTACCGGCTGCATGGTCACGGTCGCCGCCAGTTCCGCATTCTTGCAGATTTCGAGAATCGTATGCTTGGCCCGGATTTCGCGATACGGCTTCAAATACCGTCCGGCTTGCCGCATGAACCATACCGGGCGAACATCGGTCGCGCGGCGCCGGCACGCATCTAGAAAGCGTCCCGCACTTACGGCAGCCACGCGCATGCTGCCCCCGGCTTGTCTTCACACAGCAATACGCGAAAATAGCGAGGCTTGTGAGCCTCGGCCCAAGCACGTCCGAGTATGTAGTACGGTTTCGCCCATACTTCGCTGTCCAGGGTTCTTGGAGCTACAACGGACACAGACAGCATGCCTTCTGCAGGGTAGCCGGTACGCGGGTCCATGATGTGACTATAAAGTTTCCCTTCCGCCCAGAAGAATTTCTCGTAATTGCCCGATGTGGAGACAGAATTGTTCTTCAAATATACTTCGGCGGCGGTCTTTTTCCCATCCCGTGGATCGCGAATCCGCACGTACCAGCCACGTGCATCGTTCGGAGGCGCGCCGATACCGTAAATGCTGCTGCCTCCGCCTGATACCAGACCACATCGAACCCCTGCCTGCCTGAGAACCTCCACCATCCTGTCGACCGCGTAGCCTTTTCCCACCCCGCCCGGATCGAGCTCAATGCGCTTGCGAAACCGCACCGTCAGATCGTTGGCATTGAGTTCGATGTTTTGATATCCGATGTGATCGAGCGCCGTCCGGACCTCCGCCCGGTGCGGTAGATGTCCTGTGCCCTTGTAAAATCCCCAAACCTTCATCAGCGAGCCCACCGTGATATCAAAGCTCCCCTCGCTCTGGCGGCTATAGTCGATACAGTCTTTGAGCAGGTCGAAAAACTCGCGCGAAACGTGGACCGGATGGTCGGCTGCTTCGGCATTCACGCGGCTCAATTCGCTCTCGGGAATGTAATTAGAGAGCATGCGGTCAAGCCGCTGCACCTCCTCGAATGCCGATTCCGCCGCTGCTTCTAAGGCGCCCTGGTTTAACGCGCCCTGGTTTAAGGAGTCTTCGTTCGAGCCGTATAGGTCGATTGTGAACGTCGTCCCCATGGCGTTCCTGGAATGCTCCAGGCGGACAACATTTTCAGCCGCGACGGTCGCGAACGCGATAAAGCCGAATAGAAAAATCCGCGCGAACACTAGGCTGTTTCGCTGGCATCCCGCGGACGCCCGCGCCGGATACGCTTGAGCAGACGCTCCATTCTTGCCGAATCAGCCGAACTCAGGTCGGGCTCGAAATGCAGTTCAGGGACGCGAAAAAGGTTGAGGCGCCCGGCTAATTGCCGGCGCAGAAAATGCCGCGCGCGGTCCAGAGCCTGGATCGTTTCCTCCTGCTCTTGCTTACCCGTGCCGTGAAAGTGCAGCCGCACTTGCGCATGACGCTTGTCGGGGGAAACAAGCACCTCGGTAACGGCGGCATCATGAATGCGCGGGTCAGACAATTCATAGGCAATCAGCTCGCCCAATTCTTCACGCAGAGCCTCCGAGATACGCTCAGCGCGGTGACTGTCCATTTTCGCCCTCCTCCTTGAGTTTAAAGCGCTCGCGCGTGGCCCCCGCGCGGCGAAACAATATATCCTGTTGTTCGGGAGATTCTGGCATGAATCGAAGAGAGTTCAACCGGGCAGCCGCTGTAAGTGCCCTGGGTCTGGCAACACGCACCGGCTGGGCGGAAACATTCGACTACCCCTGGAAGCTGGGCATCATCACCGATGAGGTGGACCCCGATTTAACCGTCGTTCTCGAGAAGTTCTATCCCAAATACGGCCTGAAATGGGCCGAGATCCGCAATCTGAAACTGGACGGCAAAAGCCGCTACGTCTACAAAACCGCTACGCCAGAGCAACTCAAGGAAATTCGCAAGCAACTCGACGATGCCGGCGTTCAGCTTTCCGTACTCGATACGGCTGTCTACAAAGTCCCGCTGCCCGGCACCAGGCCGCTGGCCGAAGGCGCTGGCGAGTTGAATCCCGCAGAAGGCGAATTTCAGAAACAGATGGACGATCTGAAGCGCGCGGCCGAAGCGGCCCATACGCTCGGCACCGAAAAGGTCCGGATCTTCACCTTCTCGCGCGTGAGCGATCCCAATGCCATCTTCGACCGCATCATCGATCAGCTACAAAAAGCTCTGCCGGTCGCCAAAGAAAACGGCATAATTCTCGTCGTCGAAAATGAGCACAGTTGCAATGTTGCCACCGGCGCCGAAAGCGCGCGAATGTTGCGCGCCGTTCCCGACCGGCGCCTCATGCTGAATTGGGACCCCGGCAACTGCTACATGGCCGGAGAGCAGCCGTATCCCAAAGCCTGGGATCAGTTCGATCACAGCCGCATCGGCCACATCCATTTAAAGGATGCTAAGGGCAAGAAGTGGCAGCCCGTCGGCGCCGGCGATATTGATTTCGTGGGGCAGTTCAAGGCCCTCAAGGACATGAAGTACTCCAATACGCTGTCGCTCGAAACGCATTATCGAAATGCTGAACGGAATGCTTTTGCGTCCAGCGTCGAATCAATGGACGGACTATTTAAGGTGCTGAAAGAGGTTTAATAAGGAAAAGGAGATCTGACATGGAGCGGCGAGAATTTTTGAAGGCGGGCGTGGCGGCTGGTCTGGCGACTGCAGCCTCGGCCAACAAAGTATTAGGCGCGAATGACCGTATTCGAGTCGCGGTAGTCGGGTTGAACGGCCGCGGCTGGAATCACGTCGAGGGCTACCGAACCATCCCTGGCGTAGAGATCGCCTTTTTCTGCGATTGCGATGAAAATGTGCTCCGCAGAAGAGTGGCGCAGGCCGACAAAACTTGGGGCCTTAAACCGGAAACGGAAGTCGACATTCGCAAGCTGCTGGAACGCAAAGACGTGGACGCCGTCTCGATCGCGACGCCCAATCACTGGCACTCGCTCATGGGCATTTGGGCCGCCCAGGCCGGCAAAGATTTCTATATCGAAAAGCCGTGCTCGCACAATCTTTGGGAAGGCCGTCAACTGGTGAATGCCGTGAAAAAATACAAAGTCGTTTGCCAGCACGGCAGCCAGAGCCGCTCGAGTCCCGCCATTCTCGAAGCCATGTCGAACATGAAGAACGGCCTTATCGGCGATGTCTACATGACGCGCGGCCTGTGCTTCAAATGGCGCGACACGATCGGGCACGCCAAGCCCGAACCGGTCCCGCCCGGTGTTCATTACGATCTCTGGACCGGACCCGCTCCCATGCGCCCGTTCACGCAGAATCGCTTCCACTACAACTGGCATTGGATCTGGGACACAGGTAATGGCGACCTGGGGAATCAGGGCATCCATGAAGTGGATCTGTCGCGCTGGGGCTTGGGCGTTACACTTCCGACCAAGGTAACCGCCATCGGCGGCCATTTCCTGTTCGACGATGATCAACAGACGCCCAATATGATTTCCGTCGCCTATGAGTTCGACGGCCCGAACCAGAAAAAGAAAATGATGACCTTTGAAGTCCGCGGCTGGATCACCAATCATGAAGCGGAGATCGGCACCAGGTCCTTCAGCGGCGGCGGCGTGCCTGCGGCTGGCATGAAGCCGGCGGTGTTTATGCAGGAAGCTCAGCCGAAGCGGCCCACCGGTCCGGCCAGCGGCAAACCCGGAACGATTGGAAATCTGTACTACGGCTCTAAGGGATACCTGGCCATCGCCGATTACGATTCCTACAAATCATTCCTTGGCGACCACAATGAGCCCGGCCCTGAGAAGCACCAGAAACTCACCAACGAAAATTTCGTGAACTTCATCGATTGCATGCGTAGCCGGAACGTGGACGGCGTAAACGCGCCAATTCTCGAAGGACATCTTTCCGCCGCGCTGGTACATTTGGGCAACGCCTCTTACCGGCTTGGCCGGACGCTCAATTTCGATCCCGAAAAAGAGATGGTGATCGGCGATAAAGAAGCCAACGAACTGCTACACGGCACGTACCGTGCGCCGTACGTTGTGCCCGAAATAAAGGTTTGATCGTTCTGTTTAACGCCTTTAAAGGGCGGCAGCCAGGTGAACGAGGCACACTGCTCCACCTGTCTAAACGGGTATATCATTAAAGCTCCTTAAAGCCCGGCCTGAAAACTTTCAACAGGAGGTGGCTTTGTGCCACAAATAGACGATCCTACTGCCGTGAAAGGCGCGAAATTGGTATCGCCCATCCCGGCGCTTCGACAGCAGGTTGGTCCTACGTGCGGGCTGTATGCGCTTAGCATGGTCGCGCATTTCTGGTACGACCTATTAACCAGGAAAGGGACGCCGCCCCTTTCGCCGCCGAAGCCGGAAGTGGGTGCGTCAGGAGCCAAGTCGCTCAAAGAACAGTTAAACGAAGAGATTATCGCTAGGGCTGGCAAAACGGCTGGCTCCCCAGTGAAGGTTACAGTCCAAGCCGCGCCTTCCGGCAATCTGCTGGAGATTGCTCAATCGCTGGGGTCGCGGATAGGCGAAGTGTTCGACGCAGAAACGCTAGCGATGATCGCCAGGCAAAGCGGCTTCGACAGTCTGGTGGCGAAGTGGAGGAGCCCGTCGGATTTTCTGGACCTCGTGAAATTCTATGTCGACCAGAACGTGCCGCCGATCATTGGCTACGACAACTCGGACACCGGAGACCCTGGCGCGGTTACTTATGGAGCGCGCGCGCATTGGGCCGTCATCATTGGATATGCCGTGGGCGGCACTTCGCGTGTGATTACGGCTCATGGGTGGGGTCATTTCTATCTGTGGACGTTTGATGTATTGGAACGTTCGAATGCGCAACTGGACAACTTCGGCAAGTGGGGGACGTGGTATCGCACCGATGACAAAAAGGGCAAAGTAGGCTGGGAAGGGCCCGGCGTGCCGAAGACTCCAACTTCCAAACCATCAGTTCTGCCGCAAAATGTTCCGAAGCCGGCGAACGCGGTGGCGGCGTTCCAGATCTCCCACGAATTAGATTTGAAAAACCAGTTGGTTATCGTGCTGCCGAAGAACGTGACCGATTACTCGGCTCCGAAGACGTCGAGTGGTCTCGGGAAAGCTGCTGTCACGAGCGGCGGAGGAGGCCATCGCTTCTGAACGCCGTTAGATCCATTCCACGCTACTCGCGGCCAGCGCGCCACCCAGCACGCTGGCCGCATGTGCTTCTACTGCTTGTAAAAGCTGTTCGGCATGCACGCGGTCGTTTGAAACCGTCACCGCCGCAATCACCGAGTTCTGCCAGGAATCGAGAAAGTCAATCTCTGCAACGGAAACATTGAAGCGCTCGCGCAGCCGGTCCTTCAGGCTTTTGACTACGTGGCGCTTCTCTTTGAGGGAGTGCGAACTCTCGACGTGAATGTCGAGAGTCAACACGCCGATTACCGCCATTCAGGCCGATTTATACCGTTGCGGCCTCTGGCATCTGCGGCGCGAGGCGCTCCATCGTGAATGCTTCAATGATGTCGCCCACCTGCACGCCGTTGAAGTTAGCAATCGAGATACCGCACTCCAAACCGTTTTTCACTTCGCTCGCGTCGTTTTTGAATCGCTTTAGCGCTTCGATGCGGCCGGTGTGGACGATATCGCCATTCCGCAGCACCCGAATCTGGCTGTCGCGCCGGATGGCGCCGTCTGTGACGAAGCAGCCGGCAACCGTACCTACCTTGCTGATGCGGAACGTCTCCCGCACTTCGGCATGGCCTTGGACGGTCTCCTTGAAAACCGGCTCCAGCAGGCCGGTCATCGCCATCTTCACCTCATCGATCAACTCGTAGATGATGCTGTGAAGCCGGATATCGACCTTCTGCTGCTCGGCCACTGCCTGTGCATTACGCTCGGGCCGGACATTGAAGCCAATAATAATGGCGTCAGAGGCCGAAGCCAGCAGCACATCGCTTTCGGTAATCGCGCCCACGCCCGTATGCAGCACGCGCACGCGAATCTTCTCATTCGAGAGCTGCTGTAGTGTATCGGAAAGCACCTCGGCAGTTCCGCCCACATCGGCCTTGATGATCAGGTTCAGATCCTTGAGATCGCCTTCTGCGAACTGTTTGCTGAGCGAATCGAGCGTCGCAACACGCGCGCCCTTCGCCATCGCCAGATCGCGCGCTTTCGACTCGCGATAGAGCACAATCTGCTTCGCCTTCGAGGTGTCGGAAACCACCTGGAAGGAATCGCCAACCTCGGGCAAGCTTTCAAGACCGATTACTTCTACCGGCATTGACGGCTCGGCTTCTTTAACCGGGTTGCCGCGATCGTCAAACATCGCGCGAACTTTGCTGAAAAGCTGCCCGCAGATGAAGAAATCACCGGCGTGCAGTGTTCCGTTGCGAACCAGCATGGTCGCGACCGGACCGCGGCCTTTGTCCAGCTTGGCTTCGAGCACAGTGCCCAGCGCCGGACGATTCGGGTTCGCCTTAAGGTCTTGCAAATCGGCAACCAGCAGAATCATCTCGAGCAGCAGATCGAGATTCTGTCCGGTCTTCGCCGACACCGGAACCATTACTACATCGCCGCCCCAATCTTCTGCCAGCAATCCTCGGTCGGCAAGCTGCTGCTTGACTCGCTCGGGCTGTGCATCCGGTTTGTCGATCTTATTGATCGCGACAATGATCGGCACGCCCGCCGCGCGTGCGTGATCAATCGCTTCCAGCGTCTGCGGCATCACGCCGTCATCGGCTGAAACAACCAGCACGACAATATCGGTTACCTTTGCGCCTCGCGCGCGCATGCGAGTAAACGCCTGGTGGCCGGGCGTATCGATGAACACGATCTTGCGGTTATTTTTCTCGATGTAGTAGGCGCCGATATGCTGCGTGATGCCTCCCGCTTCGCGGCCGGCAACATTGGTTTGCCGGATGGCATCGAGCAGCGACGTTTTGCCGTGATCGACATGCCCCATGACCGTCACAACCGGAGCACGCCGCACCAGATCGCGCGATTCTTCGGCGAGCTCGATATCCTGCGTGCTTTCCTCTTCGTAGCTGACCTGATTCGTGGAGGCGCCGAATTCGCGCGCCAGCTCTTCGGCCAGCTTCACATCGAGCGTCTGGTTGATGGTGGCGAAAATTTTCTTGGTGTCCACCAGCTTCTTGATCACCAGATTGGCCTTCACGCCCAGCTTCTCGGAAAGCTCTTTCACCGTAATGCCTTCGGAGACCGTGATTTCGCGGTCAATCGGCGGCGGCTCGGCTATAGCAGCGCGGCGAGAGACCCGTTCGCGTAGAATTCCTTCTTCGAGATCCTCGCGCTTGCGCGCGCCCTGCCGGCCCGTGGGCTTGACCTGATGGCGGCGGCCGGTATCGCCAGGAGGCAGCGTGGCTGGCTCGGGACGAAGTGCCGTCGGGTGCATGGGACGCACGCCGGGGCGGCGCAGACCAGCGGGTTGAGCCGGGCTGCCTGGCCCTCCAGGCCCGCGCATCAGCGGTTGTCCCGGACGAACGGGTCCGCGATACAGCGGTTGCCCCGGCGCCGGCGCCGGCCTGCCTGGAGTGGCAGGTCTCGGCATCGCAGGTGCGCCAGGCCCAGGACGCGTTTGTGTCTGTTGCTGTTTCAGCCGCTGCACCATGTCGGGCCGCGGCGGGACCACCGGACGCGCGCTTGGCTGTCCGGCTAATGCAGGCCGGTTCGCCGGCCGCGGCGCAATGGGCGCGCCGGGCGTTAACCCGGGCCGTGGAGCGGCAGGACGTGGCGCCGGAATCGGTGCTCCCGGAATTGTCCCGGCAGCCGGCCCCGGAGCAATGACATGGGTCGGAGGCTGCACGCGAGCCGCTGGAGTTTCGGGCTTCCCGGCCGGCGGCGCTACCGCGCCTTCTAGCGTTTGAAATGGTGGCGCAGAGGGACGCGCTGGCCGTACTGCCGGCATGCCCGGACTGGCAGCCGCTGGACGCGGCGCCTCGGAAGGTAGTGGCTGTTTGGGCCCGCTCGGCAGCGGCGTTGCGGGAGCCGTTCTCGCGGCAGGCGCTTGTGGCAATGGGCGCGCCGGAATTCCAACGCTTCTGCTGAGCCCGGAGCCTGTCGGTCCAACGGGCGGGTGCAATGGACCGCCTCCGCCGAGTGGCGGCCGCAATGGCTTGAAAGCCGGTATCGGGCGATCGCCTTCAGCGGGCGTGGCTTGAGCCTCTGCCCCGGAGCTGGCTGCCTGCTCGGCAACTTTCACCTCTGGCACTGTAGCCGGCTTTACTTCCTGCGCGGCGGGCGCCTCAGCCGGTGCGGGTGTGTGGGCCGGCGCTTCCTGTGTTTCGGCCCGGCGAACGGGCGCGCGCAGCGGTGGCTGCGCAGCCGGACGCTGAACCGGAGACTCGGCGACGGCAGACACCTGTAGCGGCTCAGGCGGTGGCGCGCTCGCAGCCGCCTTCGCTTCTAGCGGCTGAGCCGCAGTGGGCGTCGCCACCTCCTGCGTGTGCTCGGCCGCATGGCCGTTGGAACTCACCGGGGGCGGTGTGCTTGAGCCCGTCAGACGCTCTCTCACTACAAGCGCGACGTCTTCGTCGATCGAGCTGGAATGCGTCTTCTTCTCGTGCACACCCAATTCGGGCAGCATCTCGAGAATGACGCCGGGCTTGACTTCGAGCTCCCGCGCCAGCTCGTTAATTCGGATTTTCTTCATAGAAGAAACTGCTTGATAACTCCTTACACTACCGCCACTTGTAGCGTTTTACTCGGGTTTCTTCATGGTATCAGATTCAGCCGGTTCGGGGCTTTCTTCCGATAAAACCATGTTGCGCAAAACCGACGGGGCCGCCGATAATCCCTCCACCTTTCCCAGGTCCAGGACCTCGCCCTCATCGCTTTCTTCCAGCAGCGCGGCTTCATGTGTGGCCAGATCGCGCTCCAGAACTCCGGTTTGAATGTTTTCAAAGAGGCGGTCGCCCGGAGCTTCGTCCGCCGCCTTTACCACGCGGCTCTGCTGCGCTTCGCCGCCTTCAGGATTCTCAGTTGTTTCGTCGATCACGGTCTCTATCTCCTCTGCCTGGCTCGGAGCTGCCTCTTGCGCAGTGTCGTACTCATAAAAAGACACGACTGAGCCCTGAATTTGACTCACAATTCCTTCGTCGATACCTGGAATCGCCTCCAAATCCTCCGGAGTCATGCTGCCCAGCTTCTCGACGGTTCCAATTCCCGCCCCGACTAGCTGCTCGACGACGTTCTCCTCCAGACCATGCTCAATCAACACCGAAACCGGCGCGCCGGTCATCACCATGTCTGCCATGCGCGCCTCTAATTCCCGGCGTTTTTCCTCTTCGCTCTTGATATCGATCTTCCAGCCCATCAGCTTAGCCGCAAGCCGCACGTTCTGGCCGCGCTTGCCTATCGCAAGCGATAGCTGCAGGTCGTCAACCACGACTTCCATATGCTTCTCAGCGGAATCGATGATGGTGACGCGCGAGATCTTCGCCGGGCTCAGGGCCTTGGTCACGTACAGAACCGGATCGTCCGAGTATTCGATAATGTCGATCTTCTCCCCGCGCAGCTCGCGAATGATCGATTGCACGCGCATGCCCTTCATGCCCACGCAGGCGCCTACGCTGTCGACATCCCGGTCGCGGCTTGCCACCGCGATCTTGGTGCGTTCGCTGGCTTCGCGCGCGCAGGCTTTGATCACCACCGTGCCGTCATAAATCTCCGGCACCTCCTGTTCAAAGAGGCGCATCACCAGCTCCGGCGCCGCGCGTGAAACAACCACCCCGGACAGCTTGCCGCCCTTTTCGACGCCCTTAATTACACAGCGCACGCGATCGCCGAGGCTGAACGTTTCCACCCGCGACTGCTCTTTCTTAGGAAGGCGTGCTTCCGTCTTCCCCATATCAACGATGTAATCCTGGCCTTCCATGCGCTTGATGGTGCAGTTCACCAGTTCGCCCTGGCGGCCCTGAAACTCGACAAAAACACTATCGCGCTCGGCTTCACGGACCTTCTGCAGAATCACCTGCTTTGCTGTCTGCGCGGAGATGCGGCCCAGAGCTTCCGTCGGCTTCGCCTCGCGGATTTCCATGCCGATAGTTGCATTCGGGTCAATCCGGCGTGCCTGAGAAAGACTGATCTCCTTATAAGGATCTTCCACAACCTCGACCACCTTGCGGACCGTGTAGATCTGTATATTCCCTGAACCTTCGTCTAAATCCGCGACCAGATCTTCCTGCGACCGGAAATGCTTGCGCGCAGCAGCCAGCATCGCGTCCTTGACCGCGTCCAGCACGATCTGCGGATCGATACCTTTTTCCTTGCTCAGCATTTCGATGGATTGATAAATGGACGGCACGTAAAAACCTCAAATTCTTCCAAAAAATTGTCGTCTGAATTAGCGGATTACCACTCGAACTTCAGATTCGCTTTGTGAACCTGATCGAGAGGCACTCGCACCAGATGCTGCGGGGCCGTCTCCATCTCGAGAGTTCCCCCGGCGAATCCCGTAAGCTTGCCTTCGAAGCGGGTCTGCCCTTCGATGGGATTGCGAACCGTTAGCCGGATCCTCTGCCCGACAACGCGTTCGAAATCACGGGGGCGTGTGAGTCTGCGCTCCAGTCCCGGCGAGCTTACCTCCAAGGTGTAGCTGTCGCTCGGTACGGCGTCTTCTTCATCCAGCAATCTGCCCAGGCGTTCCGAAATCAATTCGCAATCGCCGTGGGTGACCCCGCCTGGCTTATCGATGTACACCCGTAGCAAACGAGCCTTCCCGGCGCCCCGCAGCTCCACTTCGACGATTTCAATGGGCGTGCCAAGAGCGGACTTCTCACCCAACTCGGTGATTCTGTTCACGATTTCTGTCGTCTCCGCCGCCGGCATTCCCAAAAACCCAGGAGTCGCGTCAAACCGGGCAATAAAAAAGTGGGCTTTTCGCCCACTTTCGTGCTCGACGCTACACTTCTATTAAAGCATTTCAACGGCTGGCTACGCAATTCGCAGCGGCGATCAGTCCGCAGCCGCAGGCCGGCTGAGCATTTCGATCCCGCGCCGCACGTAATCCACTCCGCTGAGTGCCGTAAAGAAAGCGCTTAAAAAGAGCGCCGTCTGCTGCAATGCATATAAAATCTCGCGCGGGAACGCCGCTTCGAGCAGCACCATCAGGATCAGCACGATCTGGAAGAACGTGCTTACTTTGCCCCAGATCGACGGGAAAAATCGGCGGACATTGCGGACCATGCGGATCAGCAACGCTCCCAGAACAATTACCACATCGCGAGTCACTGCCAGCGCCAACATCCAGACCGGAATCAAGTTGCTCAACGCCAGTTGAACGAATAACACCACTAGCAGAATCTTGTCCGCCATCGGGTCCAGAATCACGCCGGTCTTGCCGCTGGCGTTCAGTTTCCTGGCGCTGAAGCCGTCGAGCCAATCGCTCAATCCCGCTACCACTACCACAATCAGAGCTTGTCTATAAAGACCATCCGCCACCAGCCAGGCAACGAAAGGCGCAGCGGCAAGACGGATGCAAGTAACGATGTTGGGGAGATGCCGCAATACAGATTCTACGCAGCCGCGCGATCTAAGGTGACGATCTCATAGAGCGATGAGTCCGACATAATCTGATTGACCAGAGCCACATGCATCGCATGCCCGGCTTTTTCGGCGATCACCAGCCCCAGCAGAGGCCGTCCGATCAGCGCCAGATCGCCAATCAGATCCAAGGCCTTGTGGCGGCAGCATTCGTCGGGAAAACGCAAACCGCCGGGATTGGCAACGCCGTCGCGCGTAAAACAGATCGCGTTGTCGAGCGTCGCTCCCCGAATTAACCCCATATCGCGCATCTGGTCGAGCTCATATTCGAATCCGAACGTACGGGCGGGCGCGATCTCGCGGGCGTAGACCTCCGGCGTCACGTCAATTTCCAGCTTCTGCTCGCCCACCAGCGGGTGGTTGTAGAAATTGTGGCAACGAAGCTGAAAGCGGTCCGAGGGCAGGATCGACACCCGCTTCCCATTCGCCTCCACGGTCACCGGCTTCACGATGCGCATGTAGCGGCGCAGGCGCCTGGAGTGCTGAATTCCCGCTTGTTGCAGCAATTGGACGAACGGCAAACCGCTCCCATCCAAAATGGGCAGCTCCAGGTTGTCCAGTTCCACGTAGGCGTTATCCAGCCCCATGCTGAAAAACACGCTCAGCAGGTGCTCGGTGGTCGAAATGAAGATGCCCTTGGGGTGCATCAGACTGGTGGCGTAGCTGACGCGCTCCACGTATTCCCAGCTTGCCGGGATCTCAGTGTTGTCGAGGTCGGTCCGAATAAAAACGATTCCGGTGGCCGGAGGCGCCGGCCGGATGCGCATATGAACCGGTGCGCCATGATGCAATCCCACTCCGGCTATCTGGACCGGATGCCGGATCGTCGTCTCATGTAGCATGTGAAGCGATCAGCATAGCAAAGCATGTCGGCTTTGACTAGCTAATTGCTTCATTTTCTTGAGGATACATCTGCAGTGCTGTATCATTTTTGCAACATAGTCCCACGCTGGCCTAAGGGATTGTGGTGTTTTAGCCGCAAGGTGGTAACTTTCAGAACGGTTTACTCGTTATTGAACCAGCGTATGTTGTCTCCAAAAACCCGCACCATTTGTATAGCCGTTTTCGCTGCCGTTCCGCTGCTGCTGCTGGCGGAAGAAAAAGTCGATCTCGCAGCTATTAACAAGATCAAGTCCGAAGCCTTCAATGACTCGAAGGTCATGGACACAATGTTTTACCTGACCGATGTCTACGGTCCGCGCCTCACCGGGTCGCCGAACTACAAGGCGGCCGGCGATTGGGCCGTGAAGCGCCTGCAGGAATACGGACTTGTGAACGTGAAGGAAGAAAAGTGGGGCCCGTTCGGCCGCGGCTGGCAGTGCAAGTACTTTGAAGCGCACATGGTTGAGCCGCAATTTTCGGCGCTGGTGGGTATTCCGCTGGCCTGGACCGAAGGTACCAACGGTTCCGTGAGCGGCGAGCCGGTGATCGCCCCGATTCGCACCGATGCCGACCTGGAGAAATATAAGGGCAAGCTGCGCGGCAAGATCGTCATGACTGTCGAACCGCGCGAGCTTCCGTTCCCAACCGAAGCAGAAGGACACCGGCTTACGGATGCCGAACTGGCGAATATTGCCGAAGCACCCGAGCCCGGCCGCAACGGCTTTTTCGGCGCCAACGGCCCGCGTCTTCCCGGACAGCAGCGCCCGCAACCGATGTCACGCGAAGAGCGCCTTCGCTTCCAGGCCAAACTCACCCAGTTCTATAAGGATGAGGGTGTGCTGCTGACGCTATCAGAAAGCCCCAACGGCAACGGCGGCATCATCTGGGCGCAATCCGGCGGCTCATATGATCCGCAGCAACCCACCTCTATCGCCGGTGTGGCCATGATGCCGGAACAGTACAACCGCATCGCGCGCCTGGTAGAGCACAACATCCCGGTGAAACTTGAATTCAACGTGCAAAACGAGTTCTTCAACGACGATCCGAACTCGTTCAACATCACGGGCGAAATCCCCGGCACCGGGCCGCATAAGGATCAACTCGTCATGTTTGGCGGCCATTTCGATTCCTGGCACGGCGGCACGGGCGCGACGGATAACGGCGCCGGCAGCGCAGTCATGATCGAAGTTGCCCGCATCCTGAAAGCGGTCAATCTGCCCATGGACCGCACGGTTCGAATCGCTCTCTGGGGAGGGGAAGAAGAGGGACTGCTCGGTTCACGCGCTTACGTCAAAGAGCATTTCGGCGACCCGGAAACCATGAAGCTGACGACGGAGCATTCGAAGATTTCCGGCTATTTCAACCTGGATAACGGTACCGGAAAGATTCGCGGCGTCTATCTGCAGGGCAATGACATGATGCGGCCCGTTTTCGAAGCCTGGCTCGCGCCGTTCAAAGATCTCGGAGTTACCACCATCACCATTCGCAATACGGGCGGCACCGATCATCTGTCATTCGATGCGGTCGGTATCCCCGGCTTCCAGTTCATTCAGGACCCGATGGATTATGAGACGCGCACGCATCATTCCAACATGGATGTGTATGATCGCATCCAGCCGGGTGACATGATGCAGTCTTCTGCTGTGATCGCGTCCTTGGTTTACGACACGGCGAACCGCCCGGAGATGCTGCCACGGAAGCCGCTGCCGAAGCCGCAGCCCGCGCGCCGCAACTCGCAGGGCATGCAAACAGCTCAGCCACACGATCAGCCCCGGCCGGGCAACGCCACGCCGCCGCCGGCTACTGCGCACTAACAAGCAGCGGCTAAACTTGGCTGTAGTAATGCGACGAATCATCTCACTACTGCCGCTGTTCTTTCTTTTTTCGATCAGTAGTTGGGCCGCCAAGAAGCCCGTCACGATTGATGCCCTATTGCGCCCCGGTGCAGGGCGGCGTGCAGGCAGCGGCCCAATCACTTGGGCGCCCAACGGCAGCCAGTTCCTGGTAAACAGCCGCGGAACGCTTTCCCTTTACGATGTGCCCAGCGGCAAACAGCGCGACATCATCTCGCTGGACCAGCTCGACAAAGCCGCTGAACGGACCGAGCCTTCCCCGGTTTTCGATTGGACAAACCGCCGCGTCGGCGAGAGTGATATCCAGTGGTTCTCCGATAGCAAGCGCCTGCTGGTTTCGACGAGTGGCGACCTGTTTATTGTGAACGTCGCCGATGGCTCGTTCGAGCAACTGACCAAAACTCCCGACGTGGAGCGCGACCCCAAGCTATCGCCCGATAACAAGTCAGTTGCCTTTCGTCTGCGTTCGGATTTGTATGTTCTCGATATCGCGAGCAAGAAGACGACGCGCCTGACAAAGAACGGCTCGGACACGCTTCTGAATGGCGAGTTGGACTGGGTCTACCCGGAAGAGCTCGATCTGGATACCGCCTACTGGTGGTCACCCGATTCGCGCTCCATCGCCTATCTGCAATTCGATATCAGCCATGAGCCGGTTTATCCGCAGGTCTCGCTGCTCGGCACGCATGGCGTGCTGGAGCCGGAACGTTTTCCCCAACCGGGAGATCCCAATGCCGATGTTCATCTCGGCATCGTGGCCGCGAGCGGCGGCGATACGCGCTGGATGAACCTGGGCGATCCGCGCGGTTATCTATTCGCGCGTGTGGACTGGCTGCCGAACAGCCGTGAAATCGCGGTCGAAAAGCTTCCGCGAGTTCAAAACAAGCTCGATCTGCTCATCGCCGACTGTGAAACCGGAACCGCGCGCACTATCATTCACGAAGAAGACCCGACGTGGATTTATCCGGAGAACGACCCGCAATTCCTGAGTGACGGGAAGCGCTTTCTATGGATGAGCCAGCGCAGCGGCTTCGAACAGATCTATCTGTACGGAGTGGACGGCACGCTGCAGAAACAGATCACGAACGGCGATTGGGATGTAGAGAGCATCGCGCAGATCGACGAGGCGAACAACCGCTTGTTTTACGTGTCATCGGAAGAAAGCCCGCTGCAACGCCAGTTGTATGTCATATCGCTGGACGGCACAGGAAAGCGCAAGCTAAGCCAAGGCGATGGTACGCACACGGTCAGTATTTCGCCGACGAGCGCCTATTACATGGACAATTACAGCGGCCTCACCGCTGCGCCGCGCGCGACGATTTACAAGGGCGATGGCGCAGAGGTACGTGTTTATCGCAAGCCTGATACAGCCGATGCCGATGAGTACGATATTCTGCCCACCGAGATCGAGCAGGTGAAGGCATCCGACGGCACAATTCTCTACGCACGGCTTATCAAGCCTGCCGGTTTCGAGCCCGGCAAAAAGTATCCGGCGATCATCATGATCTACGGCGGCCCGGGTATTCAATCGATTCACGACAGCTGGCAGGGACTTTCCTGGGACCAGGTGCTGGCGCACAAAGGCTTCGTCATCTGGCAACTCGATAACCGCGGGTCCAGCGGCCGCGGCCACAAGTTCGAATCGGTCATTTATCACGATCTCGGCCGGACGGAGCTGGCAGATCAGAAGACGGGCATTCAGCACCTGATCAACATGGGTTTTGTTGATCCCGCACGGCTAGGCATGTATGGCTGGAGTTACGGTGGTTACATGACTTTATACACGCTGACGAACGCGCCCGGCTTGATTAAGGCAGGGATTGCCGGTGCGCCGGTGACAAACTGGCAGCTCTATGACAGCATTTACACCGAGCGCTACATGGGTTTGCCGGATCAGAACGAACGAGGCTATAAGAGCAGCTCACCGGTCTCGACGGCGGCGAATCTCGCTTCCAAGCTGTTGATCGTGCACAATGTCGAAGACGACAACGTGCACTTTCAAAATTCGATACAAATGGCGGATGCGCTGGAAAAAGCGAACAAGCAATTCTATATGCTGGTGTTCCCGCAAAAATCGCACGGCGTCGGCGGGCCGGTGCGCCGCCAGTTACTCGAAGAAACGACGCGTTTCTTTGAAGAGAATTTAGCTGAGAACCCCGGCAAATAAAACGTCGGAGTCAGGCAACCGGGATTTTCTTTCGCCTCACCCAATAGAGGAGGGCCAGTACCGGCAGCGCCAGCAGAAGGGTGGCAGGCTCGGGAGTGGGGCCTACGGCAGTGACGACGACATCATCCAACTGGAAGGCCGCATCGTCGTTGACGAAGTCGAATTTCAGAATGCCGTTGTTCTGTGAAGGAAGTCCAGTGCCCGGCAAGAACGTGAACAGCTTGTACCCGCTGCCGGTCGACTGATTGACTTGGGCTGTCAGGAAGATGCCGTCAAAATATGCGTCAAAATATTCGTAATAAGGCGCCGTGCAGGTATTGGCGCAGCCGCTGTTGTAGATGTAAAACGAGACGCTGTAGTACTCATTATTGAGCAACGGGAGCGTTTGGGACAGCGTGGTGAGCGGCCCGGTCGTATTGTCTGTGCGGGTTTGCCCGTAAGTGGTCTGCGCACCGAAGTAGCCGTCAGCATTGCCGGTGTGCGGATTTGCGTTGTCGATGTAAATATAGTTGTTCGTCGGCGCGTTGGGCACGCCGCCTTCCAGATTTCCGGTTATTGTCCAGCCGTTAAAGCTTCCATTGGTTCCGGCCGGGGACTCGAAACCGCAGTTAACGACAATGTTTTTCAGGACGGAATCACAGGCCGAAGTAGAAGCTTCAGCCGTGCCCGCGCAATAAAGGGCCGCGACGGCCGCCAGCCCGTAAACGAACACTTGACGCATAGAAATCCCTCCGAGGCTGAATTAGTCCAGTTACCCGGTAGGAGGCGATCGGGAGCAAAAAGGTTACTAGCTACGGTAGTTTTAGCTTGCTTCCCGGAAAAGCCTTTACCAGATTGAACACGTTCGGGGTACCGATGCCAGTGGGGAAGTCGTAACCACTGTTTGTTAAGTAAGCAGGATGATAGACAGAATTCGACGTGGAAAGGGCGCCGTTTGTGCCACCTCCCAGATAGCAATTGAACAGCAGACCGTTACCCGGACTGTTCTTGTCGTTATCGGCGCGGCAGACGGAATCGTTATCGCCCAACGTCACATCATAGAAGACGCATGCCGGCGAGGGAGATAACTGGTCGGAATTGCAGGCGGCGAGACCCACAGGCGTGCTGTATTCGGCGTTCGCGAGGGCGTAGTAGACAGGGCTGGGATTTCCTTGCGCGCCTACGGTGGCCTGGTTAATCAAGGCTTGTATTCCGGCCCAGATGGGTGCTCCAAAGGATGTTCCGCCCGCACCCGCCCAAACACTTGGATTGGTGCTGGGGCAGGGCGTTCCGCCGCCGGCAGAATCGGTGTAGCAAATTACGAAGTAGTGTCCCCAGACACCATTGGCCGCGAACATGGAGACATCCGGCAGGTCACGGACCCCGTCACTTGGATTACCAGGAAATCCGGCTTGCCAAAACGGCTTGGGGTAGCCGCTACAGGTACCGCTGACTACGCCGGGGATGGTGGCGTCGCCGAAGGCGCATGCGCTCGGGCCGCCGCTTCCACCTGCTGTGTTCAAAAACTGGTTTCCCGGCGAAGTATTGCAGTTGCCCTTAGGACCTGTCGGGTTGGGGTTTCCGGTAAAGACCAAAGAAATCAGTTGACTGGCGCAGGAATCGTTCCAAGGAATTTCGGGAATGTAAGAAAGCGCCGATTCAAAGTTCAAAGTATTGGTTGCGGACCAGTATGAGCTGTTAATTCCGAAAAACGAGTCCGCGTAATCGGTGCCGCCAACTGCCACATTGTAAGTGGTAGATGCGAGGGCATTCACGTTGATGCCGTGCCTGGCAAACATGCGGTTCTGGTCAGTTACATCGGCATCGGCATCACCTGTGGCTACGAAAAGCGAATAGCCTTCGGCGGCAGCGAGCGCATATAGGTCATTGATGTATGCATTGCCATCACTCCCGTTTTCGGATTCGGGGCTGCCGTAACTGAGGCTCATCACGCTGGCAGAAGGAGGCGCTAAACCCGCCAGAAGTATGTTCTGCAAGGCGGTGAATGCACCGAAGTTGGTGGAAGTATCTTTGCAAGAAGCTATTTCTATGGTTGCGTTGGGCGCGCTGGCGCTTGCCCATTCGACATCAACGGCGGCTTCGCCGTCGTCGCCGACCAGAACTCCTGGATCTGCGCAGTCAAGAGCTTTTCCGCCCGGATGCACCGTGGTGAGGCTGCCATGCGGGAAGGCTCTGGTCAGGCCAAACACTTTTCGGAAGGTGTTCCAGTCGCCTGTGGAATAGAGATCGGTTCTTTCCAGGAGGATGATGGTTTGACCCGTTCCGGAATAGCCTGCTGCGTAAAGCGGGTTGTAGTTGTAAATAGTTTGAAGATCACCGGGAACGAGTAACTGGTAGCCCGCACTTGTGGTGTAATTCGAATTAGGGTTGGTCACGCTCGGCTTGATTCCCATGTGGGTCAAGGGATGCGGCTTGAAATCGTGGAGAGCTACCGGGCCCTTCACTACTCCAGCCAAAGCTGCCGGTATTTGGGGATCACTTACATTGGCGATGTGCGCTTCACCATCCATTGCGAGGTTATGAATTTCGGTGTGGAAGGCTTCGCGAACCTGCCTGGCTGTTCCGGAAAAATCCACTACCAGGTTGGGATAGACGCCATTCACGATGAATCCATGCGAAGCCAGCCAATCGGTGACGGCGGTAATGTCGGACGGCGCCAGACCGAACATTTGCGAAAACTGTGCGGGCATCAGGAAGTGATGGTAATTGGGAGAGTTCGGAACGCCCAGACTATGAATATAGGACTGCATCGCCTGCTCTTGCGCCGGAGCCCGCTGTAATTGAAGCAGGAGATGATCGAATTGCAGGCTGTCGTCGACCCGGCCGCGATCGACCGTATTGGGCGCATAGACGGCCGGATGAACATTGCCCAACCTGGTCACTAACTGTGATTCATTCACTGGCCGCGTGACCTGCATAGCGGCTGTGGGATTGATTTGGGCCTGCATTGCGCTTGCCGCAATAACAGCGGCAGCGATGCTACCCAAATAAGAACAGCTTCTGCGACCTGAAAAAGACATACAGCCCTCCTAACCCTCAGTGCCTTACAGGCCATGAAGTATATCACCTTCTCGACGGAAGGCTGTTGTTTATTGATGATGTTTACCGGCTAAAAGTCCAACCTGAGCCCCATCTCAATCCAGCGGGCGGAGTTAGTACGGTTGGGTGGAACATAAGTAGACGTAATGACGCCAAAGGTGGCCGGGCTGGTGAATGTGAGCGATGGATTGGCGAAGTTTTCATGGTTGAAGATGTTGAAGAAGTCGGCTGAGTAGCTGAGCTTCGCACGCTCCGTAATACTAAACGTTTTGCCGGCCCGGAGATCGAGATTCCAGAACGGCAGGCCATAGATGGGATTGGCGCTTCCGGTACGGCCATCGGTAGAAAGCTGTATATAGCGGAACTGGCAGTAAACAGCGGCCGGGTTGGAGAATATGTCGAGACCGGTACCGGTTGCGCCGCCGACTGAAGCGGCGACGGTGGTGTTGGCAATGCCATTACTGCAGGTGCCCGGCGATACGCCGCTATTAAAGTTCGCGGAGGGAGTGGGACCCGTCGGGACCATATAATCACTGGCGCCGATGATGGAAGTGCCACCGCCCCAAACGTTATTGCCTTCGAGAACATGGAGAGGAAGCCCGCTCCAGGCGGTGAAGATACCAGAGGTGTACCAGCCGCCGATGATCTGGTTGACTACAGAATTGCCGTGCAACCAATGGCCGCGCCCGGCCGGCAGATCGTATTGCATGATGATGTTGACGACATGCCGCCGGTCGTAAGCTGAGGGACCGTACTGAACGCTCGGGTTGAAGCTATTGGAGAAGACTCCGGCGTTGTTCTGGTTTGAGATACCGAAATCGAGTGCTTTGGAGTAAGTGTAGTTACCCTGAACCATGAAACCACGAGACAGGCGTTTTTGAAGTATGAGCGCGGCGGCATTGTAGTTTGCATAGCCGACATAGGTACGAAGGACTTCGACTTGCGCCTGATCGCTATCGTAGGCCTGGAGTCCGAGGGAGCGGCGATAGGCATCAAGGTTCAGGAAGAGGTTGCCGACGGCACCGTTCACGAAGAGGGACGTATTCTTCGAGACGATGTAAGAGGTAGCGCTGCTAGCTTTATTCGCAGCCGCCAATCCGGGAAACTGATTTTCGAACCAGGGCTGAACCGGAGCGGCCTGTCCGCTGCGCAGAGCGTTGGCTACGGCATCGTAGGCTTGGGCAAAGGTTTGGCCGGAAGCGGTATCCAGGAACATATAGGGCGCGGAGTTTACATTGACAGACTGGGGCAGGTGACGTGACAAACGGCCGATGTAAGCCATCTCCATCAACAGCCCGCCGGGAAGTTCGCGCTGGTAGCTGAAATCGATGTTATAGCTGCGGCCGGTTCTGAAGTTGGGGTCGACCTGGAAGGAAAGCGTTTCGGCACCGGGCGCAGGGACGATGGGCGAAGTTGCTCCGGTGGCAACGGGGAGCGGCAGCGTACCATCTATTCCGACTCGAAAGCTGGAAAGACCGTAGTTGGAGGCGCCAGCGGCCGGGTTACAGCCAGGACCTCCGGCACCCGTTGCGTTGCAGAGCGGAGCGGCTACGATGGCATTCTGATCAAAGCCGATGCCGAGCATGGGAATTTCAACGCTCTGCACCTGATTGCCGCGGTCATAGACGAGGCCCCAGCCACCACGGAAGACCGATTTCTTGTCTCCGAGGAATTTGAAGAAGCCGCTGGTGACGGAAGGCTGCCAGGCGACTGCGAAGCGGGGAGCAATGGCGCCGTAATCGACGTTGTAAACCGGGAGATGGGAAGCGCCAACGGTGGCGAAGCCGAACGTGGGGTTATAGATCTTGCCCTGCATCGCGTAGATCAGCTTCTGCTGCAAGTAAGAGCCGGTGATCTCAGCGCCGGTGGCGGCGTCGATCATGACGGTTTGCAGGTTGTTCTGCTCGGTCGGGGAGGTTTGCCATCCATAGGAGAGGCCGAAGGTGAAGGTCAGGTTCGGGCGCGCGCGCCAGGAATCCTGAATGTAAAAATACGGCGCCCACTGATTGGTGACGTCGCGCAGCAAGGTGCCGAATGGCTGCGGCTGCAAGTTGGAATTGCGAACGGCAAGGACGCTGACGTTATCTACGAGGCCCAGGAGCGACGCATAGTAGCGGTCCCAGTTTGTAAGTTGACTGGTGGGCAGGCAATTCGCCGTGACAGTCGAACTACAAGTGAGCGGACGATTGGCTTGCGTAAAGGAGGTCAAATAGGTTTGATCTCCATCGACCTGCGCAACTAGTGAGGTAATTGAGCCGAGAACCTTGTCGGCGCGCGCGTGTGTAAAGGGGAGTTCGGTCAATTGGAAGCCGAACTGGAGCTGGTGACTGCCGGTCACCTTCGTGACGTCATCGTACAGTTGGCGGTCCTGGAGCCAGGAAGCCTGGAAGCGGGCGCGCTGGGTGTCCATATCAATGGGCGAATCGATGAAGCTACTGACGCCGCTACCGATTAGCAAAGCGATGGGACCAGCGGAGGTTTGCGAGCCGGGGATGTTCAAAATCCCGGCGGCCTGGGTGGGGGTGGTGGCATTGGCCTGCATGGTGTCCCGAACCCAGCCGATGCGGGTGACGTTGAGCAATGTGGGGCTGATCTGCCAGGTGAGTTGTGCGCTGGGGACCATGGCACGTTCCGGCGAGGTTTGAGCCGATTTCGCGACGCCGTTCAGGATGGAGACCTGGCCGGTGGAGAGCTGATCGATGCGGTAGTAGGTGAAGCTGGTGTTTAAGGTCAGCTTTTCGGAGAAATTATGATCGAGGCGGATGACGCCGTAATCGGTCTTGATGGGCGTCGGGAAGTTCACGAAGTAAGCGCCGGTGTTCAGGCCGTCGCCGCCGGGCGTGTTGGGCAGCGGCATGTCAGCGAACTGAGCGGCCACGGAGGGATTGAGGCCTAAGCCGCGCGGATCGCAGAGCAAATTGCCGCCGGATCCGCAGACCGCAGCGCTTTTCAAATTAAATTGTTCGAGCCCGCCTGGACCGTTAAATTGCACAATGCCTTGGCGGAGGCTTGCGGTTGGGACGGTACGGGTGGTCTGGAAAACGCTGGCAAAGCGACGGCCTTCATAGTTGGCAAAGAAGAAGGTCTTGTTTTTCTGAATGGGACCGCCGAGGCGGCCGCCGAAGCGATTGTCGTGAATGGAGGCTTTCTTCTGGCCGGTGCGGTTGTTGTCCCAGGTATTGGCGTTGAGGTCGCTATTCTGCAGATATTCGTAGAGCGCGCCGGTGAACTGGTTGGTACCGTGGCGGCCGATGAGGGCGACCTGGCCGCCGGATGCGCGCGTGAAACTGGCGTTGGGATTAGCGACGTCTTCACGGAACTCTTCCACGCTATCGGCGGGCGTGGGAATGGATGTGTTGGTGGCGATGAGGTTTTGTGTGATGTCGATACCGTCCAGCGTGACCGTGTTCTGGTCGTCAACGGCGCCGCTCACGCGCATGTTCAGGTTGTTTCCGCCAGCCACTACCGCCGGCTGCAGGTTCATGAGCTCTGTTGCGTTGCGCTGGAGAGTGGGGAGCCGCAGAATGTTTTCGGTGGACATGACGTTGCCGATTTGCGCATCCTGCGTCTGCAATTGGGCGGTAGCAGCGGCGGTTACTTCAACCACCTGACTCTGCTCGCCGACCTCGAGACGGACCGGGATGGTAGCGCTCTTGTTGACCTCGACGGTCAGTTTTTGGACTGTGCTGGTGCGAAAACCGGGTGCCGAAACGGTTACCTTGTAATCGCCCGGCGTCACGTTGGTAAACGTGAATTCACCGGTGCTGTTGGTGGCGGCCGTAGCGGTGGCATTCGTTCCGATGTTGAGCAGTTGGACGTTGGCGTTCGGAACAGCGGCGCCGCTTGGGTCGGTTACGGTGCCGACGACGGAGCCGGTTGTGGCGGTCTGCGGATAGATCGGGAGAGCTATAGCAGCCAGCAGAATGAAAAGCGAAAACGGCACGAGTTTGTGCCTTTGCGTCATTTTCACGTGACACCCCTTGAATTTTCTAGCGCAACATGGCCTGTTGCGCGCGCAACACTACTTGTTGCAAATGTAGCACTGCCGTGACGGATGTCAATAGAATTTCTAGAGTTGTGGGTCGCGGCGGTATCTAGGCTGCCGCGGCCAACGCAGGCTGTGGTTTTTTAGACAAATTCCTGAGTTCAAGTGCTTCGGCTTTGGCGGCGGCGAAGCGATTGCGAATTTGCTGCGTTTCCTGCTTTACGTTTTGGAGTGCCTGACGCGCTGCGTGCGTTTCCTGGCGGCGGCGCTCAGCGGCTTCCTTGTGCTTTTGCGAAA
>JAJPJN010000115.1 GCA_021324185.1 Terriglobia bacterium | reverse complement strand
TGCCTGCTGCGCTTCCGTCCCATTTTGATGACGACGATGGCCGCGCTACTAGGCGCTGTGCCTTTGGCGTTCGGCAGCGGAACCGGTTCAGAGCTTCGCCGGCCGCTCGGGATCACGATTATCGGCGGCTTGTTGCTGAGCCAGCTTCTGACGCTCTACACGACGCCAGTGATTTATCTGTTCTTCGACACCATGGCCTCGCGCTTTGCCAGTTGGCGGCACCGCAGGCCGGGCGGCGAGCAGGATGCGGAAGCAGGATTGGGCCCAGGCGGAGCACCGGCGCCGGCGGAAGGACATTAGCGTGAGCCTTTCGTCACCATTTATCAAGCGGCCGGTGGGGACGGCACTCCTGACGATCGCGGTGGGGCTGGCGGGGGCTGTCGCATTCCGGTTGCTGCCGGTTTCGCCTCTGCCGCAAGTCGATTTCCCGACTGTGTCTGTGTCGGCGTCGTTACCGGGCGCCAGTCCCGAGATCATGGCATCGGCTGTGGCGACGCCGCTCGAGCGGCAGTTTGGGCGCGTGGCGGGCGTGACGGAGATGACCTCTTCGAGTTCTCTGGGCCAGACGAGCATCACGTTGCAGTTCGATCTGGGACGCAACATCGACGCAGCGGCTCGCGATGTGGAAGCGGCGATCAATGCCGCACGCGGCTATCTGCCGACCGATCTGCCCGGCAATCCAACTTATCGAAAGGTGAATCCGGCCGATTCGCCCATCATGATCATTGCGCTGACGTCGGACAGCCTGCCGCCGCCTTCGCTGTATGATGCCGCGTCGACCATTCTGATGCAGCGCATCTCGCAAATACGCGGCGTAGGGCAGGTGGTGGTGGGAGGCAGCTCGGCGCCCGCGGTGCGCGTGGACGTGAATCCGACACTCATTGAACATTTCGGGCTGAGTCTTGAAAATATCCGCACGGCTATCGTTTCTCAGACGGCGAACGAAGCCAAAGGAAGTTTTTCGGATGCGCACCACACCTGGGCTATCGAAGCGAACGACCAGCTTTTGCATGCCGTGGATTACGAGCCGCTGATCATTAAGTACACCCACGGCGCTCCGGTGCGGCTCAACCAGGTGGCACGGGTGAGCGATTCGGTGCAAACGCTGCGGTCGCTGGGACTGGCAAACGGAAAACGCGCGGCCTTGCTGATTATTTTCCGGCAACCGGGCGCAAACATCATCGATACGGTCGACGGCATCAAGGCGGCGATGCCGGAATTGCATGCGGCCATCGATCAGCGCATCAACATGACGATCACGCTCGATCAAACAGTGACGATTCGAGCTTCGGTGCATGAAGTTGAGGTGACGCTGGTCATCTCGGTCTGCCTGGTGGTTCTGGTGGTGTTCGTTTTTCTACGCGACGTTCGTTCGACGCTGATTCCGAGCGTGGCAGTTCCGGTATCGATTATCGGGACATGCGGGGTGATGTATCTGCTCGGGTTCAGCATCGACAACCTGTCGTTGATGGCGCTGACGATTTCGACCGGTTTCGTGGTGGATGATGCCATCGTCGTTCTCGAAAACATCACGCGTTATCGCGAGCAGGGAATGAACTCAATGGAATCCGCTCTGCGCGGCGCGGCTGAGATCGGTTCCACTGTTTTGTCCATCAGCATTTCTCTGGTGGCTGTTTTCATCCCCATTCTGATGATGGGCGGTATCGTGGGCCGGCTGTTCAGGGAGTTTGCGGTCACGCTGTCGGTGACCATCCTGGTTTCACTCCTCATCTCGCTGACTACAACGCCCACCATGTGCGCGCGGCTGCTCAGCGATGAAAGGAGGCACGGCCGGCTGTACAACGCGAGCGAAAAAGTATTTCGACTTATTTTGAGCGGGTATGAGCACAGCCTCGCCTGGGTGCTGCGCAAATCGGCGCTGATGCTGTTGCTGACCATTGCGACGCTGGGCTTGAACATTTACCTGTACGTGATCGTGCCGAAGGGCTTTTTCCCGCAGCAGGATAACGGGCGTCTGAACGGCAATTTCATTGGCGACCAGGACACTTCGTTTCAGTTGATGCAGAAGAAGATTACCGAGCTGGCGGCGATTGTGCAGAAGGACCCGGCCGTGGCGACGGTGCAGGCGTTTACTGGTGGGGGCGGGGGCACAACCACGAATACGGGCCGCGCCTTCATTGCGCTCAAGCCGCTGGATGAGCGCAAAGCGTCAGCCGATCAGATCATCAACCGGCTGCGGCCGAAACTGGCGCAAATTCCGGGCGTGACTCTTTTTCTGCAGGCATCGCAGGACATTCGCGTGGGAGGACGTTCGAGCGCGGCGCAATATCAGTACACGTTGCAAAGCGACAATCTGCAGGAGTTGCTGCAATGGGCGCCGCGTCTGATGAACCTGATGAAGAGGATGCCGGAACTGACGGACGTCAACAGCGATCAGCAAAACAATGGCCTGGAAGCAAATTTAGTCATCGACAGGCCCACCGCGTCGCGGCTCGGCATGACACCCGCAGCGCTCGACAACATTCTCTATGACGCGTTTGGCGAACGTGAGATAGCGAGAACGTACCGGCCACTGAACCAGTATTTCGTGGTGATGGAAGTGGCGCCGGAATTTTGGCAGCATCCGAACGGCCTCAAGCTGATCTACGCGCAATCTGCGAACGGGATTCCGATTCCGCTCTCGGCGTTCACGCATTTTCAGGAGTCGACGGCCGCCTTGACGGTAAATCACTCGGGGGTATTCCCGTCGGTGACGCTTTCGTTCAATCTGGCTCCGAACGTGTCGCTGGGACAAGCCGTAACCGCCATCAACGCGATGGAGGTGAAAGCGGGTATGCCGACGACCATCAACACGAATTTCACCGGCACCGCGCAGGCGTTCCAGGAATCGCTTAAAAATGAACCGTTGCTGATTGCCGCAGCGCTGGCTGCGGTGTACATCGTACTCGGGATTTTGTATGAGAGCTACATTCACCCGATCACGATTCTGTCCACGCTTCCATCTGCGGGGGTGGGCGCGATTCTTGCGTTGTTGATCACGAACACGGAACTGAGCGTGATCGCTCTGATCGGGATTATTCTGCTCATCGGCATTGTGAAAAAGAATGCGATCATGATGATCGATTTCGCGCTCGAAGTGGAGCGGCGAGACGGAAAACCGCCCAAAGAAGCGGTTTTCGAGGCGTGTCTGCTGCGGTTCCGTCCCATCATGATGACCACCATGGCGGCGCTACTGGGCGGCTTGCCATTAGCGTTGGGGACGGGAACGGGTTCTGAGCTACGGCGCCCGCTGGGCATCACGATCGTGGGCGGGCTGATTGTCAGCCAGGCACTGACGCTTTACACCACCCCGGTGATTTATCTCTATATGGACCGGCTGAGCCTGTGGCTGCAGGGATTGAGACGCGGCGCCGAACCCGAAGCGCCCGCCGAAGCAGTGGGACCGGCGAGATGACGTTCAAGATTACAGCCGAGCCGCATCCGGCAGAACGTTCGGTCACGCTGCTACTGGACGGAAAATTCAGCGAAGATGCACTGCCTGCGTTGCGGCAATCGATCTCCACGGCGCGGCAGGAGAACCAGGAAGTTTGCATCGATTTGAGCGAGGTTACTTTAGTGGACCGTAAGGCGGTTCAATATTTTTCACAACAAACTGCAAATGGCGTAAAGATTGTCAATTGCCCGGTGTACTTACGGCAGTGGATCCGGCAGGTGAGCGATGAAGTTGAAAAACATTAGATTGCTGGTGCAGGCACTGGCGCCGGCGGCCTGGATAGCAGCGGCGACAGTTGTTATTCTTCTTTCGTCCTGCAATCCCGCACCGCATTACGCGAAGCCTCCTGTGGCCGCTCCCACGGCGTTCAAGGAATCATCACCGCAAGCGTTCAAGGAGGGCACCGGATGGAAAGTTGCAGACCCGGGCGATGACAAAATTCGCGCCAAGTGGTGGGAGATGTATAACGATCCGGTCCTAAATTCGCTGGAGGAACAGGTACAGATTTCAAACCAGACTGTGATTCAAGCGGAGGCGAATTTTCGCGCAGCCCGGGCATTGGTCGTGGAGGCGAGATCTGCGCTGTTTCCGACTATCGGCGCTTCACCTTCTTACACAAACCTGCGGCCTTCTGCCACGACCCGATCGGTGGTTGTGACCGGAAGCACGGTTGGATCCGGTACCGGCGGCGGGGGTGGCGGCGGCAGCGGCACATCGAGCATCATCAACAATTTTTCTCTGCCGTTCGAGATCACGTATACGGTTGATTTCTGGCACAAAATTCGGAATCAGGTAGCGGCGAACGCTTTCACAGCTCAGGCGAGCGCGGCCGATGTCGCGACAGCGCTATTGAGTACGCACGCGGCGCTGGCAGAAGATTACTTCGAAGTACGCGCGCTCGATGAGCAGGAAGGCATTCTGCAGGACACGCTGAGGAACTATCGCGACACGCTGAATCTGACGCTCACCTTATTCAATGCCGGCATCGATTCCGATGCGGATGTCGCGCTGGCGCGCACACAAGTCGATACGGTAACAGCGCAAGCGACGGAAGTGGGTGTGGCGCGCGCTCAATATGAGCACGCCATTGCAACGCTCATCGGAAGGCCGGCGGCCGAATTTTCGCTGGCAGTTGCAAAATTCGCTCCCAATCCGCCGCAAGTGCCGGTTGCGATACCCAGCGAACTGCTTGAGCGGCGCCCCGATATTGCGGCGGCAGAACGGCAAGTGGCGGCGGCTAATGCGCTGATCGGAGTAGCACGCGCCGCTTACTACCCCAATCTGACTTTGAGCGCAACGGGCGGGCTGCAGACTTCTCATTTCACCGAATGGTTCACATGGCCGAGCCGGTTCTGGTCATTGGGGCCGGCGCTTTCGCAAACTCTTCTCGATTTTGGCGCGCGGCGTGGCGCGGTGGAACAGACAGAGGCCAATTATGACGCCGCAGTGGCGAACTACCGGCAACTGGTTCTTACAGATTTCCAAGCGGTGGAGGATGAACTGGCGGCGCTCCGCATTTACGCGCAGGAGGTGGCGCAGTATGAAACGGCGATCGGCTCATCGACTCACTATTTAGATCTTTCACTGACGCGTTTTCGAGCGGGGCTCGATAGCTACCTGAATGTGATCACCGCGCAAAACGCCGTTCTCAGTAATCGCCTGACACAATTGCAGACACAACTGAAACAGATGAATGCGAGCGTGGGGCTGATTATGGCATTAGGCGGAGGATGGGACGCGACTCAATTACCGCAGGTGAAAACTTTGACCGCGAAGCCCGGCCCTTGGTCGCCTGGGGGCATACCCATTCCATCCGGCCAGGTGGCGCCGGAAAACCCGCCCAACGTGCCGCCTATCGCACTTCCGCCGCAGCAGAGCAAGCCACCTGCAACATCTCATTAATATGAATACCGACGAATCCGTCAAAATGCGCCTGATGCTGGTGGATGCCTTGCGCGGACATCAGGCTCACATCGATTTCGATTCTGTAATAGAGGACTTCCACGCCGAAGCATACGGCTGGAAACCGCCTGGCTCGCCGCACACGGCTTGGCAGCTTTTGGAACATATGCGCATTGCGCAATGGGACATTCTGGAGTTCTCGCGCAACGCGAAACACAAGTCGCCGGAATGGCCGGAGGGCTACTGGCCGAAAACAGAGGCGCCGCCGAACGCGGGAGCCTGGGAAGACAGCGTCAAAAACTTCCAGCGCGACGCTCGGGAGTTCAACAAGCTGGTGCAGGATTTGCAGAACAAGTTACTCGCGCCGTTCGAGCACGGGGATGGCCAGACCCTCTTTCGCGAGGCGCTGCTGCTGATCTGTCACAACTCGTATCACCTGGGGCAGTTGATGTTCGTCAAAAAGAGCTACCGGCCTTAAATGGGCCAGTGATTGTGTGCGGGTTCAAATCGCTTTAGACCCGAAACTGGTGATAACCTGAAAGTGCCCGGAAAGGGGAGATTTTGGACGATAAGCTCAAAGAGTTGATGCAGGAACTCGGGAACGCGATCAATGAATCCCTGTCCGATTCCGACCGAATCGCCGGCGCGATTGGTGAGATCAAACGCGCGGGCTACGATGTTTTTCTAGTGTTGGAAGCGACCATCGGGTTCAACAAGCGCGACGAGGATGCTGACGATGAGGAGCCTGTCGAGATCGATTCAGAACCGCTCCGTGAACCGAACGGCAAAATTCGCCTCACGACACAGGACCAGAAATTTCTGCGCGCGCTGAAAATTTCGGTTAACGAAGAAGAGCAGCACTAACGGATTCTGCTTTAACCAGTTAGTTCCTTGTAAGCCGCGTAAGTGCGCTCGACAGCTTTTTCCCAAGTAAAATCGCGAGCCCTGATTTTGCCTGCTGCGGCCAGTTTCATTCGCAAATCGGCGTCGGTTGCCAGTTGCAGGAGTGCCGAGGCGATCTCTTCGGTTTTAAAAGGATTTACCAGCAGGGCCGCATCTCCGGCGACCTCGGGAAGCGCGGAGCGGTTGGATGTGACGACGGGAACCCCGTGCGCCATCGCTTGGAGTACAGGCATTCCGAATCCTTCATCGAGGGATGGAAACGCAAAGATACTGGATTTCTGGAATAGAGCGTCGAGTTCCTGCGCGCTCAGGTATCCGGTGATTTGAATGCGCGGGGCGGCCGGGCTGGCGTGAATGCGCTCGAGGATGCGGCGGATTCCGAAGCCACTCGCGGCACCAGCTAAGGTGAGCGTCCATTCCGGCGGCAGGAACTCAAAGGCTTCTACGAGGCGCAAAATATTTTTGCGGATCTGCAGCGTGCCGACGAAGAGAATTCGGTTTTCGCGAGCTGCCGTGGTTTGTTCGCGCGGTGGGTGCACGCCGTGCGGTACAACGCGAATTCGTTTTCGGGGCACGCCCAAAAGGGCGGTTAGCTGAGAGGCGGTGAATTCGGAGACTGCGATGATCAGATCGGAATTTTGGGCAGCTTGACGCGCTTGCTTCGAAAAGCGCTCTCGAAAGGCCGGCGTCGAATATTCACCCGTGAGGACGAAAAGATCGTGAAACGTGGAGATCACGTTTTTCGCCGGCCTCCGATCCACGCGTTGATTCAGCGCATGGAAGATGCGGGCGCGGAAGGTGGGGACGGGCGGGATGAGCAACCGCCGGTGGACATTAGGCTGTTGCCGCTCGCCGCGCGCGCGCAGAAATTGTTTCAGGCGGTAGCAATGCAGGAACTCGTCCTCGGGATGCGCAGCCGCTAATCCACGCAATAGTTCACGCGAATAAACGGCGATGCCGGAAGGACGCGGATCTATGCTGTAGGTGGCATCAAGGGCAACGCGCACCCTCCAATGTTAAAGGTTAGAGGCCGTATTCCTTCAGCTTGCGGTACAAGGTGGTGCGGCCGATCCCGAGCATGGCGGCTGCGACGGTGCGGTCGCCTTTGGTGTACTCGAGCGCGCTCAGGATGGCCCGCTTTTCTAGCTCTGCGAGGGGCATTACGCCATTGGAGGAATCCGCGCTGGGTAGAGAAACCGGATGCGAGGAACTCTGTCCGGTGGCAGCAAGGAATTTTTGCTGATCGACCATCACGGTGTTGGGCAGATCTGCCGGCGTCAACCATGGGCCCGAGTTCATCGCGATCATTCTTTGAACGGTGTGTTCCAGTTCGCGAACATTGCCCGGCCAATCGTATTGCTGCAGGATGCTCAATAGTTCCGTTGTCGCCTTATGCCCGTTTCCATATCGCTCGAGGAAGTAGGTGACGAGTGCGGGGATATCCTCGGCGCGTTCGCGGAGCGGGGCCAGGCGGAGCCGGATTACATTGAGCCGGTAATACAGGTCCTGCCGGAAGCGGTTGGCTTTCACCTCCTCGGCCAGATTGCGGTTGGTGGCGGCGATGACTCGAAAATTCGACGTGCGCTGCGCGACCGAGCCCACCGCGCGAAATTCCTTCTGCTGCAGCACGCGCAATAATTTCATCTGCATCTCGAGGGGCAGTTCGCCGATTTCGTCGAAGAAAGCCGTTCCGCCGTTGGCGGCATCGAGCAGGCCCAGTTTTTGGGTATGCGCGCCGGTGAATGCGCCTTTTGCATACCCGAACAGCTCGCTTTCCATCAGAGGCCCGACCAGAGAAGAGCAATCCACGACGACAAAGGGCCCGCGCGCTTCCATGTTGTGGATGGCGCGCGCGACGACTTCCTTTCCCGTGCCGGTTTCTCCCAAAATCAGAACGGGGAATTGCGAGCGGCCGATTCGCATCACCAGGCGGTGTACCTGGCGCATGGCCGGCGAATTGCCGATGAGGGTGGAAAGCGGCGATACGTCGAGTGCGACCTGCGGTGTCAAGAGATATACCCGGCCAGAAAAGGATTTTTGTGGCCCAAGTACGTAGTGCGATAAAAAATCGAAAACTCTCGCGCCGCGTGGATCGCTCAGGGTTCCGAGCGACTTCCGGAAGTTTGTGGCGGAGGTGGGGGCGGCAACGTGGTGTCCAGCCGCACAACGAATACCTCTTTGCCTTCGGCGCGAATCTCATTTGCGATCTGCTGAGCCGCTTCAATGGAACCCGCTTTGCCTACAAGAACGCGCCAGAGAGGCATAGCCCCTTCTTTCAAAGCGAGTTGCGCCGCGCCGAAGCGTTGCGCATATTCCGCTCGCAGCCGCTCGGCATTGGCGTAGATAGAAAACGCGCCCACCTGCACCGCGTAGAAATCGTTGGAACTGATATCGGGAGGAGCGGCAATCACTTCCAACCGCACGCGAGCAACTCCCGGGCCCAACAGGTCGATCTGCCGCGCTGCCGCCTTGGACAGATCGATGATGCGGCCATCGACGAATGGCCCACGGTCGATAACGCGGACCGTCACGCTTTTGTTATTCGTCAGGTTCGTCACCTTAAGCCAAGTGTTAAAAGGCATTAGCCGGTGCGCCGCCACGAGTTTTTCCATGTCGTAGATTTCGCCATCGGCTGCAGGCCGGCCATGATACGGAATTCCATACCAGCTTGCGATTCCCTCTTCGGTGTATCCGACGGGCAGCGGCGCAGGTTTTGCGGGAGGTTGCGACGCAGCGGTTAGCGGGCGCGGCGCATTCGGCACGCGCGCAGTTTTATTTTTTTTCGCGCAGGAGGCGAAAAGGAACAAAGAAGCCGCAACAGCAGTTGCGATTGCCGCCCTCTCCATCCGTTTCTCTCGCTCCCTTGCCGGCGTCAACGTACTTCTTCCATCTTGAACCGCTTTTCGACGACTCGAAAGACGTTTGCGGGGAATTTTTGGGTAAAACAAATTCCGAAGATACGTTTTTGGAGCCGATTCCCGCCCTCCATACCCTCTCATCACCCCCGAACTAAATTTTTTTCTTGACTTCCGTTGAGAACAACCTTATATATGAATCACACTGCGATCTGTATAAGATTGCAAATTTACGTTAGGGAGAATCAATCGATGAAGAACGCAACCAAGAAGGCGGGCAGCTCCAAAAAGACTGCCAGCAAGAAAACCGCCAGCAAAAAGAAAGGGAAGTAAGTAGCTTCCCGCGCTAGCGGGATCATCACTCCGCCCTCGGGTTTCCCGAGGGCGTTTTTATTTTGTGGTCATGCAAGGGCCGCGGCTAAACAGATCCAACCCTCCAACTCGAAAATTTCCGGCTGCGGCGCCAGATCCTGAAGCATCTTCGCTTCGGATTTCGGGAAGCCTGTCAGGATGAGCCATCCGGGGCGGCGGGTGATCCGCAGCAAGTCCTCCCAGATCGCAAGCAATACGGTGGCGCTGATGTTTGCGATGGTGATATCCGAGCAGGCAGCGGCAAGCGCACCGGCCGAGCCGCAGATCAGCTCAGCAGATAATCCATTCAACTCGAAGTTCTCGCGAGCGCTGTTCAAAGCGGCGCAATCGATGTCGACTGCCAGTGCACGCGCCGCGCCCAATTTCCGTGCCGCGATTGCCAGGATTCCCGATCCAGTCCCGATATCGCAGGCGACAGTTCCCGGATGCACAAATTTTTCGAGCGCCGTGAGCGCCAACTGCGTGCAGGGATGCTCCGCCGTGCCGCAGGCCAATGCCGGATTGTGAACCAAACGAAGGCGGCCCGATGTTTCCGCTGCGGCGCGCCAGGGCGGCACAACCAGGAAGCGGCTGCCGATTTCGCGTCCGGGCCAGGCAGCGCGGCTGACCGCCACCCAATCGACCGGCTCCTCGCAAATCCATTGCGGCGCATACGCTGCAAAGCGCGCCGCGATTTCCGGACGCGCGCTGGAGGTTTCGAATGTGGCCGCGAGAGTGATGCCGAGATCGGTCTCGATTTCCCGGATACCGCTGCTGCCCAGTTCCCAGAGTTCTACAGAAAGAATCTCGACCTCTTCAGGCTTGCAGGTGAGCCAAAGAGAGTACATCGACACCGGCTATTCGCTGGAAGAGGCGAAGCGCCGGAAAAAGCTGTTCGGTTTCCAAATGGGGGGCTGATCCGCATCGGCGACGCGAACTGCCAGATTCTGGAGAATCGCATTGAACTGCGCCGCCGCAGCGAGATCGACCGGCTGATTCACGTCATCTTTCAAACCGTGATAGCGGTTGGTGTACCAGTCGTTGAAAACTTTTTCTTCCGGGCCGCCGGGGATGTAGCCGAACTTGAAAGCAACCGCCGGTATGCCGCGTTTCACGAAGCTGTATTGATCGCTGCGGATGAAGCGATTGCGGTTCGGCTCCTTATCCGCTTGTACTTTGACGCCCGCGGCTTCGGCTACGGCTCGCACGTCGTCGCCCAGAGTCGATTCATTCAAGCCTTGCACTTCCAACCACTTCAGCGGAAAGAGCGGCAGGAACATATCCATGTTCAGATCGGCGATGATGCGCCCTGAGACGGTGGGGTGATGGGCGAAATAGATGGACCCGAGTTCGCCTTTTTCTTCCGCAGTGACGGCGAGGAACAGAAGGGAACGTTCGGTGTGGACACGCTCAGACTGTAAGTTGCGAGCGATCTCGATGAGCGATGCCACGCCCGAAGCGTCGTCCATGGCGCCGTTATAAATGCTGTCTCCATTGACGGGCTTACCGACGCCGATGTGATCGAGGTGCGCCGAGATGACGACGTATTCGTTTTTGAGTTGCGGATCATCGCCGGGACGTAGGCCCGCCACATTTTTGGATTCGATCGGTTTTTGGGAGATGGTTATGTGTGCCTGAATGGAAACCGGCAAGGGAAAATGAGGCAGCGGGCGGTCGTTGTTGGCGGCAGCGAGAATTTCCTGGAAGATGTGGCCGGAACCGGACAACAGGTCATCTGCTTTCGCTGGATTCCAGGAGGCGCTGAATTTCTGGCCGCGATTTCCGGATAAGGATTGATCCGCGAGACTGACGCGCGGCCTTCCCCAGCTCAGTTCCTGCCTGTTCCAGGGAATTTCCATGCTGCCCGGATTGGGAATTGAAATGGTCCCCACGGCTCCGGCGGCGCGCAATGCCTTCCAGCGCTCTTCGCCGGATGAGTAATGCGATCTTAAGTTGCCGTCGATGCTCTTCGGGCCGCCGGTCAGAAAGGCGACGATGGAGCCTTTGACATTCAGGCCTTGCAAGTCATCGTAGTGAGCTTCAGGAATGACGAGGCCATAGCCGGCAAATACGACGGGCGCTTCGATTTCGGGCGCCGATTCCGCCGAATAGCCAAGCTGCGCTTCCTGCGGCACGGGAACGGGAGTGCTCTGGCCGTTGCGCACGAGCGCCAGCGAAGATTTCTCCGCGTTGAGGGAAACCTCCGTGAAGGCGACCGGCTGGAAGTAACCCTGCGTCCCTGCCGGTTTCAAGCCGGCGTGTTCGAATTGACCGGCAACGTAGGCGGCAGCTTTTTCAAATCCGGGTGAGCCGACGTTGCGGCCTTCGAGCTCGTCGCTTGCCAGATACTCGACATGCTTCCACCAGGCTTTGCCGGCTGATTCCCAATCGGTGGCGGCAACGGCAGCGGATAATGCGACTAATGCGAACGTTGCAAGTAATTTACTCATCTAGTCTCCTGCATTCGCGAGAGCGGGGTGATGCGCTGATTCGAGTGTAACGGCAGGCTCAATTTTCCAACGCTGCATCCAGAGATGCAACGTGAGCAGGCCCCACAGGTGATAGCCAAGATTCTCTTTCCTGCTGAAATGGCGTTGAAGAAGATTACCGATGGCGGCGGGAGAAAGCAATCCGGCCCGCCGCACGGAATCGGGGCTGAGGTTTTTTTCGAGCAGCGGGCGCAGCGGGCCGCGCAGCCACTCGTGCGCCGGAATATCCAGTCCTTCCTTCGGGCGGCGCAGAATCGCTTGCGGCAATTGATTCTGCACCAGCTTGCGAAGAATGTATTTGGTGGTGCGGCCGCGAATCTTCAGACCGGCAGGGAGAGTCCCGGCAAATTCGACGATTCGGTGATCCAAAAACGGCGGCCGG
Source organism: Terriglobia bacterium (assembly GCA_021324185.1). Classification (GTDB taxonomy): domain Bacteria; phylum Acidobacteriota; class Terriglobia; order Bryobacterales; family Bryobacteraceae; genus Bog-105. The sequence continues at coordinate 31,867 of JAJPJN010000115.1, read as the reverse complement.
ACTTCGAGCGAATGCGCCATGCTCATGCGGTCACACTTATACAGAATGTCGTCCGGTAAGTAATAATGCTGATCGACGAAGAGATAGCGGTTGATCAGGTCGTCTGCCGGTGGAATGCCGGGGAGGCGTTCGGCGAGCCCGGCCACCGGTTGGGGCGTAATTGCCGGGCCGAGATCATGTACTTCGCGGCTCGAGAAAGTTCCGTTCCAGTAGAAATGCGCCTCATCGGCCGGCAATAGAGCGCCGGCCAGAAAGCGCTTTACCTTGTAATCGAGACCGATCTTTTCATCCGAAGCGGGAATGCGATTTGCTGCTTTTGCGGCCGCGCGAAGGATCGCTTTCGGAAGCCGCCGCGCGAAGTTTGCGTATTTATCGGCCACATAGGTTTGATATCCGCCGAAGATCTCATCCGCGCCTTCACCGCTCAACGCAACCGTCACGTGTGCGGCGGACATGCGCGACAGAAACCAGACGGGAAGCGCTCCCGCATCCGCGCTCGGCTCGTCGGAATAGTATGCGATCTCTTCGATGGCGGCCGGCAGATCCAGACCGGCGCTCAGATCGAGTTCCTGATGCGACGTTTTATAGCGGGCGGCGAGCAGCCGGAAGTATTCGCTTTCGTCGAATCGCCGCCCTGTGAAGGAGATGGAAAAAGTCTTCAGCTTGCGGCTGGACACCTGCGATGCGTAATGCAGAATCGTCGAGGAATCGAGACCGCCGCTTGCCCAGATGCCGAGCGGAACGTCGGAGATCAGATGCTCGCTGATCGATTTTTTCAGCAGCTCATCGAGTTGCCGGCAGGCGTCCTCGATGCTGACCGCCTCGGGGTTAAACCTGTTCTGCCAATAGCTTTCTTTACGAATGCGGCCACGCTGAAATTCGAGCCATGTGCCCGGTTGCACTTTTTCGATTGCATCTACCAGCGTGTGAGGCGTGGGGACGTAATTCAGCGAAAGAAAATAGCCGAGACCAGTTTGCGAAATTTTCCGGGGGATCGCGGGGTGCTCGAAAAACGCCTTCAGCTCCGATCCGAAATGGAGATTGCCGGCAAGAAGCGCGTAATAGAGCGGCTTGATTCCGAGCCGGTCGCGGCCGAGCACGAGGCGCTGGCTGGAGCGCTGCCAATACGCGACGGCGAACATGCCGCGAAAGCGGCGGAAACAATTCGTATCCCACTGCGCGAAGGCCCGCAGAGCGACTTCGGTGTCGCAGTGGGAAGCGAAGCGATGCCCCAAAGCTTCGAGTTCGCCGCGTAATTCGGCGTGATTATAGATTTCGCCATTGAAGACGACGACGTATTCTCCGTCTTCTGTCTCGATGGGTTGATCGCCACCGGCGAGATCGATAATTTTGAGCCGCACGGCTCCCATGGAGATATCCAGGGCTTCAAATACGCCCTGCTGGTTGGGACCGCGATGCCTCAGCCCATCGAGCGCGCGGCGCAACACTCCGGGCGCGGGTGGGCGTCCGAAATGTGTGAATCCTGCAATGCCGCACATGCTCTCTACATCATCCCAAGAGAGACCGGGTTCTGAGAATGCGCTTTGCAGCGAGCCAGGATTTGCTCCAGAATCGGCGGGATTTCATAAACCGCTCTATTGTTTAGCTGTCTGATGCGCGCCCGCATCTCCTCCATCCTGCCGCCACTTAGTAACTCGTCGACGGCCTGTGAGATCCGGCGGAAGCTGCGCAGGACGACGCCGAATCCGTGATCGCGAATCCACTCGGCATTGAAACGCTCCTGCGGCAGCGTCCAGGCATTCGATTCCACAATCACCGGCAGCCCCAGGCTGAGCGCTTCCGAAATACTTCCCGGACCGGGCTTGCCGATAAAAAAATCGGACAGAGACATGTAGTAGGGAATCTCTTTGGTAAACCCCTCGACGAAAATTCGATTGCGCGTCTGGAGCGCCTGCAGGCGTTCCTTTAAGCGCGTGTTGCGGCCACAGATCATAATGAGTTGCAAATCCCGGGCTGAGTTTCCAAGCTGCCTGGCAATTTGTAACATGACCTTCGACCCTTCGCCACCGAACAGTACAATCCCGGTTGGCAACTCGGGATGAAGACCGAGATGTATGCGTTCTTCGGCTCTGGCCAAATTGCGCGATTCATAAAACGCAGGCCGCAGAATCATGCCGCTGGTTTGAAAGACACGCTCGCCGGGATGTCCGAGAGAGAGCGCCTGTTGTTTAGCTTTTTCAGTTCCGCAGATGAAGTACTGCCTATGAGCTTCCGAACTACTGGCATGCGCTTCGATCCAGAAATGCGGAGGATAGTCGGCCAAATCGGTGAGGATGGTTACGAATGGAGTGCCGGGCAGAGCTTTTTGCAGGCTCTCGAATAAGGCGCGATTTAGGTTCGGCACGAGCGAGACCACTATGTCCGGCCGGCGTTGTTTCCAGAAGTCCGTCAGTAGCTTGACTGCAGGGCGGTGATAAATGCGGATGACCGCCTGCATGATGGGCAGCAGATACGCCGAACCGAGCGTCCAGCCCTTCGCCAGCATACGGTTGTAGATATCTTGCAGCCGCACGCGCGTCAGCTTGCGGAAGATATCGAGCGGGTCCAGCACTTCCTGCAGATTGACCAGCCGGATGTTCCAGTCATAACCTTCGGCTGCGATGACGGCTTCGAGCGCCAATGCGGCGCTCTTATGGCCGCCGCCGGCCTCGAAATAAATGAAATCCAGTGTCGGGTTGGACAAGTGTCTATTTACCAATTTCGTACACTGCTGTTTTCAAGGCAGTTCCGATGACGGCGCGTCACACTATGCTTCACCTCATCACCAGCGGCGATCACAAGCTGATGCGGAAGGTAAATAAGTGGCCGGCGCCGCAATGGATTCGCCTGTGTTCTATCGCGGCGACGCGAGCAGGCGATGGCTGGCTGTGGTATCTGCTCGGGTTACTCGTTCTGATTTTTGGCGGTGACGGGCGGCTCACGGCCATTGCGGCAGCGGGCTCGGCCGCTATCGCAGGCATCGGTCTGTTTGTCTCGATCAAGAAAATCTCAGGCCGCAAGCGGCCGTGCGAGATTGAACCGCATGTCTGGGCCAATCTGCTTCCTCCGGATCGCTTCTCGTTTCCATCCGGCCATACGATTACGGCGTTTGCGGTCGCAGTCACGATGGGAATGTTTTATCCGGTGCTGCTGGGGCCACTACTGTTTTGTGCGCTGGCGATCGCAGCTTCGCGAATTCTTTTGGGAATGCATTTTTTGAGCGACGTACTTGCTGCCGCACTCATCGGAAGCGGGCTGGCCGTGACAAGCCACGCGCTGTTCGCGTAAAGATCGTCATTGAATGTGCGCGCAGCGAATTGAGACAGTTTTCACCCGCACGTCTATAGTGGAAGAGGGCCAAGCACCATCGCCGCCGGCTTGCTGTACACCGGGCAATACAGCTATTCATGCTGCGCCAAGCGCTTCTTTATTTATCCGGAAACAAATTCCTGCGCCATTGGATGGAGAATTCGCCGCTATCGCGACGGATGACGGCGCGTTTTATTGCGGGCAGAACGCTCGCTGACGGCATACGCGTCCTCGAAGATTTGTCGCGGCAGCACATTCTCGGCACGCTCGATTTTCTGGGCGAGAACGTGACTTCGCTTGAAGAAGCGACCGAGTCACTCAAAAGCTATCTGGCGGCGCTGTGTGCTATTCAGCACGCCGGTTTAGGTGCGACAGTCTCCATCAAGCTGACGCAGTTCGGCCTCGATTTTTCAGAAGAAGCCTGCCTCAGCAATGTCCAGGAACTGGTCGAGCGCGCCCGCGCCGTGAACAGCCGCGTCGAAATCGACATGGAATCGAGCGAGTACACGGACCGGACGCTTGCGGTGGTCAAACGGCTGCAGGATCAATTCCCCGGCTCCATTCGCGCCGTGATTCAGGCCTATCTTTATCGCAGTGAGTCGGATATTCGAATGCTCTCGGAGCGGCAGATTCCGGTACGGCTCTGTAAAGGCGCTTACCGGGAACCTCCTGAGGTAGCGTTTCCGCGTAAAGACCAGGTGGATGCCAACTACGTCCAATTGATGAGACTTCTGCTCGACCACGGCACTTATCCGGCAATTGCCAGTCACGATGAGAGGATCGTCGGGGAAGCGCTACGTCACGTAAAGGAACAAAACCTTGGGCAGGATCGTTTTGAATTTCAGATGCTCTATGGAATCCGGCGAGACTTGCAGCGGAATCTGGTCGCCCAAGGCTACCGCCTGCGATTGTACGTTCCTTACGGCGACGCCTGGTACCCGTATTTCATGCGCCGCCTGGCCGAACGCCCCGCGAATCTTTTGTTCCTGGCCCGAAACTTGCTTCGGAAATAACGGACCCTGGTCAAGGAACTGTTGCCGCCCGGAAGGAGTCTAATGAAAGTAATGAAGTACTGGCTGTATCTGGTCGCCAAACTGGCGATCGCGGCCGGAATTGTGTACGGACTACAGGCCGCGCTGGCGTGGAAATATCCGAAGCCTCATATTGATCCCAGGCAGCTTGGGGATTTTGGGCCACCGCCACCACTTTTCCTGCACGATATGCTTTACACCTTCCTGACGCTGGGAATCTGGCTGATCGGGGCGGGACTGCTCTCGCTCATTTTGCGCGATCAGCGGCGGCGCTGCCGGACCTGCCTTCGCCGGTTGATCATGCCGGTGAACTCCGGGAGTTGGGGCCATCTGGTCACTTTTGGGCCGCCTCGCACCGAACTGATCTGCCCCTTCGGGCATGGGACACTCAGCATCGAGGAACTCCAGATCACGGGCCGTCAACCGCCGGATTGGCAACCGCACGATGAGGATATCTGGAAAGAGCTAGAATCGTATTATCAAGCGCCAAAGTAACCTAGGCATTTTGACGGCATCCAAGGAATAGGAAAGCATACCTATTGCCTGTTCGCATCCGAGTTCCCGGGAAGCCCGGTTCACCCCGCAAAGCAGCTCCCAGGGCCCCCTCCGTTTTAGCGCGGTTTCTGCTATTCGGCGGAATCGCTGTTGCGATTATCGGGCTCATCGTGGTGTTTGCGTACTACATGAAGTACGCGCGGCTCACGGATGAGAAGCTGGCGCAAGGTCCTTTTCCCAATTCTTCCCTGCTTTATGCCGCACCCAGAATTGTCGGCGTGGGCGATCCAGGCACGCCGCTACAATTCGCAGCCAAACTTCGCGACGCGGGCTATGTGGAGGATGGCAGAGCCAATGGACCCGGCTGGTATCACCTCCGCCCGGATGCCCTCGAGATTTTTCCCGGCGACCATTCTTATCCCGGCTCCGAAGCCGGTGTTCTGCGCTTCAACGACGGTAAGATCACGTCCATTATCTCGCTGAGCGACAATACGGCGCGCACGGAATATACGTTCGCTCCGCAACTGCTCAGCAGCCTCTATGACAAGAACCGCGAAAAACGCCGGCTGGTGAAGTATGACGATATCCCGCCGGTGCTTGTGCAGGCGGTGATCTCGATTGAAGACAAGCGCTTCTTTCAACACTCCGGATTTGACCCGATCCGCATCATGAAGGCTGTTTTCGTCGACTTGCGCGAGCATCGGAACGCGCAGGGCGCATCGACGCTAACGCAGCAACTGGCGCGCAATTTATGGCTCGACAGCCGCAAGACCTGGACGCGCAAGTTCGACGAGCTGTTAATCACTATCCATCTGGAACGGAAGCTGACGAAGCAGAAGATTTTTGAATATTACGCCAATCAGGTGGACCTTGGGCGCCGCGGCTCCTTTGCTATCCGCGGCTTTGGTGAGGCTTCGGAGGCTTATTTCGGTAAGGACATCCGGCAGCTCACGTTGCCCGAAGCTGCCACGCTTGCCGGATTGATTCAGGAGCCGAGTTTCCGGAATCCCGTGCGCTGGCCGGAGCGCGCCCGCCTGCGGCGAAACGTGGTGCTGGCGCGGATGCTTGAAAACGGCTACATCACGCAGGCGCAGTATGACCAGGCAGTGGCCGCGCCCATGGTGGTTGCTAAACAGGGAATCGAATCGGCCGATGCGCCGTACTTTGTCGATCTGGTGAATGAAAAGCTGGCCGATCAATTCCAGGATCGCGATTTCCAGGAGTCAGGCTCGAAGATATATACGACTCTTGATCTGGATCTGCAGCGGGATGCCGCCGAAGCGGTGGCGACCGGGATGCGCGAAGTCGACCAGATGATTGCCAAGCACCGGAAAGCGGGCGGCCCTGCTGAAGAGCCGCAGGTAGCCTTGATCTGTCTCGATCCGCACACCGGCGAGGTGAAGGCGTTGATCGGGGGCAGAAATTACGGCATGAGCCAGCTCAATCACGTACTGGCAAAGCGGCCCTCAGGCAGCGTGTTTAAACCTTTTGTATATGCCGCTGCTTTGACTACCGGACTTTGGGACCATCCCGACCCGATCACCCAGTCCACGATTTTTCACGATGAGCCGGAGACCTTTGCGTTCGCGGGGCAAACCTACGCGCCCACAGATTTTCATAAGGGCGAGTGGCTAGGGGATGTTACTCTGCGGACCGCGCTGGCGAAATCCTTGAATGTGCCGACGGTGGAAGTAGCGCAGGCGGTCGGCTACGGAACGGTGGCGGATCTGGCACACAAAGCCGGGCTGGAAGATATTCGTGCCACGCCGGCAATGGCGCTGGGCGCCTACGATGTCACGCCCCTCGAGATTGCGCGCGCGTACACGATTTTCGCGAATCGCGGCGTCATGGTAGAGCCGCGCCTGATCGAGCGGATTATGGACAAATCCGGCGGCGATTCCTGGGCTTCGCAGCCGGAAACCAAAAAGGTTCTCGACCCGCGGGTGAATTTCCTGATGGTCAATCTTTTAGAAGAAGTGCTGCGCACGGGTACCGGCGCAGGCGTGAGAGGCCGCGGGTTCACCCTGATTGCTGCCGGGAAGACCGGAACCTCCCATGATGCCTGGTTCGCCGGCTTCACTACCAAGCTTTTGTGCGTGGTCTGGGTGGGACTTGATGATTATCAGGACCTAAAGACGATTTTGGGAAGCGTGGACAGCCAAGGCGCCAAGGTGGCGCTGCCCATCTGGACCGAATTCATGAAACACGCGCACAAGCATCGGGCTTACCGAGATGTGGGCGATTTTGAAGTTCCCGAAGGCGTAGTTAGCGCGCAGATCGATCCGGAAAGCGGAGCTTTGGCTACCAGCGCCTGTCCGCAGGTGACAACCGATTACTACCTGCTCGGCACACAGCCGGTACAGTTTTGCCCGCTTCATCAGGGTGGCTCAACCGAAATAGCCGGTTGGGAAACTCCGGCCCCCGGGCAAAGCACACTGCCCAATGTTCCTGCGCCCTCTACCAGCCTGCCGCCCCCACCGGCGCCGGGTACCACCCCAAATCCGCCGGATAAGCAGGGGGCAGCGAAACGCGGGCTGCTGGATAAGCTCAAGAGCATTTTTCATTAAGCGCGGCGCCCGAGTCACTGCAAAAGGTATATAGTAGGCACAAAGGGGGATCGCAAGATGATCTCTTTTTCGCCGTCACTTTTATCTCGCTGGGTTTTCTCCATCTTTGCCGCTGCCACTGTTCTGGCGGCGCAGCAAACATCGATTCCCGCCAATAATTTCCGCGCCGCAGCCGCCACAAACACACCATCTCTGGGGCCGTCGGCATCTACGAGCATCACGCCCGAGCTGCGCGGCGACATCTATATGGCTCGCAAGATGTATCGCGAAGCTATCGACATGTATCGCGAGGGCCCGGCCGATTCACCCGTGCTTGCCAATAAGATCGGCATCGCTTTCCATCAGATGTTGCAGCTTGATCTGGCTAAGAAGTATTACGAACGAGCGATCAAGCTGGATCCGAAATACAGCGAGGCGATCAACAACCTGGGCACGATTTACTATGCCAGGAAGAGTTACCGGCGGGCCATCGGGCTGTACAAGCGATCGCTGCGCTATTCACAGCCGTCGGCGTCTGTTTATGCGAACTTAGGCGCTGCCTACTTCGCCCGCAAAGATTTCAAAGATGCTATGAAGTGGTATGAATCCGCGCTCCAGCTTGATCCGGATGTGTTCGAACACCACAGCACGTTCGGCACTTTGATGCAGGAACGCACGGTGGAGGAGCGCGCAACGTTTCACCTCTATCTGGCCAAAATGTATGCGAAATCCGGAGCCGTAGATCGCGCGCTGATGTATCTGCGGAAGGCTCTTGAAGAAGGCGTCAAGGATCGCGAAAAGATTCCGTCGATGCCGGAGTTTGCGGCTTTGAAGACGAATCCGGCGTTCAAAGAGCTGATGCTCGAAAATCCTAAACCTCTATAATTAAGACGCTCTGCGTTCCGGTTTCCGTTGTGTTCCTCTGCTTCTACTCCTGATGGGGGGTTGCGCACGCGCACCTGAAGCTCCCGCGCGCATCGCGATACTGCCGGGAAATATTCTTGTCGAAGACGCCTCCTCGAATTGGATGGCTGCCGCCGTGCAGGTCGTGCTCCAGGCAGATCTTGCTACTTCCCAAGCGATTGTTCCGGTGCTGGCAAACGACGATTCAGGTGCTTATCAGGCCGCCGCTAAAAGCGTGGTGCGCGCAACCGTTACACAGCGCGACGGGCGAATCTCGCTGAATACGGCCATTACGGACAACGGAACCCAGCAGAACCAGCGAGTGATCGATCTGAAAGGCGCAAGCTCTTCGGGCATTTTGCCGCTGCTCAATGAACTGGCAAAGCAGATCGATAACCGCGCGGCGTCTTTTTCAACGAAAAGTAACCGGGCGCTGGAGGCCTATGTCAATGGGGCGTCCACAACGGTTCCACAGCAACGCCTGGCCGCGCTGGCTGATGCCATCCACATCGACCCCTCGTTCGGCCTTGCTTACCTGGCGCTTGCGGATGCAGATGCGCAAAGCGCTCCGCAAGCCCTGCCGGCGCTGCTCCAGGCCGCCGCGGGCCACACTGCTCAATTTACGCCGCTGGACCGGGCGCGCTTCAATGCCTATCTGGCGCGCTATTCGCACGCGCCGCTCGCAAAACAGGAAGCGGCATTTCGCGCCGTACTGCAGGTTGCGCCGAATGAAAGCGACGCGCTGGTGACGGCGGGATCGCTCAGTTTTTTGCGCGGTAATGCGGCGGACGGAACTCGCTATTTGCAACGCGCGCTGGAACTGAATCCCGGCAACGTGAGTGTGCGGAAGGCGCTGGCCGACGGGCTATTTGAGACACGGCGATTCGCCGAGGCGGAAAAGCTGCTCGTGGGCATGGATAACAACCAGGCCGTGCTGCCGGAGCTTGCCGTTTGCGTTTTGCTTGAAGGCGATGCGGCGCGCGCGAACACGATTGCGGAACGCCTGTTTGCATCCATTGCGAATCCTGATGCGAAGACGCTGGTCCATGCAGCCTGGTTGGAGTTCTCCGGGCAATCGCAAAAAGCGGTTGAATTGTTGAGCAGCGCAAAGTTCGCTCAACCGGCCGCGCAGTCCTTCGCGTATGGCGAGTTGAGCGTCTGGCAAATGATCGCAAACGATTTCGCGGGAGCGAAACAGTGGGCATCCAAAGCACAGCAACTTGATCCCAGACCCGGCTCCGCCGGCAGCATCGTCGCCATGCTGGCGAAAGCGAACGAACCTGCGGACATGTGGAAGCAGGAAATAGAATCTTCGTTTATCGCGAGCAATGAACAACTGAAAACCGCGGTCTTGGGATACGGCTTTTTTTTGGGCGCTCATTATTCGGAAGCAGCGCAGGTCTGGAATGCGGCCCTGCAGCAAAGCGGCGATTCGGACTTGCGGGCGCGCGCGATGCTAGCCGCGTCGCTGTCCCGCGAAGGCAAAGCCGATCAGGCGAAACAGATCAAAGTAGAACCATTCGTTCCCGAGTTCGGCGATCTATACGCCGCCATCTCCTTTCTCGAGATCACCCGGTACCTGGGCATAGGCGTGCGCTGATTCTTTGGTGTCAGGCGGCACAAAGCGATTATTCTTTGTGAGCCACGGTTTCGGTTGTTGACCGGTATCGCGCTTGTACACGCGATCGTACATATGCTTCGGCGTCGTCGTGCCGAGGGAGGTGTTGTACAGGCTCTCCAGACCGAGCGCTTCTTTAACGTCTTCTTCGAATTCGTGCAGAGCCTTCAGTTCTTCGGCGGTGGCAGGAATGCGTTTGCCATCAGGCGTTTCGAGGAACATTTGATAACCGGCGCTGAGCAACGTTGCGATTTGCGAGCCGACGAGCACGCCGGCCTTTTCGATCGCCGGCTGATTCTTACCTTCATCCCCAACGATTGCCGCGACGCCGTGTTTCGATATTTTGACGCGTCCGTCCGGCAGGTTTTCGGTGGCGAACCCCGCTTGGCGCAGAAGGTCGATACGCTCGGAAAAGGTCGGAATTTTCGGCCGGCCGCGTCGAAAGAACATGTCTTAAGTATAGAGACGCTAGCGCAAAGCTTCCTGCGTTTTCATGCGCGGTTCTGACGCCTCGTCGCCCAGGTGCCGGTGAGGAAGCAGGTAATTAACTACGTAATCCCGCACGGCTTCGGGCAGCGGCGTCATAGGAGCCGTAAAGCCGGCTTCGCGCAGCCTGGTAATGTCAGCGCAGGTGTAGTACTGATATTTATCACGCAAGTGCTCCGGCATTTCGATGAACTTAATATTCGGCGGCTGGCCGAGCGCCGAAAAGATCGCTTTCACCAACGTAAGCCACGTGTTGGGCTGGCCAGAGCCGATATTGAATAATCCGCCGCCATCCACATGCTCGGCTAAGTAAAGAGTTGCGGCAATGGCGTCTTTGACGTATAAGAAGTCGCGCTGCTGCTCTCCATCACGAAAGTCGGGCCGGTAACTCCTAAAAAGTGAGACCTGGCCGGTTTCCGAAATCTCATGAAAGGCCTTGTGCACCACGCTGCGCATGTCTCCCTTATGGGCCTCATTCGGCCCGAAGATATTGAAGTACTTCAGGCCCGTGATGCGGGGCAGGATGCGGTGGTGTTCAGCGTAGCAATCGAACAGATGTTTCGAGTAGCCATACATGTTCATAGGCCGGAGTTCGGCAAGTGGAATGGATTCGGATACGCGCGATTCCAGGCAGCCGTATGTCGCAGCCGAGGACGCGTAGACGAAGCGCGCATCCGATTCGAGCGCGAAACGGGCCAGTGTTTTTGTGTACTCGAAATTATTGCGAATCAGATAGGCGGCATTCGTCTCAGTTGTCGACGAACAAGCGCCCAAATGGAAGATGGCCGTAATATCTGCAAACAAATGCGGCGAAACGTCGAGCCGCATGAGTAAGTCATCGGCTTCCATGTAATCTGCAAAGCGCAGCGGAACGAGATTGCGCCACTTCTCCTTCTGGCGCAGGAAATCGGCGACGAGGATGTTCACAATGCCTCTGCGATTGAGTTCCCAAATGACGGCGCTGCCGATGAATCCGGCGCCGCCCGTTACCAGAATCCTGCCTTTAGAGAGATCGGTCATTCTTATGCCCGCCGCTGACGATGAGGAGCGGCGCCTTGATGCGGTGCCTCACAGCATTGATGGTGGTGCCGAAAATCAGATCTTTGATGCCGCGATGCCCGTGCGAAGCCATCACCACGACGTCCGGCTGCACTTCCGCCACGGCTGCGGCAATCTCTTTCGCGGGACTCTTGCCGTGTCGCACAAGCACTTCAACATCTACGTTCTGATCGTTTAAAGATTCTACGAGGGCAGCGAGGTACTGCTGGCCCTCGGCTATTTCCGCAGTGGACGATTGCGATCCAAAAAGCTGGCTGGTTACACCTTCTTCCACGTGCAGTAGGACCATACGGGCGTGATGAAGCTTGGCTAAAGAAAGCGCGTTGGCAACCGCATCGCGGTCCGATTCGCTGTGATCCAGCGGAACCAGAATCGTCGAATAGGAGCGCGGCGTCCAGACCGGCGCGGCCGATTCCTCGAGCGTTACCGCAACCGGTTCGGCCGGCGGGGCAGCGCGGCGAGTGTGAGGCCAGAACGTAATGTAGCCGAGCAATGTGCAGAACACTATCCCTACAATCACGGCACAGGCAATGAACAGCAGGCGATAGCGGCCGGTTTGAGCGCTCCAATCCGCGGCCTGATTCCACAGCAGCCAGACATTCAACACCAGAATAAAGGCGGCGCAAAACCAGGAGCCGAGTTTCAGCCATGTGCCATTTGCAAATTCACCCATACGCCTGCGATCCGAAGTCAGATGCACGAGCGGGATTACGGCAAACGGCAGTTGCAGGCTAAGTATCACCTGGCTCAGAATAAGCAGCCGGTAACTGCCCGTTTCGCCCGCGAAGTAGATGGTCAACGCGGCCGGAGTGATGGCGAGAAAGCGCGTCACGGCGCGACGCAGCCACGGCTGCATGCGGAAGCGGAGGAAGCCTTCCATGACGATCTGGCCCGCCATCGTTCCGGTCAGAGTGGAAGATTGGCCGGAGCAGAGCAGGGCCGCGCCGAACAGTACACTGGCGGCCGTGGTACCCAGCAGCGGGGCCAGAAGTTGATGCGCCTGCTGGATTTCGGTAACGACAATATGCCGCGTGAAGAAAACGGCAGCCGACATCACCAGAATGGCGGCGTTAACGAATAGCGCCCCATTTAGTGCCAAGGCGGAATCGGCCAAGTTGTACCGGCATGCGATGCGCTTCTCCTGAGCAGTGCTACCCAGGCGGCGTGTTTGGACCAGGGCGGAATGAAGATATAAGTTGTGCGGCATCACGGTGGCGCCAAAGATGCCAACGGCAATGTACAGCGTGCTGGAATCGATGCGAGGGACGAGCCCTGCGAACAGCGCGCCCGCATCAGGCCGCGACAGAAAAATTTCAAAGGCGAAGCAACCCGCGATGGTGGCGATTAAAACAAGCACGAAGGCTTCGACCATGCGTATGCCGACATGCGTAAACCAGAGGATAAGTAATGTATCCGCTGCGGTCACGAGAACGCCTATCAAAAGCGGCAGATGAAATAACAGGTTCAGGCCGATCGCCGCGCCCAGCACTTCAGCCAGGTCACAAGCGACAATGGCGATTTCCGACAGGACCCAGAGAATGTAGCTGATGGGCCGGGGGTATTCGTCGCGGCACGCCTGGGCCAAATCCCGGCCGGCCACAATTCCCAGACGCGCGCTCAGTGTTTGGAGCAATAAGGCGATGGCGTTTGAGACCACCAGCACCCAGAGCAGCCGGTATCCGAAACGCGCTCCGGCTTCGAGGTCGGTAGCCCAATTCCCCGGATCCATGTAGCCGACGCTGACCAGGTAGGCCGGCCCGGCGAAGGCAAAGAGGCGTCTCCAGGTTTGGGCATGCGAGGTCGCAATTGTGCCGTGAACTTCCGGCAAAGAATAGCCATGCGATTCGGCAGATTGACCTCCCCACATCATTTCCAGTATGGCGTGGCGGGGTAAAATAAAAATTCGACTACACTAAAGATCTGTCGGTCGAGCTTAGTCCCGCCGATTGTCCTTTAGAAGTTTCCTGCAGGAGATTCCGCAGTAATTTATGTTTGACCTGTTTCGCAGCCGCGAGAAAAGTGTGCGCATTCTGCTTGGCGTACTGCTGGGCTTAGTGTCCATTTCGATGTTGCTCTATCTAATCCCCGGCGGGCCGGGTGGTGGTGGGCCAACGGGGAACAACGTGCTTGCAACGGTTGGCGACCAGCAGATCACAACCACGGATGTGGATCGGATGGTGCAGAATATCACCCGGGGCCAGGCGAATATCCCGCGCAACGTGCTGGCCATGTATGTACCTTCCATCGTGAACCAGTTGATCGAAGAAAAGGCAATGGCCTACAAGGCGCGCCAGCTGGGGCTGCATATTAGCGACCAGGAACTCGCGGATGCTATTGCCGCCGAATTTGCGGGCGCTACCGGCGGGAACTTCGATATGCGCACGTATCAAATGATACTGGCGCAGCAGGGAATGACGGTGGGCGAGTTCGAAACGCAGCAGCGCGATGCGATGCTCGAAAGCCGTTTACAAAATCTGGAAGCACAGGCGCTGGTCGTATCGGACCAGGAGGCGCGCGCCGAGTACCAGCGCAAGAACCTGAAGGTAGGTCTGAAGTACATTGATTTCGAGCCCAAAGATTTCGCCTCGAAGGTGAACAAAGATCCGGCTGCGATAAAGGCTTATTTCGACAGCCACCGCAGCCAGTTTCAGATTCCGGAGAAGCGCGACGTCGACCTGATCGTCGGCAACACGGCCGATTTCGTGCAGAACGTCAAAGTCTCCGATGCTGAATTGCGGCAGGAATATCAGGAAAACATCGACAACTATCGCACTCCCGACCGTGTGAAGGTACGTCACATTCTGATCAAAACGCAGGGCAAGCCGAAAGAAGATGTGCCGAAACTTAAGGCGAAAGCCGAAGATCTGCTGAATCAGTTACATCATGGCGCTGACTTCGCCGAATTAGCAAAAAAGAATTCGGAAGATCCTGGTTCGGCCGAAAAGGGCGGTGAGCTGGGTTGGATCGTAAAAGGGCAGACCGTACCGGCCTTCGAAAAAGCTGCTTTCAGCCTCAAGCCGGGAGAAACGAGCGGACTGATAGAGACCGAATACGGCTATCACATCATTCAGGTGGAGGACAAGCAAGCGGCGCACACCCAGAGCTTTGACGAAGTGCGCCCGCTGTTGCTCGCCGATGCACAGAAACAGGGAGCGGCCGATCTTTTGAAGAAAGCGATGGATGCCGCGCGCGCCGAGATCATAAAGAACCCCAGCCAGGCCGAGGCTATCGCCAAGAAATACAATCTTCACTTTTTCCGAGCCAGCAATCTCACCCGGAACGATTCTCTGCCGGATGTCAATAACGCCCCTGAGTTGACGAATGCGCTGTTCAGTCTCACAAAGGGCGCGACAACAGATGTAGTGGATCTGCAGAACGGTAGCAAAGAAGCATTCGGTGTCGTCACCAATATTAATCCGCCACGAAATGCCGAGTTCGCCGAAGTGGAAAACGACGTGAAGCAAAAGTATGTGGATGCGGAATCGGCGCAGCTAGCTCAAAAAGCGGCCGCGGCGGCAGCCGCCGAAGCGAAGCAGGGCAAGAGCCTGGAGGCGATTGCGAAGGAATACGGGCTGGCCGTTAAGACCGCGGCACCCTTTACCATCGACGGCGCAGCGGAAGGCATCGGATCCGGCAGTCTTTTGGCGCCAGCATTTAAAGCCAACGTGGGCGCTGTGATTGGCCCGGTTTCGGCTCAGACAGGGCAGTTTGTTTGCGAGGTGTCGCAGAAAATTCCGGCCGATATGAGCCAGTTCGCGCAAAACAAAGATGCAATCGTGCAGGAAATTACGCAGCAACGGTTGTCAATCGAGCAGCCATTGTTCCGGCAGAGCGTCGTTGATGAGCTGAAGCGCCGGCGCAAAATCAAGATGAACGATGCGGCGCTATCGCGGCTGCTGTCCTCTTACCAGAGCTAGGCGCCACTGTGATTCAACAGTTCATCGGATTTCTGCATAGCCTCACGAATCCGGACAAGCTGATTGCGCTCCTGTCCACCAACATGACGGGGTGGGCCGGCTATCTCCTGTTGTTTCTGGTCGTATTTGCCGAGAGCGGCATGCTGGTTGGCTTTTTCCTGCCCGGTGATTCGCTGCTGTTTACGGTGGGCATCGTTGCCGGCGCAGGCAAGTTGAAGATCGGGACGATTATCGTGATGCTGGCCATTGCGTCCATCGCTGGCGACGGCATTGGATTTCTTCTCGGCACCACGTTCGGCTACCGGCTGTTCAAGAATCCGAAGTCGAAGATCTTTCGCCGCGAATACCTGGACCGCACCCACGAGTTCTATGAACGCCACGGCGGCAAAACGATTATTTACGCCAAGTTCGTGCCAATTATCCGCACTTTTGCAGCGTTCATTGCGGGCGTGGGAAAGATGAGGTATTCCCGTTTTGCCGCTTTCAACGTAATCGGCGCCTGCGGCTGGGTGACCCTGATGGTTACCCTTGGTTACAATCTAGGCGGCATCGCCTTCATTCGCGCCAATTTCGAAAAAGTGGTGTTGCTGATTATTGCGCTGTCATTGGTGCCGGTTGCCCTACAGCTTGTGAAGCGCAAGCGCGCGCCCGAAGCGGTCGAGGCCGAGCGCCTCTAAAACAACAGCATCTGCGAGCCGGGCGGCGGCTCCGGCACGAAATTCTGCCGGTCGCGGCGGGCAATACCAGCACGCTCACGAATCGCATTGACCAGTTTTTCAATTCGCTCGGGATAGGCGCCGCGCAGGTAAGCTCCCGATTGATAACTAGCTTCGTAGCGGCGCAAGTGCTGCGGAAACTTCTCGGCGAGAAATGGAAAAAAGACACGCTGGGCGCACGGCTGCAGAAACAGCACATGAGCTCCGAACTCACAGGCACCGGCTTTCTTTGCCGCCTGCGCAACGGATTCGAGGTTTGCTTCCGAATCAGTAATCAATGGCAGCACCGGATTCGCGATGACGCCGGTTCTGACGCCCGCCTCGGCCAGCTCGGCAACCGCGCGCATGCGTAGATCCGGGCGCGGCGCATACGGCTCCGTCAGGCGAGCCAAGCCGGCATCCATGGTGGTCACTGTAATCGTCACACCGACCTGGTTGCGTTCGGATAACTGCTTCAGCAGTTTCTTGTCGCGCGCGACCAGATTCGATTTTGTCGTGATGAAGATCGTCAGGCCTTCCAGCACCAGCAATTCGGACAACACCGATTTCGTGAGCCGCAGGCGCCGCTCGACGGGCTGATACGGATCGGTTGCCGTGCCGATACCGATGACCTGGCCGGGTTTTGCCGACCGCAGCTCTTCGTGGAACGATGCCGGATTCCAGTCCTTGGCATATATTTGGGTCTCAAAAGCTGCCGGATCGCGCAGCTCCATGAATTCGTGCGTGAAGCGCGCATAGCAGTATTTGCAGCCGTACTCGCAGCCGCGGTATGGATTAATGGTCCAATCGAATGGGACACGAGCGGACTGGCACCGGTTTAGCCAGCGGCGTGCCGGCAGAGTGCGGTACTCGATCCGGCGCTTTTCGCTGATGACGGTGCTTTGCGCCGCCAAGCGGGCGATGCCGATAAGTGGAGCTGCCTGCTGCATGAGAGTTAACCTCTCAGCAGCTATATTCTCCTTTTATTCGCCTGATGTCAAGCGCCGGTGCGTAATCGGGTTTTCAGGAGGCCAGGAGCGAGATCACGCCTTTTTGGCGAAGCCCGTTCAAAGCCAATCCGTGCCGGCCGCGAACCCCGGTTTTCTCAAAGATATGTTTGAGGTGTATCTTGACCGTGCCGGGCCGGATGCCGAGTTCCTGAGCGATTTCGCGATTCTTGAAGCCTTGCTCGACTAGCTCCATCACTTGGTGCTCACGCGGCGTGAGATCTGTGCGGATATGGGCATCTGTGGGAGCGGAGTCACGGAACACAGAATCCTGCATCCAACTGCGGCCTTGGGCCGCGGCGCGCAAGCACGCCAGGATCTTGTCTGTGTCGGCCGATTTGCGCAGAATTCCTTTGGCGCCTGCTTGTAAAAACTTGAGAGCCTCTGCCTCAGTGATCGACATACCCCACACCACAACCGCCGGAACAGTCGATTTCGTCATTCCGTGCTCGGCCGGGAGCTGGTTTAGAGCCTCCAGCACCGTCTTAGCGCCCAGTCCTTTATCAATGACCAACACATCGGTGTTGTTCGCGCCGGCACTGAGCATCCATTCGGCCGGGCTAGCGTGCGAAGCCCCGAACTCGAGGTCGTCGGTGGCCTCGAGTAGGTGCATCAGCCCTTTCACCATCAGCGGCTGCGTCTCGCAAATTGAAACGGTTTTCTGTGTTTTGGTTGCGTAAGCTTCCATGTTCCTGCCTAGGCTACATATCGGCTAGCCTATTCATTCACATGAGTGGGAGCCTAGTGCAAAAGATCTCCGAAGTGCGCGGATAAAACAGTTTTAGGCCTAAGAATTTCCCGGGATGCGTAACCGCCGCACCTATTCCGGTGTCGAACGCGCAGAGGCTATGCTGCGACCGATCGCACTTACGTGTTCCGCACTTACGTGTTCCTTGGTTCTGCTATTCCTTCTCGCGGCCTGCAGCCAATCGAGCCAGCAGACTGCCAAAGAACGCGGGGCCGAAGCCAAGGAAAGGGCGCGGCACGCCGGAGAGCGCCTGAATCAGGATGCCAGGACCCTCGGCCATGAGATCAAACAGGAGGCCCATTCTTTCGGCCAGAAATTCGGAGCCGCACTCAACAGCACGGGTCCTGCAGCTTCCGGGACATCACAGCCGGCCGAAAAGGTGGAGCAGGGCGGCCGTGACTTGCGCGTCGAGGCGGGCAAGGCAGGAGTGAAGCTGGATCGCGCCGCGATCATCGCCAAAGTGAAAGCGAAACTGGCCGCCGACGTGGGCCTTTCCACCGTCACCAGCATCGATGTAGATACGACCGGGCAAGTCGTGACCCTGCGTGGGACAGTCAATTCCGTTCAGCAGAAGCAATTAGCCGAACAGGCGGCTTTGCAGGTCAACGGCGTCAATAAGGTCATCGACGATCTGCAAGTCAATCCAGGACATTGATGGTGCCGCGGCACTGCGGAGCGCCGCAGCGGCAAACGACACGCTCCACCTTTTTATCGAACCGGTAATCGATGGTTAGTTCTTCACCGGGTTGGATGTCGCGCAGGCTTATATAAAGGATGTGGCCCTTGACGATTCTCGAGGTCAGGTTCGGCTGGCACGAGTGATTGATGTACTCGGCGCCCGACCCCCCGACTGCGCCATCGATGGTCCAATAGGAATCCAGCGTAAAAAGGTACGTCAGTTCGCGCTCGTTGGCGCGCCGCTTGGTTTCCCGCCGGCTGATTTTTTCGCCGGTATACTCGATGACCTTCCGGCGGGCGGGTATAAATTCGGTGGCGAACACACCCCAACGATGGATCTTGGAGCGCGCCAGCCGCATACCGAAGCAGGCCAGCTTTTCGTCGATTTGCGGCTGACCATTTTGGCGTGCCATCCTCGACAGATTAGCTGAACTGGCGGTCCAACCGCTATTCCCACAATTACTAAATCCTGCTCTTTATTACTTCGACCAGCTCGCGCACGGCATCCGCGCTTTTCTGCAAGGCAGCCCGTTCCTGCTGATCGAGCTTGATCTCATAGATCTTTTCGACACCCTTGCTGCCGAGCTTGACAGGGACGCCGACAAACAGCTCGCGAATGCCGTATTCGCCACCGAGATATACCGCGCAAGGCAGAACCTTCTTTTTATCCTTCAGAATCGATTCCACCATTTCTACGGTCGAAGCGGCTGGGGCATAATAGGCGCTGCCGGTTTTCAGATACTTCACGATTTCTGCCCCGCCGTCGCGGGTTCGCTGGACCATACGGTCGATGGTTGCCTGATCGGTCAGTTCGCTGAGAGGGATTCCACTGATATTGGTAAACCGGACCAGCGGCACCATGGTGTCGCCGTGCCCGCCCAGCACCATGGCCGTGACGTTCTCAAACGAAACATCGAGTTCCTCGGCGATGAAGGTGCGGAAACGAGCCGTGTCGAGCACGCCCGCCATTCCAATGACGCGCTCGCGCGGAAAACCGGAGACCTTGAGCGCTGTCCAGCACATCGCGTCCAGCGGATTCGTTACCAGGATCAGAATGGCGTTGGGGGATTTCCGGACTGCCTGCTCGGTCGCGCTCTTGACCACTTCGTAGTTTGCGAGCAGCAGGTCATCGCGGCTCATGCCCGGCTTGCGCGGAAAGCCCGCGGTGATCACCACGATATCGGAATCCGCGGTCTCCTCATAGCCATTGCTGCCGGCGATCCGGACATCATAGCCTTCGACAGGCGCCGACTCCAGCATGTCGAGTCCTTTGCCTTGCGGCACGCCCTCGACAACGTCCACCAGCACAACATCGGCAAGCTCCTTCTGGGCAATTTTCTGAGCGGTATTGGCCCCGACATTGCCTGCTCCGACTACGGTTACTTTGCGTCTCATCAGCTTCGAAGAGGCAAGTATACCAGCCGGGAAGAGGCCGAGCCGGAAGCTAGAAGTTTAGTTTGAAGCCTAGTTGGACATCGCGTGGGAAGTTGACCTGGCTGTTTCCCACAAAACCAAAGTTCAGGCTGGTGGCGCTGTTGTTGGGCGCGCCCAGTATGGGCGTATTGAAGACGTTGAAGGCTTCCAGCCGAAATTGGAAATTGACCCGTTCCGTGAAGTCGAAGCTTTTGTTTAACGACATGTCCCATTGCGGGCGCCACGGGCTCCGCAGCACGGGGCTGTTGAACGGAATGCTTTGCAGCGTGTTAGCCGGGCGGATTTGCCAGGCAGGGTTGGTACAAGATACAAAGGCCGTGCGCGATGCGTTCGGCGCCAGGCTGGTTCCATTCACCTGCATCACGCAGTCGTTGAAGTACAGGGCGTAAGTGGCATTCGGAAGACTTGGATTCGCAATCTGATTGACATTGGTCGGATTGCTGAACGGAGTCCCCGACTGCAAAATACCGAGGAAATTGTACTCCCAGCCGCCGATCAGCAGTTCCTCGGCGCGGTTGATGTGGCTTGCGAATTTGCGCCCTTTTCCGAAGGGAAGTTGATAGACGCCGCTGAGGACGAGCCGGTTCGGACGGTCGCTCGAGGAAAGCATCTTGCTCGGAGACGGGTCCTGCGGGTTGAAGAAGTTGGTCCCGTCGAGGGATTTCGAGAACGTATAAGCGAGAGCTAAGACCAGATGCGAGCTGTAGCGTTTAACGGCATTGATCTGCAGCGAGTCATACCATAGGCGGCCGACCGATTCGAAAGCTTCCTGAACGGAGGTGAATTGGGGCCAGGGCAACAGTAGCTGCTGGCGCGAGACGGTTGCGCCGTTCAGGCCGGGATTGGTCGGAATCAGGCCCGCAAACGGATTCGGTACAGCCTGAGTGAAATAGCTGGGATTGGCGAAGGCTTGCTGGATTTGCACAACGGTATTGGCGTTCAAATTTCGAGCGCCACCGGCCTGGTTGTCACCCGTATTGATGTTGTAAGAACGGCTGCCGACGTACTCGACATCGAGCTTCGTTTCCCAAGGAAGCTGCCGCTCAACTCCGAAAGAGTATTGATACACGTGCGGGATCAGCCGGTTGGGATTGGCAAAAATGACGGCGCTGCCGAGGGCGGTGTTGAGTCCCAGAGAATTGCCGGTCGGTTGCACAATTCCAGCCGGAAAAGGATTGCCGCTGGCGAAATAGGGCGTTGGAATGAAGTTGTTGATGCCGCCGCCGGGAACGTTCGCGACGTAATTTGTATCTGCAGAGTATCCCAGCGATCCTCCATATTCGGCCTCGGGCAGATAGAAGACTCCGAATCCGCCACGAATGACGGTCAATGGCGTGACGGCGTAGGCAAAGCCGATGCGCGGCTGAATATCGTGATCCCGGATGTTGAACGCTCTTCGCGGCTGGCCAGGAGTGCCTGCGAACAGCAAGCCGCCGGTGAGGTTTGCGCAAGCCGGGCAGTTGGCCGGATTCGCATTGGCGACGGCTGCCGCAAGCGGGCTGGGTGATGCAAAATTCCAGCCGCGGTTCATGCGGTTGTAGCGCTCGGTAGGCGAACCTTCGACATCGTAACGTATGCCGGCATTGATGGTGAACTTGGGAGTGACTTTGATGTCATCCTGAATGTAGCCGGCGTAGTAGCCCCAGCGGAACGCCAGAGGCGGCGTATAGCTCATAATGCCGCTCGATGGATCGCCCAGAATTAGCGAGGCCATTGTTGAACCGGAAGCTGAACTGCTGACTTCGGGGTTCTGCTGCGTGAAGCTGCGGCTGAACGTCCACTCGCCCGCGCCATAGATGAAAGATCCGCCGTTGGCCTCGGTGCGGATATCGCGAATGTCGCCGCCAAACTTGAACGTTTGGCGGCCGTGAACCCAGGAAAGGCTCGGCTCAAAGCTGAGCAGATTGGTCGTATTCTGGCTCGGGTTGCGCGTTCCGAAGGTCGGATATCCATCGGAGCCGTCAATAATGCGCGGCGGCAGCGCATTGAAGCGCTGGGCATTGAAGGTCGGCGAAAAGCCAAGCTGCGTATCATCAAAGCCTTGCACCGTAGTGCGGTAAGCGGCCTGAATGAAGCGCGTGTACCCGATGCGAAAGTCGAACAGAGTGCTGGGAGAGAGAATCGTCAGCGAATCCACGACCGCGTTGTCGTTCAAACGAACCAAAGGATCCTGGGCATCTTTTCCCGGACCGGTAAAACCGTTCGCGCCATTGTCAATCTGATTGCGGCGATTATGGGCGTAGCGGAAAAACATCCTTTCGTTCTGGCCGATATTTTCGTCCACCCGGCCAATCCAGTTGCGGAAATGATCGGAACTCGGATTCGGACTTGCGATGTAGTTGTTGATCACAGCGTTGGGCGCTCCGGTGTTCGGCGCCGGGTAGGCATTGATGATGGCCGTTCCAGTGGCGCTCAGCCGGTTGGCTGGTATTACGTTGCCGGGAAACTGCGTCCGGATATAGGCGGGATTTGTAGGACTGTCGGGCAGCGCCGGGTTGAAGTTCGGATTGGGCGCGGTTGAATTCGGATCATAAATGCTTACGCCCGCCTGAGAAAAATCGCCCTTGCGCTCGGCCGCCGACGGAACGCTGGTCAGAACGGGCGCGGGGGTGGATTCGATGTAGTTTTCAAATCCGAACATGAAGAAGGTTTTGTTCTTGCCGTTGTAAACCTTCGGAATGACTAGCGGGCCGCCGATTTCCGTTCCGTACTGATCCAGGCTGTGGCCGCCGATGTTCTTATGCGTGATGGGATCAAGAACGTAAGTGTGCCCACCGCCTGCATTGCTTTGCGTGGTGTTCGCGTCGAGCCAATAGCGGCGCATAAACTCATAGCCGGTACCGTGAAAGTCATTCGTTCCCGCTTTGCTGGTGACGTTCATGACGCCGCCACCGGTGCGCCCGTAAGAGGCGTCATAGAAGTTAGTAACTACTTTGAACTCCTGCGTCGCATCCACAGTGGGAATGTAGGCGATGTTCTGATTGCCGTGAGTGCGTTGCGAGTCGGTATCGGTCACCGAATCGTCCGGAACGCCATCAAGCAGCCAGGAGTTGGTTTGCCGCAGGCCGCCGTTGATTGAGAAATTAATATTGTCGCCGTTATCGAAAGGCCGCGTGAACACCGGATTCCCCGCGAAAACCACGCCCGGCGCCAGATTGGTCAACGTAAATGGATTGCGCCCGTTAATCGGCAGCTCCGTTACACGCAGGTTCTCGATGGTATCGCCACGCGTGGCGGTAGCGGCGTCAAGCAGCGGCGCATCCGCGGTCACTTCGACGGTGCTTTGCACCTGGCCGACCTGCAGCGCAAAGCTCACTTCCAGCTTGTCGCCGACGTGAAGTTCGACATCCGGCCGCACCGTGGTTTGAAAACCTGGCGCTTCCACGGTCACTTTGTAATGACCGGGCGGCAAAAACGGAATGGTGTAATCACCCTGCTGGCTGGTGATCTGCGATTGTTGATCGTTCGTCGCGGTGTTGAGTGCTGTCACCTTGGCATTGGCAACGCCGCCGCCACTGGGATCTGTGATGGTGCCAGTGATGGTCCCGCGCGGGTCCTGCGCTAAAAGCGCCGCCGCGACTGCAAAGACAGCAAACCCCAACTGAACACAACGTTGTGACATAAAAACTCCCCCACCTGAAATTACTCGGTCGATTCTACTACAGTTCTGCTAAAAAGCCCGGCCCGGAGGCCGTTCGCCGCCCCATGCCGGAGCCGGGCTGCCCCTGCCTTCTGTTGCCCGGCATAGTACCCTCAGAGCCTTTTCCGGCAACAGGAAATGGAATATCCTATTTCTATCTTTCTGTCGTTTCGGCGGGGTTTTTCATGGTTACCAGAATTGCTTCCTTATTATTTGCTTTAGCCGGCGGTTTCGCCCTGATGGGACAAACTTCCGCGGGCGTCGGGGCCATCAGTGGCGTGGTCACGGACCCCACCGGCGCCGTGGTCCAGGGCGCCAAGGTCGTGATCGACAACCCATCCATTGCGGTTCACCGCGAGCTCACAACCACCGGAGGCGGCGTCTTTAGCGCTCCTGCCCTGGAGCCGCACGACGGCTACTCGGTCACCATCACGGCGCCGGGGTTTGCGCAGTTTCGCGACAGTAACATTACCGTGCATGTCGGCGAGAACGTCAGTATTCCTGCCAAGCTTTCCGTCCAGACGGCCACCACGACCGTAAACGTTCAAGAACAGGCTCCGGTAGTCGATCAGGTCAAGACCGACGTGTCGCAGACGATTGATCAGACGCAGATCAACAACAATCCGATCAACGGCCGCCGTGTGGATCAGTTTGTGCTTCTCACGCCGGGCGTTGTGCCCGACGGCACATTCGGTGATGTAAGCTTTCGCGGCGTACCGGGCGGCAACGCGTTTTTGATCGACGGCAACGACACCACAGATGCCTACTACAATGAAAACGCCGGCAGAACCCGCATCGCGGAGCAGATTTCGCAAGACGCGATTCAGGAATTCCAGGTACTTACGGATTCTTATTCAGCCGAATATGGAAACGCGATGGGCGGGGTGGTCAACACCGTAACTCGCAGTGGCAGCAATGCCTATCACGGCTCCGGTTTTTGGTTTTTCCGCAACCGCACTTTGAACGCGCGCGACCCGTTTGCGGCCATTAACCCGCCCGAAGTGCGTAACCAGTTCGGAGGCGACATTAGCGGTCCAATTATTAAGGACAAGCTTTTCTTTTTCTTCAACACCGAAGAACAGCTTCGCGATTTCCCGCTGGTCAGCGCCATCATCAATTCCAGCGCCGTTTCCGGCAGCGGTCCGAACGCCACCTGGATCGGCTGCGGCGCAGCCCAATACGCTCCTCATCAGGCGACCCCACAGCAGTGCGCGGCGATTAATGCCCTGCTCCCCGCGTTTTTCACCACTTTGCCGCGCACTGCGAATGAGCAGACTGCGTTCGGCAAGATCGACTGGCATTTGAATGAGGCCAATACATTCAGCTTCGATTTCAGCTACACCCACTTCAACTCGCCCAACGGCATCCAGACCGGCGCTGTCGTCACCAGTGGCGGCGCATTTAACAGCAACGGCAACGACGACGTGAATGTCCGCAATGGCCGGGCCGAATGGGTGTTTGTGCCCAACGGGCGACTGGTGAATGAGGCGCGCTTCGGCTGGTTCAAGGACCGCCAGGCCGATTCCGTTAACAATTCCCTAATCAATCCCAGAATCGGCACCATCTCGCTGAGCGTGCAGGGCGTCTCCATCGGGTTCGCCAATTATCTGCCTCGCATCGACCCGAGCGAAAACCGGTTCGAATATGCCGACAACCTGAGCTGGACCACCGGTAAGCACAACTTGAAATTCGGCGTCGATTATATGCGCACCGAAGACTACTACAACGAGCTGAATAACGGCAACGGGTCTTACACGTTCTCAAGCGCCAACGCTTTCGCCCTCGATTACGGCAGCGGCGGAACCGACTATTCGAACTTCGTGCAAACCTTCGGCAACCGAATCATCGATAGCACGCTGCCCACGATCGGCGTCTATGTGCAGGATCAATACCGCGCGCGTCCAAACCTGACGCTGTATTACGGCCTGCGTTATGAAAAGAACTGGATTCCGCAGCCCCCGGCGCAGTATGTGAATTCAGCCTATCCCCAGACCGGCAGAATCCCGCAGGACAATCTCGATTTTGCGCCGCGCGCCGGCTTTGCGTGGAGTCTGAATCACGACCGCACGGTGATTCGTTCCGGCTTCGGCATTTATTACTCGCGCTACGGCACCGCCATGATCCAGACCCTGTTCAGCACCAACAACAATTACACGCAATCCATCAGCTTGAGCCCCAGTTCGCCGCTTCCTGGTGTAACGTATCCGAGCTTCCCGGCCATCCTGCCGAGTGCCGCGGGATTGTCAACATCCGGCGCAGGGAGTATCGAGTTCGCGCGGCCCGGTCTGCGCACGCCGTATACCGAGCAAGGCGATTTCGGGATTCAGCAGCAGCTCTCAAAGAACACGAGCCTGACGATCAGCTACATGTGGTCGCGCGGCGCCGAGTTTTTCTCAGTGCGCGACGTGAATTATCCGACCGTCTCCAGTGTCTTCGATACCTACTCGATTCTCACCAGCGCCGGAGGCACTCAGGTAGGGACATTCACCATTCCCGTCTATCTGTTCTCACAGCGCTTGAATCCGTCGTTTACGCACATCTATGAAGTCGATAACGGCGGCAACAACTACTACAGCGGCGTGTCGGCGCAGGTGCAGCGGCGTATGTCGCACGGTTTTCAGGCCTCGCTGGCTTACACCTGGTCGCACACAATTGACACGAATCTCGGCGGTGTGAGCAACAACGAGTTTTTCAGCGGCCCGAGCGCTACCATTTTCAACGGCAATTACAACGGCATTAAAGGAACATCGAGCCTGGATCAGCGCCAGCGCCTCGTCATCAACTGGGTATGGCAGCCGGTGTTTTCTCGCGGCACGAGTTTGTGGGATCGCCTGGCGCTCAACGGCTGGCAGTTATCGACAATCACAACCATTGCCACGCCTTTGCCCTATACGGAGACGATTGCCGTTCTATCGAACCCGAGCGGTATCGCGAACACCGGAACATTATCCGGCTTTAACGGAACCTCGGCTGTGCCGTGGCTCGGCATCAACACCGGCCGGCTGCCGGATGATACAACGCGGGTGGATGCGCGCCTGTCAAAAGTCCTGCCGTTCGGCGAACATTTTCGAGCCACGCTTCTGTTCGAGGTGTTTAATCTCACGAACACCATCACGTACACAAGCGCCAACACAACCGGTTACGACGCGACCTGGAGCGGAGCCATCGGAACGGGACACGGAACGCTGTATCCGGTTCCGGGCCTTGGCATCGGGACTGCTTCGGGCGGCTTCCCTGACGGCACCAACGCGCGGCGGGCGCAAGCCGGCCTGCGGCTTGATTTTTGACGAGCCTAACGCAAGCTGCCGTCGCCCGGTAGCAATCGAGACTTAACGTCGAATTTGCGGTAGTTGGAGAATACGACCTCGTTCAGCGATCGTATTTGTCCCGAGCCACCTTTCGGCTGCAATGGACTGCGCGTTTCCGTTAACGTGATGCTTTTCACCGGGCAGACCCATGATTTGCCACCGATTGCGACCGGCCCATACTCGACAAGGGTTTCACTGGAGCGCGTCGGGATCGCAGCGGGAATGTCCGCCGCTTTCCACCACACGCGGCGGACCACGCCAGAATTCGGGTCAAGAAATACCTGCCCTTGGTACGCCACGCGTTCGCGCCGGACCGCTTTGTTTAGGCAACACCAATCGATGAAAAAATTGGAGTGTGCCAGATCGACTTCGAACGTCAGAACCGCCAACTTATCTCCGCCAATTCTCTCCCAATGGCGCCAGTGGAACTGTGCGGCGGAGTTCTCCGAAAAGAGCGAGTTCATCATGCCTCCAAACTCGCCTGAAGTCCTTAAGCCCTGCAAGTAATACAGCTCTGCCGGAACTTCAGCATGAGACGCCGACTCCCGCCGATTTTCTTGAACGTCCCTGCCCTGCACGAATGTCACCTCAGAAGTGACCACATCCCGTTCAGTAAACCGTCCGGGACCCTTTCCGGAAGCCTGAAGCCGCCACATAGTCGTGTCGGCATCGCCCAGCGCCGCTACCGAGGCCGCTGCCCGCCCTGCGGGATCATCGTCGAATCGAGCAGTCCTTCGCGTACAGCGGAAATCCGGCAGACTGCGAACGTACCCTCTTGCGTAGGCGAAAGCTTTCGTGAGTAGGACCTGTAGGCCGGCAAGAGTTGGTGCGGGCTCGTTGGGTATGTCCGACGGCGGTGGATCCTGGAACGAACTTGCATCGGCGAGGAGCCGGAGTGCTTCCACTGTTGCGGGTTTCTCGGAACGGGATATTTCAGCGAACTGCTCTTCTGTGATTCGCTCGCTCATATCGAGCGAACTGACTTCTTCGGCGATCCGGGCATCGGAACGTCCAGCCGCGTGTGCCGCTGCAAGCGTTTCCTTCAGTTGCTGAATTGTCGCCGGATGCACGCTGGCGAGTACCGCCGCGAGCAGAACAGATCCGCTAAAGAAGCCCACGCATCAGCCCCCTCGCCGAGCCGCACCCAGCTATGCTGTGCGCGCGCGCCCCGCTACGCCTGATCTTATCGAAGCAACCACGCATCGCGCATCGCGCACTAACACGCGCTTCGTTTAGCCGCGTTTTCCTATAACCGCGTTTTCCTGTCCTTCGGCTTCCCCAATTAATAGAAATGAAATATCCTGGATCTATCCTTTAGTAAGGCCTTTCATCGGCCTTTAGGTCAGGGGGTTTCATGCTTAAGAAAATTGCGCGTTTAGTGTTTTTAGCCGCAGCCATCAGGTTCGTGCTGCCGGCGCAGAACGCAGCCGGAACGGGCGGGATTGCGGGCGTCGTCACAGACGCCTCGGGCGCCGCCATACCGGGGGCTACCGTCACGGTCGAAAACGAATCGAAAGGGATCCGGCGCCAACTCGCAACCACCGACGCTGGTGTCTTCGACGCGCCGTCCTTGACTCCGGCTCCTGGCTACACGGTCACGATCACAAAAGCCGGGTTCGCCACCTACCAGGCGCGGAACATCACCGTTCAGGTGGGTGAAACCGTCAGTCTGACGCCTGCCTTGCAAGTCAGCACTTCGATGACGAAGGTGGAGGTCACGGCAGAGGCGCCGGTAGTGAACGGCGAGAAGACCGATGTGTCGCAGGTTGTCGGACAACTGCAGATCCAGGACCTGCCGATCAATGGCCGGCGCGTGGATAGCTTCGTTTTATTGACGCCCGGCGTGGCTCCCGATGGCGCATTCGGGCTGCTGACGTTTCGCGGCAATCCGGCCGGCAACAGCTTCCTGACGGACGGTATCGACACCACAAATAATTTCTACGACGAAAACGCCGGCCGCACTCGCACCTACAACATCTCTCAGGATGCGGTTCAGGAATTTCAGGTCATTTCCAGCAACTTTAATGCGGAGTACGGGAATGCATCCGGCGGCGTGGTGAATACCATCACGCGCAGCGGCACCAATAGCTTTCATGGAACCGCCTACTGGTTTTTCCGCAACCGGACATTGGAAGCCACCGACCCGACTTCCAACGGCATCAATCCTCCCGAATGGCGCCATCAGGCGGGCGCCAGCATCGGCGGTCCGATCAAGAAAGACAAACTGTTCTTCTTCTTCAACGGCGAGTTGCAGCGCCGTTACTTTCCGATTGTGTCGACCAATGTCGGAAACACAAGCATGTTCAACGTGAACGGGCAATTTGTCGGCAGCGGTCCCAGCAACGGGTGTAACGCACCCGCTACAGCGGCGCAGTGCGCTGCGGCCATCGGTTACATCCAGAGCCGGCAGAAGCCGCAACTGGTGCCGCGCTCGGCCGATGTGAACCTGCTGTTTGGCAAGATCGACTACCAGATCAACGAGCGCAACCGCTGGTCAACCGAGATGAACTATCTCGATTTCAATTCTCCAAACGGAATTCAGACGCAGGCTTCTCTGACCACCGGCAATGCGATTGGCAACAATGCCAATACAACTGTTTTTGACCGCACCTTGAAGTCGGGCCTTACCAGCGTCCTCAGCCCGAATGTTGTCAATGAGGCCCGTTTTGGGTTATTCAAAGACCGCCAATACGATCCGGCCAGCCCAAGCCTCCTGCCCCCCGTCGGTCCGATCGGTTTGACGGTAAATGGCCTCAGCAATCTGGGATATGCGACCAGTTATCCTCGTTTGCTTCCGAGCGAACTCCGGCTGCAGGCATCGGATACATTGTCCTGGACTTCCGGCCGGCACAGCCTTAAATTCGGCGTGGATTTCCAGCACGTCGAGGATTACATCTACAGTCTTTCGAATCAATACGGCACTTACAGTTATCCGACGCTTACGGCGTTTGCACTTGATTTTTCGGGCAACACGACGGGCGCGAAGGATTACAGCTCTTACAGCCAGCGCTTTGGGACTCCCACACTGGATCTGAATTTCAAACAGGTGGGTGCCTTTGTGCAGGACGAGTGGCACATCACGCCCAAGCTGACCATCTCCCCAGGCCTGCGCTATGACTATTCCACGATCCCGCAACCGGCACAAGCCAATCCGAACTTTCCGCAGACCGGCCGCATTCCCGATCACGCGTTGAATTTAGCGCCGCGCTTCGGCATCGCCTATCAGTTAAACGACAAAACCGTGCTGCGCGGCGGCTATGGAATGTTCTACAACCGGTACGTGTCGGCTGCCGTGGAAAGCTTGTTCTTCGGCAACGGTCTCTATCAACCCAGCATTTCGTTTTCCGGCGCGGCGATTGCCGCAGGCCCGGTGTTCCCGAATCACTTAGCCACGGCTACATGCCCCACCGTTGCCTGCGCAAATATAACTTACGCCGATTCATCCTGGCGCAATGCTTATTCGGAGCAGGCCACCGCTGCCGTCGAACGACAAATTGCCCGCGATACATCCCTGACGGTTTCTTATGTCTGGAGCCGCGGCATTCACATCACCTCTGCCAGCGATGCAAATCTGACGCCGCCGACCGGCTCCTATAGCTACGCAATACTGAACGCTCAGAACCAGCAAGTCGGCACTTACACAACACCGCTCTACCTGGTTTCCGACCGCATCAATCCGAGCTACGTATCTATCATCCGATTACAATCGAACGCGAACAGCTACTATAACGGCCTCTTGGTGCAGCTACAGAAGCGCTGGAGCGGATGGTTCCAGGGCAACGCGTCTTATACCTGGTCGCACACGATTGACGACGATATCGGCGGCGCAGCCGGCGGCCCCGGCGGATCTACCGGAATTCTGTACGCGCCGAGTTTCCCGACTTCGGTGTTCAACGGCGACGAAAAAGGGGAAAAGGGATCGGCAGCTACCGATGAACGGCATCGCCTGGTTTTGAGCGGCGTGCTGCAACCGAAATTCACCCACGGCACGAGCTGGATGGATAAATACGTCATCAACGGATGGCAACTTTCGCTCATCTCGACCTTCGGATCTTCTTTCCCGCTACCGCCAAGCATTTCGGTCAACTCGAAATACATTCCGGCGGGTCTGGACCAGACCAGTACTTTGAACGGTTTGGGCGGCAGCACGCGCGTGCCGTTTGAATCCATCTCGGCTTTGAATATCAATCCGATCTTCCGCACCGATGGGCGCCTGTCGCATATCTGGTCCATCAAAGAGCGATTGAGAATGACTCTGCTGTTTGAGGCCCAGAACGTGTTCAACCACTTTATTCTGGAAGGTTCCACGCCACGGCAAACCGAGCAATACACAACCGGCCCGAATCCGAACGTGGCTGGTGGCGCCGCCGTACCGTTAGGGATTGCTTTGATCCCGTATCCGGCATACGGAGCGCCCTTGCAAACACAAGCGCCGCCCGATGGCACCACGGCGCGCCGTGCGCAAGCCGCCCTGCGCTTTGAGTGGTAAGACTTACCTGCGCTGCCGCTACAGATCGACGGGTTGCGAAGCTGATGCCATTAGTCCGCGCACATGCGCCTGGGACGCTTTCGCCAGCCCGTCGAGGTTATAGCCGCCCTCGAGCACCGAAACCACCCGGCCGCCGCAGTGTTTGTCTGCCGCTTCCGTCATCATCACAGTCAGATCGAAAAAATCCTGATCTGTCAGGCGGAACTGGCCTAGCGGGTCGCCGCTGCGCGAATCGAAGCCGGCGGAAAGCAAAATCAGATCGGGCCGAAATTCATCTAAGGCGGGCAGCAGCGTATCTTCAAACGCGCCGAAGATCTCCTGCCGTCCTGCGCCAGCGCGAAACGGGCGGTTAATGGTAGTGCCCGCGCCCGGGCCTTCGCCCTGCTCAGACGCCGCTCCGGTGCCTGGGTACCAGGGCGATTGGTGCGTGCTGAAGAAGAGTACCGAGCCGTCGCGGTAGAAAATATCCTGCGTTCCGTTGCCGTGATGAACGTCCCAGTCGGC
>JAJPJN010000177.1 GCA_021324185.1 Terriglobia bacterium | reverse complement strand
GCCACTGGCCAGCTTCCAAAAGATTGTTGCCACCTCCGACAAGCCCGAAGTGTTCAACGGATATTGTGGCGCCGAATCGGGCAGTATTCCGGTCTCCGCGATTTCGCCGGCCATTTTGGTTTCCGAGATTGAGACCCAAAAGAAACAGAATGCGCAGACCAAGCCGCCCATTCTGCCTCGTCCGGAGGCCGAGTGAACACGCGCACGGCGGCCGCAATTTCGCTTGTTATCACGCTGGCGGGCTGTAGCGCCTGGTTGCTTTCTGCGGCGGATGTAAAAACGCTGTCCAACGCCGCGGCAGACAAACTTCTGGCCCAGGCCCGCAACGATGCGCAACTCCGCGCGATGCTCGATGAACTCGCACGCTCGAAGACGCTGCAGCTAAACAATCTCGATAAGCCCTATTTCATCCAATACAGCACCGGCGATGCGGATGAGGCCTCTATCACAGCGAGCCTCGGTGGCGTTTTGAATTCCAACCGCGTGCATTTGCGACATCCCGGTATCGAGGTCCGGATCGGCGATTACAAGTTCGATAACACCAATTCGGTTTACACCGGAACCACCCGCCTTGGACTCTTCCCCGTTGACGACGATTACCAGGCGATGCGTACGGATCTCTGGCTGAGCACGGATGCGCTCTACAAAGCTGCAACCGACCAGATCACACGCAAGCGAACCGTCTTACGCGAGATTGCCGAACCCGAAAAGACTCCAGACTTTTCTCCCGCGACGCCGCTGCGACTACTTCAGCCGGTCTCCCCAATGGTTTTCGATCAACAGCACTGGCAGGATATCGTGCGGCAGCTTTCAGCGCGCTTTGCGGCGCACCCCGCCGTTCTTAATTCGCGTGTTTACCTTCGCAGCATCTCGTCCGCATACCGGCTCGCGAACACGGAAGGAACCATCGTTCGCATTCCAGAAGAGTTGAGCGAAATCGAAATCGCATCGAGCGCACTCGCGCCGGACGGAGACCGCGTTTGGGATCACCAATTTTTTACCGTGTTTCGGCCATCTCAACTTCCGAAACAACAGGAGTTGACGAAGGCGGCTGACGCGATTGCGGAGGAAACCGAGGCCCTGACCAAAGCTCCCTTGGCGGACGATTACAGCGGACCGGTTTTGTTCGAGCAGGAAGCCGCCGCGGAGTTGATGGCCAGCGCTCTCACGGACGCGATCCGGTTGCAGCGCAAACCGCTGGCTCCGCCCGGAGCCAATAACCCGGGGTCGCAAATGATTGAGAGCGTCTGGGCCGCGCGGTTGGGATCCAATGTCGCGCCCGACTGGCTCACCATCACCGATTCTCCAGAGGAAAAGGAGTTTCACGGAACGGTTCTCGCAGGCCATTACCAAGTGGATGATGAAGGCGTTCCCGCCCAACAAGTAACGCTGGTCGACAAAGGCGTGCTCAAGACATTTCTGTTCAGCCGGGAGCCGATCGGCCAATTCGCCGCCTCGAACGGGCATGGCCGTTTGCCCGGTGGCTGGGGGACTGAAGCAGCCGTCATCGGCAATCTCTTCGTGCACGCGGATCATCCTGTTACGGAAGCGCAGCTCAAAGCCAAACTGCTCGAAAAAGTGAAGACGGCAGGGTTGAAATACGGCGTCATGGTGCGGCGGCTTGATTTTCCGTCGACTGCCAGTTTTCCGGAGCTGCAAAGCATTGCGCGGCAGCTTCAGAAAAATGGATATGCGCGCACTATCAACGTTCCGCTGCTCGCCTACCGGGTCTATCCGGATGGGCGCGAAGAACTGGTGCGCGGATGGCGCTTCAGCGAGTTCAGCGCTAAGGATCTGCGCGACATTGACGCCGCCTCCGATCGTCCCTACGTGCTGAATTACATCAACAACGGATCGAGCTTTGATCTGGCCAATGCCGGATCCGACGCGACTACTTCTTCGGTCATCTGCCCGTCCTTGTTACTCGACAGCATCGACCTGAGGCGGGCGGAGGAAGAGAACAGCAAGCTTCCGATCGTGCCGCCCCCCGCCCTCACTCCGCAGCAGTAAGCGCATGCGCATTCTCAGCCGCGCCATTTTCAGGGAAGTTTTCTCAAGCGCGAGCCTCGGCACGCTACTCTTCGTGTTCGTCCTGTTCCTGCGCACCATCGAGCGCCTTTCCATGCTGCTCGTGAAAGTCTCGGCATCCCCTGCCGTCGTATGGCGTTTATTCCTTTACGCGTTGCCTTCCACGATTCCTTTCGCGCTGCCGCTTGGTGTGCTGGTTGGAATCCTGATCGGGCTCAGCCGCATGTCGGCCGACAGCGAAATCACCGCGATGCGCGCTTCCGGAATTTCGAGCAAGAGCGTCGCCCGTCCCGTTCTATTGTTCGCGTTTTCGGCGCTCGTGTTGACGGCGCTCTCGTCGTTGTGGCTCACGCCGCTTTCGCTTCATCTGGAGTCGAAGGCGTTTCGCAATCTCGCCGCCGCTCAGCTCACGGGCGCTATCGAATCGCGCATCTTCGACGAAGATTTTCCGAACACGGTCCTGTATGTAGGCGATGTCCAGACAGCGCCGAATAAACAGATCATCTGGCGTCAGGTATTCATTGCCGACATCACGCCGCCCGACGAACTGCAGAAGGAAGGCAAAGATCGCGGCAACGGACCGCGCATCATTGTGGCGGAACAAGCCATTCCACATGCCGACCCGGCCAACAATCGCGTGATTCTCGCGATGAGAGGCGTGCGGACCACCGAACGCGACAAGGAAGGTAAGGTGATAACCACCGCCGCTTCCACTCAGATCCAAACCCTGCAAGCCCAGAAGCAGGAAGAGCTTCAACTCAACAAAACCGTGCAGGAAATGGACACGGGCCCGCTCTACAAGCGCGTTTACCGTCAGCATGGCCTTTCGCACGACGATTACGTCAACGCGGCCATCGAGCTTCATCAGCGCTTTGCACTTCCGCTCGCCTGCGTTCTACTCGCGTTGGTCGGAATTCCCCTTGGCGTTTCTTCACGTAAAGGCGGAAAATCGGCCGCTTTCCTGGTCACCGTCGCGGTCGCTTTCTTCTACTATCTCGGCTTCATTACATTGATTGGCTTGGCGCGAAAGGGCAGCCTTCCGGTGCCGGTTGCTGTGTTGACTCCCGACGTTGTTTTCGCCATCATCGGTGTGGCTCTTATGTCGCGGCTGGAAAAGCCAGGGGACCGCGATGTGGTCGCATTCCTGCACGGCTCAGCGCAGTATATCGCCGCTCGCTTTAAATTGCTGCGCCGCGCGCCCG
>JAJPJN010000037.1 GCA_021324185.1 Terriglobia bacterium | reverse complement strand
TTTTGCGGAACCGCTATTGGACATTCGAACGACGGTTGATCCGCGTAGCCTGAAAACGGTAGTGGAGCGTGTGGTGCGTGGTTTGGGGCGGCATTATTCGCTGCGCACGATGACGGTAGAGGAGCGGCTGGACAGCCGCATTAGCGTGCAGCGGTTGACGGCGTTGCTGGCGGCGTTTTTTGGCGGGCTGGCGTTGTTGATTTCATCGATCGGGCTCTACGGGCTAATGTCGTTTCATGTGGCGAGGCGAACGGCGGAGCTGGGCATCCGGCTGGCGTTAGGAGGGCAACGGAGACAGGTCTTATCGATGGTGCTGCGCGAGGCGTTTATGCTTGCCGGAGTGGGTTGCACGTTGGGAGTGGTTGGAAGCTTGCTTACGGCAAAATTTATCCGCAGCATTTTGTTTGGCGTGCCGGCGAACGATCCGTTGACTTTAGGAATCGCGGTGTTGATGCTGGCCGCCATTGCTGCGATGGCGGGGTTTGTGCCGGCGCGGCGCGCGGCGAGTGTGGATCCGGTGGCGGCTTTGCGAGTGGAGTGAGATAACGCCCGGCGGCGCTCAGGCTCTACGCCGGGCTGCGAGATCTTTGGCAACACCGGTGAGATGAAGTTGCATGGCATGAGCAGCGGCGTCTTCATCACCCGCCTGAATAAAGCGAAGAATCCGCTCGTGGGCTTTAATCGTACGTTTTACGGCGTGAGTGCCGGCGTAAGTTTGCAAGCGGCTTTCGCGCATGAGGTCAGTGATGGGCGCGAGCATTAACAGAAGGACGGGGTTATGAGCGGCCCTTGCGATCTGGGCATGGAATTCCACGTCGGCATCGACGTAGCCTTCGGGCGCCTGCGGTTTTTGGCGCATAACGTCGAGTGCAGCCTGCATACGGAGCAGGTCCTCGACGGTGCGGCGTTTTGCGGCCAGCCGGACGATAGCGACCTCCAGAATGCCGCGCACTTCGAGCAACTGTTCGATGGAGTGCTGCTTTCTGAGCATGAGCAGCTTGAGCGAATCGCGGACTTGTGAATTGCTGGCCGGTTCGACGACGGTTCCGCGGCCATGTTCGATGCGCACCAAGCCACGGGTTTCGAGGGCTTTGATGGCTTCGCGAATGACGGTTCGGCTTACCCGGAATTTGGCGCAAAGTACCCGCTCCGGGGGCAGCATCGAAGCCTCTTCAAAGTCTCCGGAAAGAATTTTGTCGGAGAGCTTCTGGGCGATAGCGCGATGAAGCGGGCGGCGAATTGGCGGTGTTGTTGAGCTTGCCGCGCCCATGACCGAGACATCATACCACTTGAGTTTGGCCGTGATACGATTTCAAGACATATGACGTCATTCCAGTTGTTCCAGCAGCGAAATCATCTTGCGGCGTTATCGATTTGGGCGCTGTGCGCGCTTTGGCTTGCCGGCCCGCTTTGCGCACAAGTTGACCGGTCGCGCATTGCCGGAACCGTGATGGACCCTTCCGGGGCGATGGTCAGCGGCGCGATTGTGACGGCCACATCCATAGAGACGAACGAGCCACACACGGTGACGACGGGGAGCAACGGGCAGTATGAGATTCCCGATCTGCCGATTGGGCACTACACGGTGAGCATTGCGAAGCCCGGTTTCAAGACACTGCAGATGGAGAATGTGCAGCTTTTTGCCGGTGAGACGCGGACGATTGATGCGCATCTCGAGATCGCCAGCTTACCCAGCCAGCGCGTGACGGTGACGGCTGAGGCGACGCCGCTCGACCGGACGTCACCGGAAGCGGCGACGGTGGTGCAAAGCCAGGAGATCCGGGAAATTCCGCTCAACGGGCGGAGCTGGAGCGGCCTGGTGCAACTGGCGCCAATGGCGACCGGCACCGATACCCGGAGCGCGCGTTTTGCGGGCCGCGCGCCGGACGATAACAATCTGACGCTGGACGGCGTGGACATTACGGGCATTCAAGAGCACCCGCAGAAGGCGAATCAGAATCTGACGATTTCAACGGAAGCGATTGCAGAATTTCACGTCCAGAGCACGCTGTTTACGGCGGATTCGGGAGGGGCTGCGGCGGGTGGACAGATCAACATCGTGACGAAATCGGGAACGAACCAGTTTCATGGAGCACTGTTTGAGTATCTGCGCAACAGCACGGTGGATGCGCGCGGGCCGTTTGATCCCTCTGTTCTGCCGCCGCTGCATCGGAATCAGTTTGGAGGCAACCTGGGCGGCCCGATTCGCAGGGACCGGACGTTTTTCTTCTTCAGTTATGAAGGCCTGCGGCAGGCGCAAAGCAACACCAGCATTGCTTTTGTGCCGAGCCAGCTATTCCGGACGCAAATTGCTCAAACGGCTCCGGTGCTGAGCCCGTTCGCGCAGGATTTTCCGCGCGGTACGAGTCCCACTTCGGACCCATATGTGGATCAGTTGACGAGTTCGCCGCGAACGAGGTATCAGGAGAACTCGTATATGGGCCGCGTCGATCATTATTTCAACGACCGCACGTCGATGTACGCCCATTTCGATTTCGACGATTCGCCGGAGCATTCGCAGGACAATCTTCTGTTCGATGAACAGACACTGGAGCGCCAGATCAATTTTGCTTTACAGCTTCAGCACAGTTTTTCGCCCTCGATTGTGAATGAGGCGAAGTTTGGCCTGAACCGGAGCGATTTCAACGACCCGGTGGTTTCGCCGGCGCAGTACGAGATAGACTCGCCGTCGTTTGCGGCGCTGCCACAGAGATCGCCGGGGGACCGCGAGATTGGGACGACTTTTGCGGGGATCGATACGCTCTCGATGGTAAAGGGGCGGCACACGATCAAGATAGGCGGCGAGCTGCGCCGGATACGGCTAAATCAGGGCGTACATGAGCAGGATGTGGTCTCGTTTGCAACCACGCAGGGTTTTCTAACGAATCAGGTGGACAGCTTTTCGTTTAACAGCGCGGAGCCATTCGTGGGCTTCCGGCGCTGGTATGTCTTCCTGTACATACAGGACGAAATCCGGCTCAGCCCCACGTTGATTTTGAATGCGGGACTCCGGCATGAATATTATTCTGTACCGACGGAAGCGCACGGGCGCGGGATGGTTTTCGATCTTTACGGGTGCCATGGCTTTTGTCCTCCGGGGACGCCGTTCTATTCGCCGGCTCCGGCTAATCTGGACCCGCGAATCGGCCTGGCGTGGGCGCCAGCTAGATTTAAGAGCAAGACGGTTTTCAGGACCGGCTTTGGCGTTTATCACGGTGACGGGCAGAATGACGATTTGAATGCGCCGCTGGAGGATCTAGAGACGCGCTTTTCGCTGAATTCCGCGCAGATTCCGAATCTGTCATTTCCGGTATCGAACTTTTTCCCGCTGGCGTCGGTGACAAGCATTACGCCGCGGGCATTGCAGCGTGATCGCGAAGACGGATACGAGATAGCGTATGGCTTCTCGGTTCAACAGCAGTTGCCGGCTCAATTCGTTTTGCAGTTGGGCTATTTCGGCAGCGAAGGAAGGCAGCTCTATTTGCACAGCTATGAGAACGTGCTCGATCCGCTGACGAGGACGAGGCCGCTGCCGAATTACGGGCAGATCGATATCAAGTACAACGAGGGAACGAGCAACTACAACGCGATGCAGGTATCGCTGCAGCGGCGGTTTTTCAACGGCTGGTTGTGGAATCTGCAATACGCGTGGTCGCATTCACTCAATGAAGGAGGAGTGGGCGGCGGGGAGTCGGCGTTTCCGGAGATTGTGAGCTGCGTGCAGTGCAATTACGGGAATAGTCCCGACGATTTGCGGCATCATCTGGTGATTGATTCGGTGTACGAGTTGCCGTACGGCCGGGGCAAGCGATTTGGGGCGTCGGCGCCGGGCTGGATCAATGCGATCTTCGGGGGCTGGCGTTTGAGCGGGCTGGTGAGCGCGCATAGCGGGCCGCCGTTCAGCGTGACGGTGACGCGGCCGGCGGCCAATTTGCCGGACGGCAA
The DNA here is from genome assembly GCA_021324185.1 of Terriglobia bacterium. GTDB lineage: Bacteria > Acidobacteriota > Terriglobia > Bryobacterales > Bryobacteraceae > Bog-105. The sequence continues at coordinate 30,820 of JAJPJN010000037.1, read as the reverse complement.
CAATGTTGCGCAACGTCCTGACTACATTCCTGGCGTGGCGCTGATTCCGAGCGGCGGGCAATCGATTGCGGCCTGGCTGAACCGCGCTGCGTTTGCCGTGCCTGCGAAGGGCAAGTGGGGGGATTTGGGACGCGCGAATTTCTTCGGGCCGGCGGGATGGAATATGGATGCGGCGCTCGAAAAGAGCTTTCCGTTAACGGAGCGGGCGCGACTGTCGGTGCGGGGCGAAGCATTTAACGCGCTGAATCATCCGCAGTTTGGAAACCCGATATCGAACATTTCGAACTCGGCGTTCGGACGGATTACGGGAGCTGGAGCTGCGCGGCAGCTACAGGCGGCGATGCGGATTGATTTTTGAGGAGGAGAAGGGAGAAGCCAGCAGCCAAGGAAGCCAGAAGGCGCCGCCTGGCAATTCGGCAAAGATCGCGCGAGCGGTATTTCACGGTTTCTCGTCCGCTGATTCTTTAGTGCAGCGCCGAAGGCGCCGGATAGAATCACTACGTGACGAGAAGATTGTTTGTCCCTGTACTGAGTGCGGCGTTTCTGCCACTTCGCGCAGCGGCGAAGGGGCGGCTGAAGCAATCAGTCACGAAGGGTGTTTTCAACGGCCGGAAGATGAGCCTGGACGATATGTGCCGGGAAGCGGCTGATCTCGGGATCTACGGATTCGATCTGATCCAGCCGCAGGATTTTCCCACGGTGAAGAAATACGGGCTGGCGCCCACGATGATTCCGAATCCGTGGGGTGGGACGATTAAGGACGCGTTGAACCGGAAAGAGAATCACGAGCGGATTCGCGGCACGATCAAGCAGGCGATCGATTTGGCGGCGGGCGGGGGTTGTCCGAATGTCATCACCTTTTCCGGCAACCGGAACGGGATGTCCGATGAGGAGGGCGCCGACAACTGCGTTTTGTTTCTGAACTCGGTGAAGGGTTATGCGGAAGATAAAGGCGTCACGATCTGCATGGAGCTGTTAAACAGCAAAGTGAATCATCCGGATTACATGTGCGACCACACGGCGTGGGGAGTGGGGGTGATGAAGCGCGTGAATTCGCCGCGCGTGAAATTGCTGTACGACATCTACCATATGCAGATTATGGAAGGTGACGTGGTGCGGACGATTCGAGACAATTTTCAGTACATTGCGCATTTTCATACCGGCGGAAATCCGGGGCGGCATGAGATCGACGGGACGCAGGAGTTGAATTATCACTTCATCGCGCAGGCGATTGCGGACTTGGGGTTCAACGGCGTGATCGCGCATGAGTACACGCCAGTGCGGGACCCGATTGAATCGCTGAAGCAGGCGATTGAGATCTGTACGGTTTAGTTATGCGACTGATTTTCGGGCTGCTTGTAATGGCCGTTTGGGCGGCGGGACAAGGGCATCAAGCGACGCCGCTGCCACGGCAACAACCGACGGAAGATCCGGCGGCTGTGGAGCGCGGACAGGCGCTGTTCAAATCGAGCTGCGGATTTTGCCATGGAGACGATGCCACGGGGGCGAGAGCGCCAGACCTGTTGCGGTCGCCGGTGGTGCTGCGTGACGATGGGGGCAATCTATTGGGGCCGACGATCCGCAACGGGAGACCGGATAAGGGAATGCCCAGCTTCACGACGATGAAGGACGATCAAATCGCGGCGATTGTGGCGTTTCTACATCATCAGGCGAATCTGGCGCTGCATAGTAATCGCGTGGCGAGAGATTATCCGCTGGCCCGATTGCTGACGGGGAATGCGCAGGCGGGAAAAGCGTATTTCGACGGAGCGGGGGGATGCTCGGGGTGCCATTCGGTGACCGGAGATCTGGCGCACATTGCGAAAAAATATTCGCCGATTGAGTTGCAGCAGCACATGGTTTACCCGTCAGGCAACGATGTGAGCAAGACCGCGACGGTGACGTTGAAGGATGGAACGGAATATCGCGGCAAAGTGGTTCATCAGGATGAGTTCAATATCGGGCTGATGTGCGATGACGGCTGGTACCGGTCATTTCGCGCAGATGAAGTAAAGATCAGCGAGAAAGATCCGTTAGAGGCGCATCGTGAACTGATGAGGAAGTACACGGATGCGGATATTCATAATCTGTTTGCATATCTGGAGAGTTTGAAATAGGGGATGCGGAGAATGATCAAGTACCCGCGCGCTTGCGTTTGTGGTTCTGTTTTGATGCTGTTTGCAGCCATTCTTTGTCTGGCGGCGGATGGAGGGTTGGATCCGCAAGTGTTGCTGAAGCCGCTGGGAAAAGACTGGCCGACGTATAACGGCGATTACTCGGGGAAGCGGTACAGCTCGCTCGCGCAGATCAATCAGACCAATGTCCGCAAGTTGACGCTGAGGTGGATTCTGCAGGCGCAATCGGTTGGGATTAAATCGGCGCCGCTGATGGTAGATGGCCGGCTGTACTTCACGACGCCGGATAACGTGTGGGCGGCGGATGCGAGGACGGGAGAGATCATCTGGCATTACTATCGCGAATCGCAGGGGGACCATATCGGGAATCGCGGCGTGGGCATGTATCACGACTGGCTTTATTTTGAGACGCCGGACTGTCATTTGATCTGCCTGAATGCGAAGGACGGGAAGGTTCGCTGGAATATTGAGCTGGCGGACCCGAAGCTCGGGTATTTTTCCACGATGGCGCCGCTGATTATTCGCGATCACGTGATTGTTGGGGTTTCGGGAGATGTGACGGACATTCCGGGGTTTCTGGAATCTGTGCGGCCGGAGGACGGGAAGGTGGAGTGGCGCTGGAACACGGAGCCGGGGGTGGGCGAGCCGGGCTCGGAGACGTGGCCGCGTTCGGGCGATGCGATTTTGCATGGCGGCGGAATGACGTGGATGACGGGGACCTACGATCCGGGTTTGAACCAGTTGTACTGGGGAATCGGGAATCCGAATCCGGTGCTGAACGGGAAGATTCGTCCGGGGGAGAACTTGTACACGTGCTCGATTGTGTCTTTAAATCCGGACACGGGGAAGTTGAACTGGCACTTTCAGGTGTCGCCGCACGATACACACGATTGGGATGCGACGCAGACGCCGGTGATTTTCGATGATGAGTACCAGGGGGTACATCGCAAGCTGCTGGCGCAGGCGAGCCGCAACGGCTATTTCTTTGTGCTGGATCGGACGACAGGCGAGCACATTCTGACCAAGCCTTTCATTTATACGGACTGGGCCAAGGGGATCGATTCGCGGGGCGAGCCGGTTCCGAATCCGGAGAAAGAGCCAACGCCGGATGGGACGCTGGTTTCGCCGGGGTCGGATGGGGCAACGAACTGGATGGCGCCGAGCTTTGATCCGGAGACGAAGCTTTTTTATGTGAGCGCGCGGAGGCTGTGGAGCATTTTTTACATGACGGCGGAAGGCAAGCCGGAGGGCTGGGCGGGGCGCGACCGGAATTTGTGGGCGAATTCGGTGGTGGAAGCGATTGATTATCAGACGGGAGACATCCGCTGGAAACATGAGATCGGCGATGGCGAAGGGAGCGCGGGCATGTTGACGACGGCGGGAAAGTTGTTATTCACGGCGGATAATTCGGATAACTTGCTGGCGCTGGATCCGGCTACGGGCGAGACGCTGTGGCATGTGAATCTGGGCGGCAAAATGCTGGGCGCGCCGACGACTTACGAACTGGATGGAAAACAGTACCTGTTGACGCCGACATCGAATGTGATTTTGGCGTGGGGGTTACCGGAGGAGTGAGCGGTTAGGGCTGATTGGTGAATCGCCGGGGGCGCGCCGCTTCGAAAAGTGATCGCGAGGGCGCGGGCGTGGTGATCATCGCTCGAATCGGTAAGAGCAATCCAGTAGAACGTATCGGCAAAAAGGGCGTTCATTCCTCGGTTTTGGGCCAGCCGTAAATGTAATGGTCATGCTGGCTGGCGCCGTCTCGAGGCATGGAGGCGGCAATTTCGAGCGGTATGTTTCGCATGCGCCGAAGCACGATATTGGCTGCCGCTTGCAGCGGTTTCTCCTCCGGCGTCCCTTCGGCCAACTTGGCGAGCCAGTCCTCTAAGGTAAGTCCTTCGGCCGCAGCCTTTGCTCGTAAGGCTTCGGCTTGTTCCTCAGACAGGGTGATCGTGGTCAGGCCCATACGGGACAGTTCCTTCTTTTTTCAGCGTAAACGAATATGGGCGTGTTGTCACGGAGGGACAGCGACAAGCGCGGCGAAAATGTGACGTCGCGCAACCTGACCCGCAACGCAGCCGTCTGTACTAAGAAGTGGCGTGCTATTCTGACGCCAACCTCATGCTTTTGCGCGGCGTGCTTGTTGCAATGTTGCCGGCTTTTCTGCTGCTGAGCGCACTGTGGGCGGCGGGGCCAATTCCGGATTGGCGGCAGTTTCCGAACGATGCCAGCATGGTAGGCAGACGCACATCCCGCAAAGAACAGGCGCCGCAAAAATTTCGCGAGTATCCGGCCTGGGAGTACAACAATTTTCCTATTCCGGCGGACGCGGGCGTGCCGGGGGAGTGGGTTTTTGCGCGCTTTATGTACCGGGCGGTGCCGACCTGGAGCGGTTACCGGCTTATTAACTGGACCATTGATTATCCGCGGTCAGACCGGCACTTGTCGGCGGCTGTGCGGAGGCTGACGCGGATTCAGGCGCGATCGGTCGAGGAACCGGTGGCAGCCGAGGATGGCGACGACATTTACAACTGGCCGTGGCTGTATGCCGTTGAAGTGGGTCACTGGGATCTAACGGATTTAGAGGCAGCGAAGCTGCGGGATTTTCTAGAGCGCGGCGGCTTCTTCATGTGCGATGATTTTCACGGCACGGTGGAGTGGCAGACGTTCGAAGCCAGCATGAAGAAGGTATTTCCAAACCGGCCGATTGTGGACCTGCCGAATGATGAGGCGATTTTTCACACGGTCTACGATTTGGATGACCGCTACCAGGTGCCCGGCGAGCAGTTCGTCTACAGCCATCGAACCTACGAAAAAGACGGATACCAGGCGCGCTGGCGCGGCATTTACGACGATAAAGGGCGCGTGATGGTAGCGATCTGTCACAACATGGATTTGGGCGACTCGTGGGAACACGCGGATAATCCGGAGTATCCGGAGCAATATTCGGCGCTGGGATTCCGCATCGGAATCGATTACCTGGTGTACGCGATGACTCACTGAGCAAGATTTAGATGTTCGAATTCCTCTTCAAATATCCAGCGGGCGTTTTTTCGAAGGGGACGTTTGTGTTGCTGGGGACGTGGCCGCGATGGGCGTTGGGGCTGTCGATTGCGGCGGCGGTGTTGGCAATTGGTGCAATTCTTTGGAAGCGGCGCAGCCGGGTAGCGTCGTCGGTGCGCGGGTTGCGTTTGGCGGCGATCTGGGGATTGCAGTCGGCGTTGCTGGCGATACTGCTATTGCTTTTGTGGGAGCCGGCGATCAGCGTTACGGCGCTGCGGCCGCAGCAGAACATCATCGCAGTGGTGGTAGATGACAGCCGTAGCATGGCGCTGAACGATGTGGGCCGGACACGCGAGGAGATGGCCACGCATCTGCTAAACAGCGGCTTGCTGCGCAATTTATCGAGCAGGTTTCAGGTGCGGCTGTACCGGCTGGATGCGGGCGTGCAGCGGATTGCGGATACAGCGCAGTTGAAGCCGGATCAGACGTCGACGCAGATCGGAAAAGGATTGCGGCAGTTGGCCGATGAAGCGGCGACTCTGCCCATCGGGGCGGTGGTGCTGATGACCGATGGCGCGGATAATTCAGGCGGAATCGATCTGGACACGGTGGCGGAGCTGCGGAGGCGCAGGTTGCCGGTGAATACGGTTGGGATCGGGCGCGAGCAGTTGGCGAACGATGTCGAGCTGGATGGGCTGGATCTGCCGGTGAAGGCGCTGACGGGTTCGCGCTTGCAGGCGCAAGTGGCGCTGCGGCAGAACGGATTCAGCGGCAAGCACGCCAAGTTGTTGCTGACGGCAGACGGGAATATTCTGGCGAGCCGCGATGTGGCTCTAAATGATGCGCCGGAGCAGGTGGAGACGCTGGAGTTCAATGCCGGCAAGGCAGGAGTGAAGAATGTGCGGGCGCGGCTGGAGCCGCTGCCGGGCGAGAGCAATACGCTGAATAACGAGTTGACGCAAGCGCTTTCGGTCGACGATGCGAAGCGGCGGATCTTGTATGTGGAAGGCGAGCCGCGCTGGGATTACAAATTTTTACGACGCGCAGCCGAAGATGATCCGGCACTGCAGATCGTCTCCATGTTGAGGACGACGCAGAACAAGATTTATCGCCAGGGGATTTCGAATCCGAATGAGCTTGCCGATGGTTTCCCGAGCAAGCCGGAAGAGCTGTTTAATTACCAGGGATTGATTTTGGGCAGCGTGGAATCGGCATATTTCACAACGGCGCAGCAGCAGATGATCAAGGATTTTGTAGACCGGCGGGGCGGCGGGCTGTTGTTTTTAGGCGGCCGCTGGGCGTTGGCCGATGGCGGTTACAATATTCCGCCGTTCCGGGAACTGCTGCCTGTGACGCTGCCAAACCGGAAGAATACTTTTCAACGAATATTCGTGGCGGCGGAGCTGACGGATGCGGGCAAGAAGAGCCTGATTACGCGGATAGAGGAGGATCCGGAAAAGAGTGTGCAGCATTGGGAGGTGTTGCCATATCTGGCCAATTACCAGGACCCGGGCACGCCGAAGCCGGGGGCGGTGGTTTTGGCGCGCGTGGATGCGGGTGGAACGAGATTGCCGCTTTTGGTCACCGAAAACTATGGGCGCGGGCGGACAGCCGTGTTTGCGACGGGAGGTAGCTGGCGCTGGCGCATGCAGCAGCCGGTGGGCGATACCAGCGAAGAGACCTTCTGGCGGCAACTGCTGCGCTATCTGGTGAGCGCAACGCCGTCGCGAGTGGTTGCTTCGACGCCGAATGCGCGTTTAGAAGATGACGGGCGAATTCAATTGCGCGCCGAGGTGCGGGATACGCAATATTTTCCGGCAAGCGATGCCGATGTTAGGGCGAATGTGATTGATCCGGATGGGGTGGCGGAGACTGTGCCGCTGCGGCCCGAGCCCTTGGCGCAAGGAATCTATTCGGCTGAGTGGAGCGCGGAGAAGCCCGGATCGTATATTGCCGAGATTACGGCGAAGCGCGGCACACAACAGCTTGGGAGCGATGTGCTGACGTTCCGGCGTGAGAACGGGGTGGCGGAAAATTTCCATCGGGAGCAGAATCGCGAGCTGCTGCAGAAACTGGCCGAGGAGACGGGCGGGCAGTATTACAAGCCGAGCGATGTGGGGCGTTTGCCGCAACAGATTTCGTATTCTGAAGCCGGAATCACTGCGCACGAAACGAAAGATCTTTGGGATATGCCGGCGGTGTTTCTGGCGATTTTGCTGCTAAAGGGCACAGAGTGGCTGTTGCGCAGAAAATGGGCGGTTGTATGAAGGTGTTGTGTTTGCTGTTCGCTTTGGCGAGCGTTTTGCCGGGGGCGAATTACTACGTCACGATTGCGGGCCTTGGAGGCAGCCCGGATTACGATACGCAGTTTGCGAAGTGGGCGTCGGAGCTGGAGCATGAACTGAAGGCGAATGGACCGGAGGCGCAGGTCATCACCTTGAGCGGCAATGCGGCGACGCGGCAAAAGGTGCAGGAGACGCTGGCGAATCTTGCGGCGGAGGTAAAGCCGGGCGATGCGTTTGCGCTGTTTTTGATCGGTCATGGAAGCTATGACGGGACGGATTACAAGTTCAATCTGCCGGGGCCGGACATTAGCGCGAGCGAGCTAGCCGCGATGTTAAACCGCATTCCGGCGCGGCGGCAACTGGTAGTCAATATGACGAGCTGCAGCGGCGGATCGCTGGCGGCGCTGGCGAAAAAGGATCGGATCGTCATAGCGGCGACGAAATCGGGCACGGAGAAAAATGCAACGGTTTTCGCGCGCTACTGGATCGATGCACTGAAAGATCCGAGCGCGGACACGGATAAGAACGGGACGGTTTCGGCGCTCGAAGCGTATCTGTACGCGCAGCGGAAAACGGCGGCTTATTTCGAATCGGAAAAGCTATTGGCGACGGAACACTCGATCATCAGCGATAACGGGAGCGCGAACGGTGTACGGGATCCCAAGCCGGAGAACGGCGCGGGTATTTTGGCGGCGGCGTTTCCGGTGATCCGGCCGGAAAGCGAGAGCGCGAAAAGCGCGAGCCCGGAGAAGCAGAGATTGCTGGCAAAGAAAGAGGATCTCGAAGCCAAGATCGACCGTCTCAAGTATCAGAAGGCAGCCATGCCGGAAGACGAATATAAGCAGCAGTTGACGGCGCTTTTGCTGGAACTGGCGCGGACGCAAGCGGAGATTGACCGGTGAGCAGATACAACGTCTCTTTTGCGGCTGCGGTTCTGTTTGTCGCTGTGCACGTCAGGGCTGCCGGCGTGAACGATTGCCGCACGCTGAAACGCCATGGACAAACGCGCGAGGCGGCGGCGTGTTTTGAACGGCTGACGAGAGCGCCGGATTCGCTGTCTCGCGCGGAGGGATACTTCGGGCTTGGCCACTACGATGTGGCAAACGATGAGTTTCGGATGGCGTTGAAAGAACAGCCGAAATCGGCTGAGGTGCGGTACGAGTGGGGGCTGCTGTATCTAAATCACTATCAGCCGGGAGATGCCGCCAAACTGTTTGAAGAAGCGCTGGAGCTGGATCCGAATTATGCCCGCGCTTATCTAGAGCTGGCGCGGATTGCCGGGCTTAGCTATGACAAAAAAGCGCTGGATCTGGCGCAAGAAGCGTTGAACCACGATCCGAAGTTGTATGAAGCGCATGAACTACTGGCATACCTGGCGCTAGAAGACAGCGATGAGGAGCGGGCGAAGGCCGAGGCGCAGAAGGCGCTCGCGATATCGAACGAAGCGCTGGATGGCATGGCGGTATTGGCTTCGATCGATTGGCTGGGCGGGAAGACGCAATCGGAATGGATGGATCGAATTCTGAAGATCAATCCGGTCTATGGCGAGGCATACGCGACGGGCGCACATTTTTTCACAATCAACCGGCGCTATGAGCTGGCGGTGGAGTACGGCCGTAAGGCACTGGAGCTGGCGCCCGATCTATGGCAGGTGAGATCGGACCTGGGGCTGAACCTGATGCGGCTGGGGCGCACGGAGGAAGCAAGGAAGGAATTGCAGGATTGCTTTGAGGCGCATTGGCGCGATGCGCAGACAACGAATGCGCTAAAGTTCCTCGACACTTTGGGCCAGTACCAGACATTCCAGACCGGCACGACGGAACTGATGCTCAATAAGAGCGAGGCGTCACTGCTCCGTCCTTATATAGAACCGGAGCTCGAAAAAGCCGTGGCGACCTATGAGCGCAAATACAAGATGAAGCTGCCGGGGAAGGTGCGGCTGGAGGTTTACCCGAATCACGATGATTTTGTGGTGCGCACTTTGGGTTTGCCGGGCCAGGGAGGATTGCTGGGGGTGACGTTCGGGACTGTAGTGGCGATGGACAGCCCGTCGGCCCGGCCGCCGGGAGATTTCAACTGGGCGAGCACGATGTGGCACGAACTGAGCCACGTCTACATTCTGACGGCGACGAATCACCTGGTGCCACGCTGGTTTACGGAAGGGCTTTCGGTCCATGAAGAGGGCGTGAGGGATGCAGCATGGGGCGACCGGATGACGCCGGAGATTGTCAGCGCCTTGAAAAACAAGAAGCTGTTGCCGGTGGCGGATCTGGATCGAGGCTTTGTGCGGCCGCAGTATCCGACTCAGGTGCTGGTCTCTTATTTCGAGGCCGGAAAGGTCTGCGATTACATCGCCCAAAAGTGGGGCGATGATGCGATTTTGGGAATGGTTCATTCCTACGCCGGCCGGAAAACGACGGCGGAAGCGATTCAGGACAATTTGCACGAATCGATCGATGAATTTAATCGCGACTTTCAGGCCTGGCTGGATCAACAGACAGCCGATACGGTTCGCCACTTCGATGACTGGAAGAGATCCATAGCCAACGCGAAGAAGGCAGCCAGTATCGAGGAACAGATTCAGCAGCAAACCGCAATACGCGATCAATATCGGACTTATGTTGGGCCGAACAGCCCGTACGAGTCTCTTGCCGAGCTATACGCGAGCAAAGGTGACAAAGCTGAAGCGCTCAAGGAGTTAGAGCAGTATCGAAATCTAGGCGGTACATATGTAAAAGCTTTGAAGGACCTGGCGCGTTTGGAACAGGAGACGGGCAGCGTCAAGGAAGCGGAACATACGCTGACGGAGCTGAACTACATTTATCCGGAAGACGAGGAAGCGCACCGGATGTTCGGCAGACTGCTATTGGACAGCGGCGATGCGACGCAAGCAGTGCGCGAGTTCTCGGCGGTTTTGGCTTTGAAACCGTCAGATGTTGCAGAATCGCACTACGATTTAGCGAAAGCGCTCGATGCTGCTCACCGTACGAACGAAGCGAAAGACCAGGTTTTGCTGGCGCTGGAGGCTGCGCCCGGTTTTAAGCCCGCCCAGCAACTTCTTCTCAAATTGAGTCAATAATGTCCACCATTACAACTGCACCCCCGACCGAAGCGGCCGAAGTAAAGAGCCGCGTAAGACGCTTCCAGGAAGCACAAGCCGCGATCAAACAGGAAGTTCGCAAAGTGATCGTCGGGCAGGAAGAAGTCATCGAGCATGTTTTGATTTCGCTCTTTGTAGGCGGCCACTGTCTGCTGACGGGTTTGCCGGGCACGGCCAAGACACTGCTGGTGAGAACGCTTTCGCAGACGCTTGGGCTGCGATTCAACCGCATCCAATTCACGCCCGATTTGATGCCGTCGGATATTACGGGGACAGACATCATCGAGGAGAATCCGTCGACCGGGCATCGGACCTGGACGTTTGTGCCGGGGCCGATCTTCTCGAATGTTCTGCTGGCGGACGAGATCAATCGCACGCCGCCCAAAACGCAGTCGGCGCTGCTTGAAGCGATGCAGGAATTGTCGTGCACGGTGCGCGGGCATATTTACCATCTGGAGCCTCCGTTTTTTGTGCTGGCGACGCAGAATCCGATTGAACTCGAAGGGACGTATCCGCTGCCGGAGGCGCAGCTTGACCGGTTTCTGTTCAATACGGTGCTCGATTATCTTCCGGCCGAGGATGAATTGAAGGTTGTAGATCTGACCACGACGACGCACAAGCCGAGCGTGGATGTGGTTACAAGCGGCGCGGAGATTTTGCAGTTTCAGGAACTGGTGCGCATGACGCCCGTGGCGGAATCGGTTGCGCGCTATGCAGTCGAATTAGTTCGGGCGACGCGGCCGAATCAGAACGGCGACGCTCCTGATTTCATCAAGAAATACGTGAACTTCGGAGCGAGCGTGCGCGCCGTGCAGTTTCTGGTTCTGGCGGGCAAAGCGCGGGCGCTGATGCAAGGGCGTTTCCATGTGTCATACGAAGATGTGCGCGCGCTGGCGGTGCCGATCATGCGGCACCGGGTGCTGCTCAACTTCCATGCGGAATCAGACCGGCTGAGCACGGACGATATTTTGCGTAAGCTGCTGGACTGGAAGACCACGCCGCGCGTTTAAGCATTCAGGCAGAACGAATCAGCGCCATGCCGGCCGCAATCACAAATCGTTTCCTCGATCCCGCTGTGCTAAGCGAGATTGCGAGCCTGGATCTGATTGCGAAAACGGTGGTGGAAGGGTTCATTTCCGGGCTGCATCGTTCGCCTGATTTCGGCTTCAGCCAGGAATTCGCTGAATATCGGGCCTATACGCCGGGCGACGATTTGCGGCATGTGGACTGGAACGTTTTTGCGCGCACCGAGAAGGCTTACCTGAAGCGGTACCGGGGCGAGACGAATACGACCTTGATGGTGTTGCTGGATGCGAGCGCCAGCATGGGGTTCACGTCCACTGCGATTACGAAGTTGGAGTATGCGAAATATCTGGCTTCGGCGCTGGTGTATCTGGCGCATCTGCAAAGAGACAGCGCGGGACTGATCGTTTTCGACGATGATATTGCAAATTTTGTGCGGCCGTCGGCGCGTCAGGGTCAATTGATGCGGCTGTTGCACGGCATCGATCATACGCAGATCGGGACGCGGACGGATTACCGGCGCCCGTTTTTTGAGCTGCAGCAATTTTTGAAGAGGCGCGGGATTACAGTTCTGATTTCGGATTTTTTTGAAGATCCGGATCGAATTGTGGAGACAGTGGAGCCGTTGCGTTTCCGCGGGAACGAGCTGGTGTTGTTTCACGTTCTCGATCCGCGCGAGCTGGAGCCGAAGCTCGGGGAGCCGGTATTGCTGCGCGATATGGAGACGGGAGACGCGATTGAAGTTTCGCCCGATTATGCGCGTCACGAGTACCGGCAGAAGATGAGCGCGCATATCGAAAGCTTGCGGCAGAAGGCGCAAGGCGCGGGGCTGGACTATTTTCTGCTGCGCACCGACCGGCCATTGGATGCAGCGCTGCGCGAATACTTCACGGTGCGAAAGGGGAGGCTGTAAGTGGGTTTTCTGTCCCCCTGGTTTTTGGCAGGTATTGCGGCGGTGGGTTTGCCGCTTTACGTCCATTTATTGCGGCAGTACAAAAGCAATCCGCAACCGTTCAGCTCGTTGATGTTTTTCGAGCGGCGCGTGCAGAGCTCGGTGAAGCACCGGCGGCTGCGCTATCTTGCGCTACTGGCGCTACGGCTGGCGCTGATTATATTGCTGGCGCTGGCGTTCGCGAATCCATTTGTGACCCGCACGGCCGCGGCGACGCAGCGGCGGAAGCTGGCGGTGATTGCAATTGACCGGTCCTTCAGCATGCGCGAAGGGAACCGGATGGCGCAGGCGAAGGCAGAAGCGCACCGGATTTTGAACGGGCTCGGCGGGCGCGAGCCGGTGGAAGTGGTGGCGCTCGATTCGAATCTGGAGAACCTGACGGAGCCGGAGGCGGATCATGCAGCGGCCCGGGCGGCGATTGAATCGATCCAGCCGGATGACCGCGCGAGCTCCTTTGGCGAATTCGCGCGCGCATTGCGAGTGTTGGATCAAAGCAGCGGGATGCGTCTGGATGCGCACCTAATCAGCGACATGCAGCAGACCTCCATGCCGCCCAATTTTCGCGATCTGCAACTGGGACCGCATACTGCGCTTACTTTGCACAAGATCGGCAAAGCGAATGCGCCGAATTGGGCGGTGAATACGGTGACGACCTCGGCGCATGTTTACGATCCGAAGCTGACGCGGCTGACTGCGACGGTGGCGGGGTGGCAGACGCCTGCGGCCGTGCGGACGGTTTCGCTGCTGCTGGATGGGAGGACGCTGGCGTCGAAGCAGGTGAGCGTGGCTGCGAATTCCAGGGCGGAGGTGGAATTTACCGGCTTTGATGTGCCGTACGGAGCGCACCGGGGCGAAGTGCGGATTACGCCTTCCGATGAGCTGCCGCAGGATGATGCATTTCCCTTCTCCGTCACGAGATCGGATCCGAGCCGGGTGCTGTTTCTTTACGCCGGCAACCGGCCGCAGCAGGCTTTCTATTACAAATCAGCCATCGATTCGACGCCGGATTCGGGCCTAATCGTGCAGCCGCTTTCGATTGAACAGGCCGGGCATGTGGATTTCAGCAAATATGCTTATGTGGTTCTGAATGATGCCGGCGATTTGAGCCGCGATCTGGCGCAAGCGTTATGCGGATACATATCGCGCGGCGGCGCTGTTTTGATTGCGGTTGGACCGAACACGATTTCCGCCGGGCGCGTTCCGTTATCCGGCGATCACATCAGCGGCACGCATCAGATTCAAGGCGCCGGATTTGTAGATGAGCAGCACCCGGCCATTGCAGGCACCGGGCATTTTGCCAACGTGCAGTTTTCCCCGGCAGCCTGGATTACGCCGAAGACAGGCGCGCGAGTGATCGCAAAACTGGCGAACGGGTCTCCATTGCTTATCGAAGAAGGGATGGGCGAAGGCCGGGAGCTGATCTTCGCCTCTACACTCGATAACACAACGAGCGACCTGCCCTTGCATAGCTCCTTTGTGCCGTTTGTGGTGCAGTCCGGACACTATCTGGCGGGCCTCGATGATGCGAGCGCCAGCGTGACGGCGGGCACGCCGGTGACGCTGCGGCACACAAAAGACCAGAGCACGGCAGCGGATGTCATTGGCCCGGATGGCAAACACGAGCTTTCGCTGGCCGAGGCGACCAAAGCGCTGACGTTCGAGCTTTCGCAAAACGGATTCTATGACGTTCAGCGGGCAGACGGCCGCCGGATGCTGGTGGCGGTGCATGCGGATCGGCGCGAATCCGATTTGACGACGGCGCCCCAAGAGAATCTCGATTTATGGCGCAATACTGGAGTTACGGCATCCGGTGACCGGAATCCTTCGCAGGAGACCGGGACCGGTGAGCAACTGACGCGGCCGTGGAGCCTGTGGCGGTACGCGCTGGCGCTGGTTCTGCTTGCCGCACTGGTGGAGTCTATTTTTGCAGTCCGGTACTTAAGAGAAGAAAGGCAGACAGCATGACGGCGCTCGAGCAACTAAATGCGTATTTGCGACGCCTGGAATTGCGGCTACGGCTTTTTGCGGCCTCACGCGGGGCGGCCTGCGTGGCGGGGCTTGCGTTGCTACTCACGGTGGTGCTGGTCTGGATCAGCAACCGCTACGAGTTCGCGCAGGGGGTGGTGTTGCCGTTGCGCATTGTCCTGTTTGTTGTGCTGGCTGTTGCGGTCTCGTTCGCGCTGGCGTTGCCCTTGTTGCGATTGAACCGGCGGCGCATTACACGCCTGGCTGAACAACAGGTACCGGAGTTCAAGCAGCGGCTGCTGACGGTGACGGAGCGGCCTGATCCATCGAATCCATTTACGGAGCTGGTGGCCGAAGATGCGCTGCGGCTTGCACGCGAGAACGAACCGGAGCGGCTGAGCCCGGCGCGCAGGCTGATTGCGTTTGCGGGGTCGGGGGCGGTTGCGGCAGCGGTTTTGATCTGGCTCATTGTTGCCGGTCCGGGCTATTGGGGCTATGGCGCCTCACTGTTGTGGACGGGCAGCGCGAGTGCTGAGAAGCGGCCTTTGTACGACATTTCCGTTAAGCCGGGAGATGCAACCATCCGGCGCAGGTCGGACGAGCGCATTACGGCGCAATTGCTTGGATTTTCGGCGCACAGCGTGAAGCTTTTCGCCAAGTACGGTTCGGCGCTGAAGTGGGATGAAACCGCTATGCAGCCCAAGCAAGATGGCAGCGGATATCAGTTTCTATTTGCGGGGCTCTCAGAGCCGGTCGAGTATTACGTCCAAGCGGATTCGGCGCAATCGAAGCACTTCAAGATCAACGTGAAGGATTTGCCCGCAGTGAAGCGCGTGAAGGTGGCGCTGCATTATCCTGCGGGATTGGGATTGCGAGACGAAGTGCAGGACCCAGGCGGCGACATTCGAGCGGTGGAAGGGACGGAGGCGGACATCTCGATTCTTACCGACCGGCCTTTGGAGCACGGAGAGCTATTGGTCGATGACGGGACGAAATCATCGCTGGCGGCGGGAAATAACGGCTGGCTGACGGCGCACGTCAAGGTGCAAAAAGACGGGTCGTATCACATTGCGGCGCTGGACGGCGGCGAGGCGGTGCGCATCAGCGACGACTATTTTATTGAGGCAAAGAAAGACGAGCCTCCGACGGTGAAGATCTCGCGCCCCGGACACGATGCGCATGTCAGTCCGATTGAAGAAGTGCCGGTGAGCGTAGAGGCCGCGGACGATTTTGGCCTGGAAGATCTGCAGTTGCATTATTCGGTGAATGGCGGCCAGGAACAGAGTGTGCCGTTACTGAAACAGAAGGGCGTGAAGGAGGCGCAAGGAAGCCACACGCTTTACTTTGAGAATTTCAAAGTGGTTCCGGGCGACGTAGTGAGTTTTTACGCGACGGCTCGCGATGCCACGAAGACCGCACGGAGCGAAATCCTGTTTGCCACGGCCGAGCCGTTCGACTTGAAATTCAGCCAGACGCAGCAGATGGGCGGGGGTGGCGGCGGAGGAATGGGGCAGCAGGACAACAACATCTCCGAGCGCCAGAAACAGATCATCGCGGCTACGTTTAATCAATTGAATGGGAATGCATCTTTCCCCGGCATGATGGGAGCGACACACGCATCGGCGGCTGAAAATGCGCGCTTCCTTTCAGAAGCCGAAGGGAAACTAAGCGAGCAGGCCAAGACGCTGGCAGACCGAATGGGCAGCCGTGAGCTTTCTTCGGCGGGATCGCAGTTCGAGCAATTTTCGAAGCTGATGACACAGGCGTCCGGGCAGATGAATGACGCGGCGGGACAACTGAAGCCGGGCAAGTGGCACGATGCCTTGCCTACTGAAGAAAAGGCATTGCAATCGCTACTGAGAGCGGAATCATTGTTCCGCGACATCCAGGTAGCATTCGGGCAGCAGAACGGCGGGGGCGGAGGCGGCATGGGCGCGCAACGCGACCTGGCGCGGATGTTCGATCTGGAGCTGGACACGAGCAAGAATCAGTACGAAACCGGCCAATCGGCCGATTCGGGCGGGGGCAACGATCAGCAGAAGGCGCTGGATGAAGCATTTCAGAAGCTCGAGATGCTGGCGCGCAGGCAACAGGAGTTAGCAGCGCAGAACCAGACGCAGCAAGCATTTGAGCAGCGGTGGCAACAGGAACAGTTGCGGCGGGAAGCGGAAGAACTGCGGCAACAGATGCAGCAAATGGCACAGAATTCGCAAGGGCAGCAGCAGAACAGTCAAGAGCAGAACGGCCGGTCGAGTTCGTCCTCTTCCTCGTCGTCATCTTCTTCGCAATCGGCGCAACTGAACTCGCAGGCATCGCCGCAGAGTTCGCGGTCGAACAGCCGGGCGGCGAACGGGAGAACGCAGCAGGATGCGCAACGGGACCGACAGACTGCAGAGGCCATGCAGCGCGCCAGCCAGGCGCTGCAACGCGCTGAAGAGGAGATGCGCAAAGCGGTCAGCGAGCATGATGCCACTGCCGAGCAGCGGGCCGCCACGGATTTGCAGCAGGCCGAAGAGATGCTGCGCAACATGCTGCACCAGCAGGCGGGCACGTCCGTTTCGGATATGGCAAAACGCGCGCAGGATATTGCCAATGCGCAACGCGAGATTGCCGAACGCATGAAGCAGATGTACAGCAATGGCTCACAGGGGTTCCGGAATCGCAACGGGTACGAGCAGCAGGCAAATACTGGCGGCGCTGAAGACATGCCGGAGATGAACGATCCGAACAGCTCGCGCTATGGCTACGGATTCCGCCGCCGCAACTGGCAGTTCCAGCAGCCGGTGCGTTCAGCGACGGAGCAGGAAAAGGCGCTCGCAGTGGAAAAGGAAAGACTGGGTGAAGAGCTGCAGCAATTAGAGAAGCAGATGCAGCAGCAGGCCGAGGCGATGGCGGGCACGCAGCCCGATGCGTCCTCAAAGATGCGCAAGGCGCTTTCCGATGCCGAGCAAAAAGAGCTGGCGCTGCGAATGCAAAAAGATGCCGAATGGCTACGGCAAGGGTATGGCGACCGGAACGTCGGCATGGAAGACAACGTAACGGCCGGGCTCGATCAGCTCAGCCGGGAGCTGCGGAACTTGCAGGATGCTCTGAAGAACGGCAATCCCGCCGGTAAACCGGGCCAGAATGACAAGGCGCTGGAGGCGCTGTCGCAATTGCGCGATTTACGCGAGCAGTTGCAGAGGCAATCCGAGCAATTGCAGCGCGGCGATGCCAGCCAGCAGGGGCAACCAGGCCAGCCCGGGCAGCGGGGACAACAGGCGCAACAGGGACAACAGAACGGCGGGCAACAGAGCGCGAACGGCGGCTGGAATCCGCTTGGCGGTCCTGGCGATCAACTGGATCGTAGAGGCGTGCAACAGGCGATCGGCCAACTGAACTGGCTGCGTACGCAGATTGATCCACGCGATCGCGCGCTGGGCGGATACATTGATGGCGCGATCTGGAATCTGCATCATTTGACGGGCGCGCAGGCGGGTCTGCTCGACGAGCGCATCCGGAATGATGCGGCCGCCAGCCTGGAACGTTTAGAGGTGGAGCTGAACAAACGGATTACCGGCGGGCAAGCGCAAGGAGCACGCACGGGAGCAACGGAAAATACGCCGGAGAAGTATCGGGACGCGGTGTCGGAGTATTTCAAGAAGCTGAGCCAGCCATAGAGGCTGGCCGTCTGCCTGAGCCATGCCCGTTTCGATTAAGGACATCGCGCGCCTGGCAGGAGTTTCGCATTCGACCGTTTCGCGCGCGTTGAGAAACAGCCCGCTCATTCCGGAGCGAACGGCGCGGCGAATTCAACAAATTGCCTGCGAGCACGGCTATTCGGCGAGTGCTGTTGCGCGCAGCCTGGTTACCCGAAAAACGCAGACCATCGGGGTGGTGGTTACCTCGATTGCGGACCCCTTCAATGGCGAGGTGGTACAGGGGATCGAGGAAACCGCGAACCAGAGCGGCTACTCGGTGATTCTGGCGACATCGCAGGCCGATCCGGACCGGGAACTGGCGGTTGTGCGCTCGTTTCAGGAGCGGCGGGTGGACGGGATTCTGGTTGCTTCCTCGCGAGTGGGCTCGCTTTATATGCCGTTGCTGGGCGAAATGAAGATTCCTATTGTGCTGCTGAACAATCAATCGCCGGGCACGTTCGCGCATACGGTCACGATAGATAACGTAGATGGCGGGTATCAGGCAACGAAGCATCTGATCCAGCTTGGACATAACCGCATTGCGTATATCGGGGATCGTCTGGGGCTGGAATCCGATGCCGAGCGGCTGAAGGGATATAAAAAAGCGTTGAGCCAAGCGGGACTGCCTTTTTCCGAGGAATTGGTCGCGCGCGGGGATGGCAAACCGGCGGGGGCGAAAGCCGCAGCGGCGAGACTGATGGGTGCGCCGGCGGCACGGGACAGGCAACCAACCGCGATTTTTTGCTACAACGACATGTCGGCACTTGGGGTGATGGAACATGCGGAGGCGGAGGGGCTTCGGATCCCGCACGATTTATCGATTGTGGGTTTCGACGACTTGTTCTTCGCGAGCCAATTGAGGCCGCCGTTGACTACAGTTCGCCAGCCGAAGAAAGAGATCGGGCGGCGAGCGATGCAGCAGTTGCTGGCGCTGTTACGCGGGGAGATGCCGGAGAATACGACGGTGATCAAGGGCGATCTGATTGTGCGTGGGTCCACGGGGAGACCGAGGCGGGGGCGGGCTGAAAAGCTGACCCCACAACAACGGGAAGCCCGAAGCAGGCATTAGGTGCCGGCTGGAAAGGCGGCGGCGGGGTGGAAAGCCCGGCCCCAAAGAGCGGGCAGGAAGCCAAGAAGCAGGAAACTACGCTGGCCAGCCTGAAGGATAATGGCCCTATGATCGGTATCCAGTTTGTCACCGATGAGAAGGGCCGAAAGGTCGCCGTTCAAATCGATCTGAAAAAATACGGCGCGGTACTGGAGGATTTTTGGGACGGGCTGATTTCGGAATCGCGCCGCAAGGAAAAGGGAATACCGATCGAAAAGATTAAAGCGGTCCTCGTAAAACCCGGTCGCCTGCATGGCTAGCTATACAGTCGAGGTAAAGCCGTCCGCGCGTAAGGAACTCGAAGCATTGCCGGATGGTGCGCTATCGCGCGTTATGGCCAAGATTGAGGCTCTGGCTGAAACTCCACGGCCCACAGGATGCAAGGAGCTGAAGGGCTACAAAGACCATTGGCGCGTCGGGGTCGGTCACTGGCGCGTCGTATACACATCGACGATGCCGCGAGGATCGTGAGCGTGACGCGGGTTGCGCACCGCCGGGAGGTCTATAACTAGACTCAGAAGACTTTACTTCTTTCCGTTTTTGTGTTGGTTGCTGCTTACCCACTGATCGAGTGGTTGCCAGCCGGTTCCCGTGCTGCAGTCCCCGGTGGGGCAGACTTCGAACTGATAGATGGGATGGATTTCCCACAGTGAGGCTCGTTTGGGATTGTCTCCTACAGGCGAACCATTGTGACAGGGGAAATGGCTGGAATCAAAGAAAAGCTGTCCGGTGACACGTACGGGGAGCTTGGCAACAAGAACTCTGTGAACGTTATCGGCCGTCCATGAATCAGGCCGGTGATGCGGGATCATTTCGCCGACCACGCCGCTACATTCATCGGTTACGTCAGGGCCGCTAACGAACTCGATGTGAATGTCGTGAAATGCGGGCGTGTCTGAAACGGCAGTGCCGCAGTTGACGCTTTCTATGCCTTCCGGTTTAGCAAGCACGAGAAAAGCCTGCATCCTGACAAGCTTTCCCTCCCCCAGTGCCTGGAGCGGCGCGCGGTCGGTAGCGGGCCCTTTGGGACGGCCGTTCTGCGATCCGTTGCCAAAGGGAATGGCCGGATCATCATTGACTTGGGTTTGCAGATTGGTGAAATCGTCGATAGTCATATCCAGTGGGGTTCCGGTGGCGCAGAAGTTATTCTTGGCCATGTTCTGGTTGGCTTCTTCGCCGCCAGACCCTTGCAGCCCACATTGGCTATCGATAGCCGGCGGGGTCTTGGGAGGCGGCGATGGGTAATTTGGCGGTGCGCACGCGGGTTTAAATGAGGCCGGTGGAACCGGCGGCTTCTTAATCATTTCCTGAGCAGCAGGACTGGATGTGTCTTGCGCTACGCAGCTTCCCGCGCACGCCGAGGCAGCGCACACGAGTAGTATCAGCCGAAAATGCGGCATTTTATATTCCCCTTTCAAGGTCTAACCACTATATCTGTTCGGTTGCTACCTTAGACGATGGCGCGGAAACACAGGGCATCGAGCAGGTTTCGCCGGCGAGGCGGGCTTCTTCGTTCTTTCGTTTTAATCCTGCTGGTTGCGGCCGGACTGTTCTATACGGGCGTGGCCGGCACGCTGCTGATGCTGCACTGGGTGAATCCGCCTTTTACTGCGGTGCAAATCGAGCGGCGAGTGAGTTCGTGGTTCGATGGTGAACCGTACAGGAAACGGTATGAGTTTGTGCCGCTGAACCGGATCTCGCCTAATCTTCAGCACGCCGTCATTGCGGCGGAAGATGCGCGTTTCTATCAACACCACGGCTTCGACTGGAACCAGATACGCGATGCGATTGCAGAAGACGTGGAGGAACATCGGGAACGCGGCGCCTCGACCATCACGCAGCAGCTAGTGCGCAACCTGTTTCTATCGACGAATCGATCGGTTATTCGCAAAGCGGTCGAGTTTTCTATTGTTCCCCTCGCCGAAGGGATACTTTCGAAACGGCGTATTCTCGAGCTGTATTTGAACGTGATTGAGTGGGGGCGCGGAATTTTTGGCGCCGAGGCGGCAGCGCGGGCTTACTTTGGCATTCCGGCCCAAAACCTCACGCGATTGCAGGCGGCGCAGCTAGCGTCGGTTTTGCCGTCGCCGCTACGCCGCAAACCCGGGCGCGTGACGGCTTACGTGAGGCGCATCCTGTCGCGGATGGACCAGATGAACTGGTAGGGCTGTATTTTGTATGTAGTAGATTCGCCGCCGCGCTTATCCATATGAATATGCGCTTCAAGGCTCTTATTCTTAGTGTGGCGGCGCTGGCGGCGCCCTGCGGTATTGCTTTCGGAATCTCAGTCAATACGTTTAATCAAATTGTCTCGTTTGGAGACAGTTTGTCGGACCCGGGTAACATCTCGTATCTAGCGCAAAGCTTGTATGGGCTGAATATACCGGGGCCAGGATACGCGACTCGAACCGTTGCGGGCCAGACGGTCGGTTACTTCACGAATCCTCAATTCGGTTCCGGCCCGAGCGGACTGTGGATCGATCAGCTTGCGGCGAAGATGAGCTTACCGGACCCCGCACCGGCCTTTATTCCGGGTACTAACGGTACTAATTTTTCTTTGGGCGGCGCGAATACGGCAGCTCCAGATACAAGCGTTTATCCAGGTGTCTCTATTCCAAGCATGCAAACCGAGGTGAACACTTACCTGACGGCAACGGGTGGGCACGCACTGCCAAATGCGCTTTATACCTTGTGGGGCGGCGCGAATGACATTGGCCATAGCGGGATCAGCCCGACAACGGCGGCCAATAACGTCATGGCGGAAATCCAGCAGTTGGGGGCGGCCGGCGGAAAGTATTTTTTGTGGCCGGATCTGCCGCCGCTCGGGGATACACCGGAGGGGGCGGCTTTTGCAGCGTCGCTGAATGCGGCGAGCGCGGCATTCAACGCGCAGTGGAACGCGGATATCGTCAGCCTGCGAGCGCAGGGCATCACGGTAATACCAGTTGACGTGAGTTCGTTGTTTTTTACCCTGCTGGCGAATCCGGGCGCGTACGGGTTTTCCAATGTGACCGGCGAATGCATTCAAACGCCCGGCTGTAATCCCAACACGTATCTGTTTTTTGATGATGAGCATCCGACTACGCAAGCGGACTCGTTTTTGGCAACGGCGGCGTACAACGATATTCTGGCCGCTCCTGAACCGGGCACGTATGCGCTCCTGCTCCTGGGGTTCATTGGAGTAGGCGGTTTCGGATTCCGACACCGGACGGCCAGGGCTAAGGCGAAGGCGTAAGCCGGATTTAGCAGCGAATACGCGACGCGAGACGATTCGTCTCTAAACTTCGGCGGCGTTTCTGACGATCTGATTCTGTTGTATGTCTATCGTCATGCGCAAACGCCGCCAGCGCGGTGCCAGTCTGGTGGAATTTGCGCTTCTTTTTATCCCGCTTATCGGATTACTATTCATGTCGTTCGAGCTGGCGTGGGTGATTTTTGGCTGGGCCGCCGTACAGCAGGCAGTTCGGGAGGGTGTCCGGTATGGTGTTACGGGGCCGGTTAGCTCGGGGCTCGATAATGCCATCAAGCAGTTCGTCACGAGCATGTCGGTGGGCTTCATCAGTACTGCCAATAACGGCACCATCACGGTGCAGTATTTCTCTCCTACGACCATGAGCGAAGTGACGGGGCAACCCGGCGCTACCAATGCGGGTAATGTACTGAAAGTGACGGCCACCATCACCATCAAGACGTTGATTCCGGTTTGGCAGCCCAATGGCCCGCACCTTGGCACATTTGTGGCATGGACGCCCACATTGGCGGCGGGCGCGGCAGACGTGCTGGAAACGGGCCAGACCCCACCTTCGGAGTAAGTGGCAGTGCCTCGAAAAACGCGATTCAGACACGGCGAAAGCGGTATGGCGATTATGGAGTTCGCCTTCTGCCTCACTTTTTTTTGGCTGCCGCTGTTTCTGGGAACGGCGGTGATCGGGTTCAATCTGGTTCGTGCAGTGCAGGTCACGCAGGTTTGCCGGGATGCCGGGCATATGTATGCGAGCGGCATCGATTTTTCACAATCCACGTATCAAAATCTTTTTGTGAGCCTGGCGATCGGCCTGAATATGTCAACGAACGGCGGTAATGGCGTGGAGATTCTGTCCACCGTGATGTACGTTGATTCAACAGCGTGCACCACGGGAGGGTATCAGGCCGATTCGACGCATTGTCCGAACCTCAATAAAATTGTATTCACGCGACGTATTGTGATTGGCAATTCGAGTGTGCATTCGAGTAATCTGGGTAACCCCGTGCCGGCCGACATGGATTCGAGCGGAAACGTTTCTGTTGCGGGATATCTGACTGACACGGGCAACCAGGTGGCTAACTTCTCGAGCATTATCCCGCTCAGTAGCGGGCAATTCGCCTATGTCTCGGAATTGTTTGTCAGTTCGCCTGATACCAGTTGGGCATCGTTCCTATCCACACCGACAATCGCCGCACGATCGATCTTTTGATCCGCTTGTGCGCCAGCTACTTTAGCGGCGCTCCGATACCGACCCAGGCGGCGTACAGTTTTTCGGTAACGTAAGTGCTGCCATAGATAAGGCCGGGATATTGGGCAAAGTAGTCGATAAAATCCTTCAAATCCGCCATGGTGGCATTTGCCATCACCTGAGCCAGCGGCTGTTTGGCGAATTTACCTTTCTCAACGGGCTGGGCCTGGTTGGCGTAGGTTTTTGCTGCCTGATGGATCTCCTGCAACATACGGCCGTAGAGCTTCGCATCGAGATCCGGTGTTTCGTTGGAATACAACGTATCGTAATCAAATATGATGTTGCGGGCCGAATCCACAAACCCCACGTTGTACTTGGCGATGGTCCACAGGGCGGAGCGGCCTTGTATGGCAGGAGTGCGGGCGCTTAGTTGAACCATATCGCTTTCTCGCACCAGACCGTCACCGTGCGGCTGTTCTACCTGAATGCGAACCAGAGCTGAATGCGGCTCGAGCGAAACCACCTCGCTATTGCCGAGTTTTGCAACCTGGCGCACGTGCCCATTCTCTTCTGAATACTGCGCCCACACAGCGCCGTGCAGGCCTACGACGATTCCGTCGTCACTGCCACGGTTGATCCGGGCGACGATGAATTTTGCATTGTCGACACTGTCTACCGTGTCGACAATCTTGCTGTAGATCCATTCGCTGTTGATCGGCATGGTTTTGGTTACTGTGCAGGTGGTGAGGTCGGGGTCGCAGCGCAGCTCGTCCTGCGGCTGTTTTGCCAATTCGGAGCGCGTTCGCCATTCCAAGCCGGTAAGGTCGTCCGAGTTCGCGCCTCTCAGCTTCGCGATTAATGCGGCTTCGCGGTATCCCTCGGCGAGATCGCGCTTCACCTGAATGTCGTTAAAACCCAAAGTGCGTTCGATGCGGGCGCGCAGTGCATAAGCAGAATTATTGGCAGGGTCGATGTCGATGGCGGACTGGAGATCTTCGAGCGCCTCGCCGTAGTGCTTATCGAGCTCGGCGAGCTTGGCTTCGTGCAGCAGTGTCCTGGCAGTATACGGCGAAGATTTAAAGTAGCGAACGAGATACTGCCGGTTATCCTGCAGATATTGCTTTTCGTCGTCCGTACCGTCGGGAACTAATGCGTCAACCCACTGGAGAGCGTCCTGATAAGCAGGGTTGAGGCGCAAGCTGCGGTGGAGATCATCGAGAACTGTTTTGTCGGACGGATTCAGCCACTGTTTTGCTCGCGCGCGCTGATAGTAGACGCTGGCAGCGGGAGCGCGTTTGAGAATCTCTGTGCAGTCGCGGATCAATTCCTGGAAGGCCGCCTTGGACTGGAGTTCGCTTCTTTGCTTTGCTTCCTCCGCTCTGGCTTGTTTTGCCCGAGCTGCGGCGACTTTAGCGCGATAGCGGGTTTCGATTGCAGCAAGGCTTGCAGCCTTCTGGCCTGAACCGAGATTCTCTACGTTCTGTTTCTCTTTATTGCGCTGATCTTCGAGGGCTTTTAGATTGCGGGCGGCTTCTGCAGATCTATCCTGTTGCTTGCTGTAATCGCGGCTGGCGTTTACGCCATAGTCGAAAAGCACTTCGGCTTTCAGCAGGAAGAGCCGGTTTTTTTCAGCAGGCGGAGCCTGATTGATTGCCTGATCCACGAGGTCTTTCGCTTCCGCAAATTTCTTTCGCGCCTTGGCTTCTTTGGCCTCGACTTCCAAGGCCGGCACGCTCGACTCCGAGTGGCGAAGCGCTTCACAACTCGATGCATGTCCGAGGCGGGCACGGGATTGTTCCACCCACTTGACCAAATTCACGTAGCGAGGATCTTTGCCGGAATTGTTTCGCGCCTCAAAGGTGTCGTAATAGCAAGCCGCCCAGTCCGGGAAGCCAGCACGTTGCCAAAGCGCTGCCTGAGAAGCAAACGCCCCATAGTCTTTGCAAGCTCCGGGATCGGGGCAGCGAATTCGAAGGTGCAACCAAGCCCATGTCATGGCGACGAAATAGGCGTCCTTGCGAGCCGGAACCAGCAGAGGCTGGGCGTGCTGGTCGGCGAGCTCCAGCGCGTCTTGAAAATGTTCGCCGCCCGCATAAGCTTCAATGTTTGCGAGCAGGTAATACAAAGCGGTTTCGAAGGTAGCGCCCTCGGCTTCGAGTGTGGTGCGGCCGGTGGCGGCAGTTATGTCCGGAGGAATGATGTTTTCGCTCCCGCCGTCGGCAACACGGTCGCGCATGCCGGCTATCGCCTTTTGCACGCTAGCTCGGGCTGCGGCGTAGTTTCCAAGGGCAGCGTAAGCAAAGCTGAGATTGACCTCATTGAGAGGCGAGGCAGCGTCAATGTTGTCGTGGATGTAGCGGAAATCGCGCAGAGCGTCTTGGGGGCGCAGTTGGAGAACGGCCAGGTAGCCGCGCGAGGTTCGGGCGTCGGCATCATTGGGATTCGCCTCCAGCACTTTAGAAAGCAACTCTTCCGCTTCGTCGTAATCGCCCAGGCCCAGAAGGGCGCTGCCTTTGATCCGGTTCCACATAGCGGACTGCTGCTGAGGCGCATTCTCGAGCAGGCTGTCAGTCATGCCGGCAAGGTCCGATTCGGAAGTGAGACTCGCATCGCGTAGACGGAGGGCCTCCAATCGCATCTCCGCCTCTGCGGCTTCGGCCTTTCTCAGAGCCGCCTGAGCGCGATTTTTGGCCTCGATCGCGCCTGCCTTCTCATTGCGCGCGGTTTCGAGGGCGGCGCTTCTGTCCTTCAGCGCGTTTGCCGCTTTCTTCTCTTCGCGCACGGCGATGGCTCCGACGATGAATAAACCGACTGCGACTATGGCCAGAGCGAAGAGCCATTTCCGAAGCCGAACTTCGGCGCGAGCCTGATCTTCGATCCGCTGCTGCTGGATTGCGGCGAGTGCTTGAGCCTGTTGCAGCTCGCGCTGGCGATGCTCTTCTTTTTCCTGCAGCTCTTTGTCGCGCTGGATCTTGCTTTCTTCCAAGAAATGCATGGCGCGCTCGAAGCCGCCGCCGTAAAGCTCCGCCCAGACGTGTGACGGCTGCTCTTTTTCTTTCCAATCGAGCGCGTATTGCAGGTCGGGATCGTCCCACAACCCGGCTTTGCCGGCGGCATGCAGCGTGGCCGTTTCCGACAGGCGCGCGTATAAGCGGGCCGACTGCACTTCCTCTTCCGTCCAGGTGACCAGGCGCTGCCAGATGCGCATCAAGCTCTCATGCGAGATATCGATCACGGTCTCATCGCGGAGAGGCTCCAGAAGCGGGGGCATGATGAACGAACGGCTTGGATCGCGAAAGACATCCAGGACTTCGGTCACCTCTGCGGGTGTTGCACTGGCGAGCTGGCAGAGCACGCCGAATTTAGCCGGCCGCCGGATGCCGCGGGCGTCGGTGTGTTTATCGGTCAGCGCTTTAAAGATTTTTTCGCAGATCTTGCGGTGGCGTTGCGTGGGCAGCTCTTCGTTATACGCTTGCTCGGCGTGCCGGTCGAGCGCCTGCGTCATGGCGCCGATCGATTCGTAATCGTCAAGGTCAAGCGGCCTGTCCGGCTGATCCCGGGCTTCCCAATAGGCCCAGGTGCGGTTTAAAGCATGCTGGAGGATGGAGAGCTGATCCGGGTTGTCGCCAACGTCGTTGACCAGGCGAGTGAGAAGTACCGAAGTAATTTTCGCTCCGCCTACGCCAACCGGGCCGGCAATGGCGGCCTTCCGCTCGTCGCGCGTGAGGCGCGGAATGAGGTACTCGGATTGATTAATCGCTTCAGGCAGACCGGCGAACTCGGCGCACTGGCCTAAGAAATCCGACCGCATGGTGAGGACGACATAGATAGGCAGTTCGGTCTGAGTGCGTGGATGAAGCAGCAAGTTGACAAAGGCCGTTGCGTCCTGTGCCCGCTGGCCGGGATCGGGCGCAAGCGATGATTCCATGTCACCGTAGCGAAACAGCTCTTCGAACTGGTCGACTACGATGAGGAGGTTCGTTTCTTCGGGCAGGTGTGCATCGGCGTAAAGGCGGCAGAGCCCCAGTTTGCTCATGCGCAGGGAGGCCTCTACGATGTCTTCGAGCTTCAAAACGCCTGATTCGAAGCCGCTAAACAGACCGCTTTCCTGAGACAAGGCGCGGGAGAGCGCAACCAAAGGATTGCCGCCTGGCCGGAACTGGACCATGCGCCAGGTGGTGCCGGCCTGTGTCATGAGGCCACGACGCAGGGCCGGGCGCAAACCGCAGTTGACAAGCGACGATTTGCCACTTCCGGAGGTGCCCACTACCGCCAGGAAGCGAGTGGCGGCAAGCTTATCGATCATGGTGTGGACCTGGCTCTCACGGCCGAAGAACAGGTGTTCTTCGTCTTCGCGGAAGGGTCTTAAACCAGGAAAAGGATTTCCAATTCGAGTACTGCTTATTCTGCTCACGGGATCACGCTTTGGGAAGTGTCTGGAGGAGGCGGTTGATGGCGTTTTCGGATAAGCCGTCGAGACCGTTCACAAGATTTTCTTCTTCGAGTTCGATTAACTCCTGCTTGTCGGCGGTGGGAGGACCGGAAAGGAAGGTGATCTGCACGAAGGGCGGTTTGCCGGCCCGGTATGCCTTGGACTTTAGCAAGTCACGATCGATAGCGCGCTTCCAGCCTTCGTCTCCCTGGCCGTAGAAAACCACGACCGCATTGCATAAGGCCAGCATCTCCTGCTTGGTGCGGTCCACTTCAGCAGCGCTACCTTCAAATACCGGAGTTTGTACTTGAAAGCCTTTGCTTTTGAGCAATTTGCGCAAGGGCAGCACGGCTTCGCGGTCTTTCTGGTCGTAGATCAGGTACGTCAGCTTTAAATCGGGCGGCGAAGGCGCCTGATTTTCGGTGTATTCGATGCGCTCGAGAATCGTGTGGATCTGGCTCTTCAGTTTTTCGAGATCGTCGCGAATCAGCTCGGCGCCGAACTGCGTGTCCGCATCGCGGCGCAGGGCGTCAATAAAGGTTTGTTGTGCCGCATCGTTCGAAGTTGTCCCTTCGGGCAGCCAAATGATTCGCGGCAGCGATCTTTTTTTCGATTGTTCAATGGCCAATTCGTTCTGCAACACGACGGCGGTTTTTCTGCTGGGGCCATCCGGCATCCAGCCGGGTGAACCGCCCACGAGATGGACCGCGAGGCTGCACTGATCGAGGAAATGCGAAACGTCGGATGCGAAGGCGGCTTCTTCTTTCGGCAGAGGACGATCCGGAAGTACGGTGTAACCGAACTGCCGAAGAGTCATGCGCAATGCTTCGCGCGCCTCCTTCTGGTCGCTGCTGCATTCCGCCAAAAACACCTGCGGCCGGGAGGAAGGCTGCTGTGGAACAGGGTCTGTTTCATTGGCGGAAGCCTCCATTCGCTTGATGAGGTCGATGACGTCATCTGCCAGGACATACAGCTTTTCGATGTAAAGCGGAGCGAGCTTAGGGAAGTAGACTGGATCCAGCTCTAACGGGTGGTCCGAGTCTTTGTCTTTGTAAGTGAAAAATTCATAGCCGAGCATGTCGTCCATTGGCGGAGGCAATGAGCGATCAACCGGAAGCTTAATGACTTTAACTATTCGGTATTTATTGCCGACCCGAATTTCACCCGCGCGGCGGCAAAATTCTTCAAATTCGCGCCGGCACGCGTCGGAGTTGGCATAGCACTTGCTGACAATAGAAACCAGGATTTCGGTCTTGGGAAGCTGGGCGACGATTTCGTCTTCGAAACTGTCGTTGCCCCGGAGTTTTTTGTCACGCCAGATTTGCGCTTTGCGGCCCAGGCGCATGGTAAGTATCTTTTCGAGGGCATCGTGAAAGCGGCTGACCCATCCTTCCTGCTCTGACGTTAAAGCCTGATTATCTAGATGGCAGTAGCTAATGAAGATGTGTTTGTCGTAAGGCATGGCCTCGCCCCGCTTGTGCCGGGCCACCCGGCATGATTGGCTTTTAGCTGTGGTGTCCTGTCAGTATAAACTACGCAGGCTAATTACCGGCACATATATGTGACATAATTTCTCAACAACTCAAAACCGAAGCACGTTTGTGCCCAGGGAGGAATATGTCTTCTATCAAGCTGACCGATACGCACGGGTTTAGCATGAGCGCCAGCAATGAAGGTGACGACGATAGCTTTTTAAACCGCCTGCTTACGGATGCGGAATTTATTATTGATGCCGTCGACCTGAGAGCGATTGAGCACTTGCCGCTGGGTGCAAATCCCGGCCCGCATCTGCCATTTAAGGTAAGCGCAAAGGGTTCTTTCGGAATTGGCGTAAATGGCGTTGCCAGCCTGAAGATTGATTCGACCTGTACGGCAACGCTTTCAAAGGGCGAATGCACGAGCGCGCTCAAACCTTTCAGCGGCAGCTTGCCCGATGGGGCGGATGGGAAGACGGCGGGTTACCTGTCGTTTGAGACCTCGGCGCAGATCAATACAGGAGTGAGCGGGACAGTAGAGGAATTCACGCTGGGCCTGACAGAAGGCAAGAGCGTTTCGATCGGCAATTCAAAATACTTTCCGCAGCTTGCCTCAATGACGGTGGTGGATGCGACGCGCGCATTGCTGTCAGAGCTGGCAATACTCAGCGACGTTAGCAGTATCGAATTTATGCCGGCGCAGAACATCTACTCGCTTAGCGGAAGCGGGAGCCTGACGTTCAAAGCTTCGGCAGGATATCAGTTCTTTAGTAATCCGCTCACTTCTGTTGACATTCCTGTTGCGGGTACGCTGGCGGTGAAAGCATCCGGAAATGCGGATGTCGATTTCTCAGTGAAAATCGAATCGGGATTCAAAATTTCCGTGCTGAAGAACAGTTCGAGCACGGCGCGGCTGGCAGTGGACCGCTTGCGCGGCACGGAGGTCGACACCGGCATCAGCGTGGCAGCGCAGGTGAGCGCCACGGTAAAGAATAAAGACCTGCTCTCGCTCTTGCTGTCTGCGATCAGCCCAAAACCGGATAAAGAGATTGAGCAGTTGAAGACAAAGCTCAGCGATGAAGAGCGGGATGCGATCAGCGATGCGCTTCAGTGCGCGATTCAGAATAACTTTGAGCTTGCGGTAAAAGCCGAGATTGAAAGCGCCACTCATGACGACACGCTTGTGCTTTACGAGCTTGATCTAAAAAATCTTTCCGGAAAAGGAAAAT
>JAJPJN010000095.1 GCA_021324185.1 Terriglobia bacterium | reverse complement strand
CGGTTGCCTTCCATCTGCTTAAGCCATTTGGTCTTTGCCGCTCTACACGCATTTTTGTAAAACGTAACTTGTTCGTGACCTTTCGATGCGCCCCCCCCCGAAAGCAGGCTGAGAACCAACTCGCCCAACTCTAGCTTTGCAATGTCGGCGTCAATAAACCGGTGCTCATGAACGTGTCTGTTTCTGGTTTGCAAAATTTCCCTGAATGAACTCTCTAAGAGACGACGTAGCCGCTTGAACAGTTCAGGTATGACTGGGGCCGACATGTAGCGCCAAGAGCGTTCAATAAGTACGCCGAACTTCGTCAATCGTTCGTTCAAAATGTACAGCTCCTGCAGGTACCCAACTACAACAAAACGAAAATACGCGCTGGCGATCATACGCGTTCCCGGTCCGCGGCGAAGGTGCTCATCACAGTCGCCAAGCACGCCCAGGCAGCCCACTACTTCCCTCCAGGCTCGGAAGACCCGCAAGAAATATGCCTGCTCTTGGGTGGGGGTGGCCTGCACTGTCCCTGTAGAACGCCTGGTTTTCCTGCCAACGGCACCCCAAATTGCAGCGCCTAAACCACTTTCTGCATTGTCGAGATGTGATGCCATTTGCCCGGCGGATCGAATCATTGTCTCGGAAAATTTGCGCAGTTCCGGGGCACCGTGAAAAAACACCTCAATGCCGCGCACCTCATCGGCGTGCCGCTCCGGCGCGTGTTTGATTCGTAGTCGACTTGAGTTGTCAGCCCGATGGGCTGCTGACCGATCGCGCATATTCCCGCTCGCTCTTGGCTCAAGCCACAGCGCCTATTCCCCCTTCGGCACGGCGGGCTTCTGATCGAGCGCCCATTGCAGAAGCCACTTGATCGCCGCGGCGCGAGACGCGAAGCGGTTCTTGAAGCGAAAATCATCCAGCCGTTTAAGAAGATCCGGTTCGATAACAAAGTTCAAAAACGGCTTCTCTGTCCCCATGTATAACCACTGTAACCGATGGAATCGCTATTGACAAGAAGGCAAAGCATACTGTACCGTAGCGGTTGTAGTGATTGTAGCGATAGGGGAGAAAATGGAATGTCCACAACCAAATCGAAATCCGCGCCCGTGGCCGCCACGCCGAAGCGCAATGAAACAGAACCAGAGCCGCCCCAGATAGGCGCGCTCATCGACCCAAATGGAACCGACCCGTTATCCCTCTCCAAAGAGGAGTACAAAATGCTCAGGTCCTGCCTGGAGGCGTACCGCAGCGATGACCCATGCCTCAGCGATGCGGCGACGGCGTTCCTGTCGTTTCACAACTGGCCGGACAAGTCGTTTGCCGGGTTAGCGAAAGCCATGATCGCGAGCATCAGGCAGGAGCATGATGGGACAGAGATTGACGGACTCCTGATCAGCCGCCGATTTGATGAACCGATACTCCTTGACCTATCGAGAGATGAGGGTTCTGGCGAAGTGCTCGCCGCGCTGCTGGCGATACTCCGCGCCGGCGGATGGTTTGCGGAGTGGCTGACGCTGCAAATTAAGACGTTCAGCAACCCGGAAGAGACACGTCCTACGCCGTTGCAGATCATGTCGACGCTGACGCTGGCTATCGCAGAGTTTGAGCGCGATCGGAAGGCGGCGGGAAAGATGCTGAAAGCGTACCCGCACCTCTTTTCAGGCCGCGCGAGAGAGGAGGAAACAACGGATATAGCCCGGCACATCTAACGAGTTCCCCTGACATCGGACTTGCGGCATCGTGAATCCGGCCGCAAGCCGCTGCCGGCAGCAACAACGGGGCAACGGGCGTCCCAAACGGCGTCTGGTCCGTTCGGTTTTCGAGGTACCGCGAGATTTCTCGTGCGCGATCGCCAACATTCCGGCATGTGAACGGCCGGGGGGCGACGGCCCGAACAGTTTGCTTTATTACGCACAAACCTGGCATAGAATGGTGCTGGTTATCAGATGCTTCCCGATATCGGCATCATGATCGGCGTATACATTGTCTTTCGCTGCTGCGAAGTTTTCGCGCGTTCGGAATCGCAATTCGCATCGCGCGGCGCGCAGGTTGCCGTTCGATTGCTTGCGGTCTTGAGTATCGTGATCACACTCTTCTTCGTGGTTGACCTGTTCCTCTCCGGCAGTCATCCAACGACCGGCCTGCCGTAAGTGTCAGCCGCTTGCTCTTTGCGCCAAGCGCGTCGAATCGACCGGTCGGAAACGTTTCAGCTTTATTCTTTTGTCGGCTGCGATAAAGTCGTCGTTCATACTCTTTAACGCATTTAACGGATTTCAAAATTGTTGCAATTTCCTACACCTTTCGGCGATCGATGCCGATGATAGACGCAGGAACAGAGGGCGCATGCGACAGCTGGACGGGGAAATCGAGGCGAACCGGCCTGAATGTCGCGACGCCAGTGTCCCCCCGCGGCGTCTGGAGCGAAGGCAATCACCGCGCTTTCCGGCCTCGGGATCATGCCGGCTATCCGTGTATGACGGCGTGCAGCAGTGCAAAGGGACCGGCGTGCTTCGGAACGTTTCGACCGAAGGAATAGGCATCCGAACGAACCTGCGTTGCCTTCCGGGTATGACGATCCAGGTGCTAACAAGCAGCCAAATCCTTCTCGGAGAGGTGCGCCATTGCACGCCAAATGACGTCGGAACGTTCGACGTTGGGGTACTGATTTTATCGGTTCTGTCGGACGTCAGTTAAGGAGTTCCGCGGTATATATGGCTGATTCTGGTTCGTTCGGGACATCACGCGCATTACGGCATTTAGCGCCAGTCGGCGCAGAGCGGCGCGCTTATCCCCGCCGCCCGGTGAGCGAGCCCTGTATCGTAACCATTTTCAGCGGGACCGCCTTCGTTCGCGCCAAGGGAACCGTGCAGGACGTATCCACCTTCGGACTGCGGGTGAAGACCACGCTGAGGGCCGCGGCCGGTTCAAGAATCAAGATCCTGATGGATCGCGGGATGGTCATTGGCGACGTGCGCCACTGCACGGCTAGCGCAGATCACACGTTTGAGCTGGGGGTATCTATCGACCCCCGGTACGGCTTCGCCCGACTTTCGGAATTGCCCACGCTTCAAGGCTAGGCCCTTCGTTTCCGGCCATCGCACGCCTTGAGGCGTACGTCAGCGGCGCGGAGTCCGGCGATATAGGACCGTACACTCTCGTCATCCTCGCGGCAGGTTTCGCAGAGGAGGAGGTGCTCTTCTACTACGCCCAGGATCGGCTCGGCAAGGTGTCCAAGCGCATATTCTTCCAGCACGTCCTCGCAGACGTGACCATCGCGCGTCAGGACGGCAACCACCCGCCGAGTGTAGCAGAATCCCACACCCCGTTGGATATCCTGAAGACCGGGCCGAGTTGTTCGGCACAAGGCGTACGGAATCCCCCTGCGGATCGCTCGCGCCACGTCGATTCTGGTTCGGCCCTCAGCCGGATTGCCCACGTTCGGGAGGCATCGTTCTCGGAGGATCGGCGCTGTATTTCGGACGGGGCGGTCCGGCATTTCGCATTTAATCAATCGCCGCGCGCCTTTGCCGTGAAATAATGCTGTGATGTACACACCACACTGGGCGATTCAGCTCGCCAGCCGAAACAAATCACTCCGCGAACGTAACTGGTCGAGGGAGCGTGAGCTTAAGACCGCCTTCCGCAACCTACGAGAACAGGTGACAGCTGACATCGACATGTTCGCATCAGCTTCTTCTGCACCGTGGCCCAAAATTGAGGAGAGGGAGGATCGCATCTCATTTGTCGTAAGCCGCGGCGATAAAGTACGAGTAGTAGAATTGAACCTTGAATCGGAGTCAATCATTTGGAGGAAATCAGACCAGCAGCAGTATCTTGACTCGATGAGTTTACAGATTCAACTCGACGGAACTTATGCCCTGCCTCATAAGTTGTCGTTCATAAGTCAGGTGTTATTAACACCTCTCCTCACCGACTATCCGCTTCCGTCTTAATGGTGCAACACGGCTCCCACAATGGGTGCGCTAGTGAGAAGGATGTCCTCGTCGCACTTTCATGGCACGACCATCTCGACGCCGTTCACAGAGAGGCTGCCGACTACGTTCACATCACCTTTGAGGGTGATCACCGGTGCCGTCACATCGGCCTCCGCGGCAGTCACCGACGCCTTGCCGCCGGCCGTGACGGTTACGTTGCCGGCAGCAACGATCTCCACGTCGCCAACGCAGTTCAGCATCCAGACATGCGCCGCGCGATCGTACTGCAAATAAGAGTTGTCTTTCCACTTCGTCAGGCTGATATCGGGGCTATCTGCCGGCGGTGGAAACATGTCGCGATACTGCGCTCCGAGCACGATCCCAATCGTAAGATTTCCGCAAGGTGACAGCACCGCTACCTGTTCTCCGACTTCCGGCGCCCACCAGGTCACGTCCGGGCCCGCGCGATGT
>JAJPJN010000017.1 GCA_021324185.1 Terriglobia bacterium | reverse complement strand
CGGCGAACGATCTCACACGCGTCGGTACGGCAAGCGTGGGCAGGGAGAGTGCCAATAAACAATTCGACGGCCCACACGGCTTTGACGCCATGCTGCGCAGTGCCGAACAGCGCGGCTCGGCTATAAATTTTGGCTCCTATGTTGGGGCCACCACTATCCGCCAGTACGTCAAAGGCCTGGCGCCTGGGAAAGCCACCCCGGATGAGATCCACAAAATGCAGGAGCTGGTGGAATTAGCCATGCAAGACGGCGCCTTCGGCATCGGATCGGCCCTCATCTATCCTCCCGCTACTTATGTCGAAACCGATGAGCTGGTAGAGATCACCAAGCCCGTAGGCAAATATCACGGCATCTACATCTCGCATATTCGCTCCGAAGCGGACCATCTTCTGGAAGCGCTCGACGAAGCGATCGAAATCGGCCGCAGAGCCGGCACTCCGGTCGAGATCTATCACTTAAAAGCCGCGGGCAAGCGCAACTGGAGCAAAGAAGCGGCCGCCATCCAGAAGATCAACGATGCTCGCGCAGCGGGCCAGGATGTCAGTGCCTGCATGTACCCCTACGTTGCAGGCGCCACCGGCCTCACCGCCGTTCTCCCGCCCTGGACTGCCGAAAACGGGAAGCTGTTCGACAATCTTGCCGACCCCGCTACACGGGAGCGGATTAAGGGCGAGATGGCCCAGGAGAAGACCGGCTGGGAGAACATGGGGCAACTCGCAGGACCCGAGGGCATTCTCATTCTGAAACTCGACAAACCCGAAAACCAGAAGTATGTGGGCAAACGCCTGAATGAGATTGCCGCCATGATGGGCAAGGACTGGCGGGATGCAGCCATGGACCTCATATTGAGCGAACGCACGCGCGTGACCACGATGTATTTTCTGATGAGCGAGGACAACGTCAAACTGCAGTTGCAGCAGCCGTGGATTAAGTTCGGTCTGGACGCAGCCGGTCTCGATCCCGCCAAAATGAACGGCCAATTGAGTCACCCGCGCGCGTTCGGAACGTTCCCGCGCGTCCTCGGTTTGTATGTGCGTGAAGAGAAGGTGTTGCCGCTCGAGGATGCGATTCGAAAAATGACGTCCGCGGCGACGCGCCGCTTGGGCATCCGCGATCGCGGCATCTTGCAGGAAGGATTTTTCGCCGACATCGCAGTCTTTAACCCGGATACAATAATCGATCGCGCCACTTACGAGAATCCGAACCAACTCTCAACCGGCATCGAGTACGTCTTCGTCAACGGAATCGCAGTTGTAAGCCAGGGCAAAGTCACCGGCGCCAAACCGGGTGTTGCCTTGCGCGGCCCCGGTTATCAAACTCGCCTTAGCTCCGGCGGAGGCAATCATGGATAGCAATGGCGTTGAAATCAGGCAAGCAACTGTGACGGACTTGAATGCCATCGTCCCGCTTTTCGATGCGTACAGGCGGTTTTATCGCCAGCTCAGCGAGCCTGAACGAGTACGGCAGTTTCTATTCGACCGGTTCGCGAATAACCAATCGATTGTTTTACTAGCGTTGGTAGACGGCAGGGCAATCGGGTTCACCCAGCTCTACCCGAGTTTCTCCTCCACCGCGCTCGGCCGCATTCTGATCCTCAACGATCTTTTCGTGGATCCGGAAGCAAGATGCAAGGGCGTGGGCCGCGCGCTGCTCCGGGCGGCTGCAGAATACGGGCGCAATGCCGGCGCGGTTCGACTGGTGCTCTCCACCGAAGTCAGCAACACAACGGCTCAGGCGGTTTATGAGAAAGCCGGTTGGAAGCGCGATACAGCATTTTGTACGTATCAACTCACGCTTTAGGCGGCGCGGCCGATGAACGCTCCGGCGCGTTGTTCTAAAAAGGCGATGCGGCCGCGCAGCCCGCAACCGCCCGGTGAGCGCTCTTCCAACTCTCCTTCAGCAGTGCATCCCGCGGCCAGTGTTTGACCAGATCATCCGCAACAGCCCGCGCCCGCGCTGCATACCGGCAAGCATCGCGTTTGTCTGGTGCAAGATTCGTCAGATGAATGAGGCTGTCCAGATAGGCAGCGCCTCCATCGCGCGAGCCAGGGTCTTTGGCAACGGCCTCGGCCAGAAGCTTCTGTGCCCGCAATTCCCAACTGAGCGCCTCAGCTCGCCTGCTGGTCGCTTTCAATGCAAGCGAGTAAGTCGAATAGGCCGAACCCAGGTCCTCTTCCGTTTGCACACTGGCCCGGTCGGAGCGAAACGCTTGCTCGGCGACAGCATTGGCTTGGCGGCAATGGCGCATCCCATCTTGCGGCGATCCGGCCAGCGTCAGCGACTCGCACAGATTGTTTTCTGCTACAAAAAGCAGCCGCTCGAAATCCGCGTTGGCCGGCTGCTCGTGTACCAGCCGCTCGAATGTGCCAGCGGCCTCTTGGTGTTCCGCTGCCGCGGCGCGGTAGTTGCCCATTCCGGCGAGCGCATATCCGATGCCTTCAAACGACAACCCCACCAGGCGCCTGAGGTGCGGATCCGATGGATTCGTCCGTAATAACTGTTGCCGCAATTCCAACGCCTTTCGCTCGTCTTCTAACGCCTTAGTATTGTCACCTGCTGTGCGGTCCAGATCGGAAATAGCCGAATACGATGCAGCCACGCTCTGCAGTAGATCGGGACGTTTGTATTGACGGTACAGTTTCTCTGCTAGGCTCAGGCGTTCGCTATGCAGCGCAAGGGCCGCGGGCATATCCCCGGCCGGCAGTTTGTTTCCCGCCACCGCCCATAAACTCGCCAGCAGATCTTTCTGGAGCGCCGGATTCTCCGGATGTGCGTCAAACAGGCGCTTGCGAATTTCGAGCGCTTTCTGGTTGTGCTCCAGCGCCGCGCGATCTTCTGCGGCGCCCCCGATGTGCGCGCTGCGGTCGCCGGATTCAATTGAGGCAAGGCGTGCATAGGCGGCTGCCAAATCCGAAAGCACCTCCGGGTCAGCGCTGTTGTCGCTGGCAATTTCGTTGAGATACTCACTCGCGCGCCGCGCAAGCAGGGCCCTGGCGGCAGTTGCTCCGGCAAGATCGCGAATCGAATCGTGCAGCTCGAACAATAAGGATTCGTTCAGCTTCCGCAATGCCTGGAGATGCCGCTCCGCTCTGGCCCGTTCCACCTGTGCCCGATGCGCGTAATTCAGCGACGCCGCCGCGCCTCCGATAATCGCCGCCAGGAGCGCCGCTGCCGCGGCCAGCGGAAACCGCCGCCGGTGAATGAATTTCTTCGCCCGGTACCAAGCGGTCG
>JAJPJN010000108.1 GCA_021324185.1 Terriglobia bacterium | reverse complement strand
GCTGTACCGTCAAATCGGCAAGCGCGCCCATTGGAAACATCGGCTGCTCGGGCGGCGTGATGGTCCCGCCATTCACGCCGACAAGCACGTCCAGCGGTTTCAACCCCGCCAAATCCGCCGGGCCGCCCTCGTGCACGTCTTGAACGACCCAGGCTGTTTTGCCATCGCCGTCATCAGCCTTGCGAAAAGTCGCACCAATTGCAAGCCTGGCGGGAACCCGCCGCACGGATTGATGAAAAAAACCGGTGTGGCTGGTTCGAAGCCTCCGAACCAGGTCGTGCATCGCGAGCTCGAATTCATCCGCATCTTCGACCTCAATTATCCGCTCGCGACTCTCTTTTGCCAGCCGCGGCCAATCCGTGCCGTTATAGGCCGGATCGAAGTAGTATTTCGTGACCTTCTCGACGGTCCTATCGAATATTGCCGCGCGCTGACGGCTCGACAACCGGCTCGGTTTTGGTGAAGTTGATTTCCCTCCTGCCATCTCCAATTACCGTAAATCCTGCCCAATAGTAAGGCTGAAAGCCTGATCCGAATTCCGTTAGCATCTTAAGCTGCGCCTCTCGAAGCGCGTCAGCAACGGTCCGGCCTGCCGCGATTTGCTCATAGAAATGCTGCATGAGAGTTGCGGTTGAGCGATCGTCCACTTCCCACAAACTGGCAACGACACTCTTCGCGCCGGCAATGAGAAAGGCTCGCGCCAGGTTCATAATTCCCTCTTCTCCCTGAAGCCTGCCGGTTCCTGTTTCACACGCCGAAAGGGTCACGAGATCGGCATCCAGCCGCGAGCGTCGGATTTCCCGCGCCTGCCAGAGACCGTCCTCGTTGGGACCGCCAGGGGCGAGCACAAGCCCTGCCCGGTCGGGCTCCACTACATCACCAAAACCATGCAGCGCCAAATGAATTATTTCAAAATCCTGCAACGGAAGAGCTTTTAAGGCGGACTCAGTAGCCTTGTCGTCCGGCAAAACCATGCTCCCCGCGCCAAAAATTCGTGCGCCCGATTCTATCTCATCGCGAGCGAACAGTAGCGGTTTCAAGTGCGCCAGATTGAAATTAAGGCCCAGCCCCAGCCCGCGCGACGCGATATAACCTTTTCCGCCCTCACCGGCCGGCCCGCCTGGACTATACGCCACACCGAGAAACGGGCGCTGCGGTTGGACTTGCCGCCTTGCGGTCCTCAACATCTCGAAAACCGTCGCGGAGGGTGCCATACCAATAATCACTGAGCGCAAAAGATAAGCTCCGCCATTCCTGTCCGGCAAAGCTGCAAACGGAACCAGATTGAGCGCGCCATCGGGCACGACGATTAGCGAAGATGGGTCACCAGTGATAGCGGGCCGAACGACGCCTTCAAGAAGCTGGCGTCCTGCTTCTGATGGGTCCTTTTGGTCCTTGATCGCCTGAACGAATTTCTGGCACAAGGCCGTTACTTCCGCTTTCCCCGGAAGCGCGTGAACGCGAACAGCGGCGGAAGTGATTTCAAGTGCGTGCGATTCGCTCTTGTTATCGAGAACATATTCGATGAGGGTCTCGCCCGGCATCAACGAGCGCTGCAGCGCCAGAATAGAAACCGGAGGCCGGCGGGCCATCTTCATCTCGGGGCGGCTTCTCTTGTACTCAACCGGAGCAAGTTCGTCGTATGTGTCTTCCAGCTTTGCCAGTAGCGCCTTCGTCTCACCAGGCGACAACGACTCCTCGCGGAAACGCTTCTGTATCGCCGCAATCTGACGCTCAATCGGCGACATTCCGCTGGAACCCGTCGACTTGTTTGCATATCGCATCGAATCCACGAGCGCACGCCCACGGGCGCTCTCGGCAATTTCAAATGCCTTCGCCGTGTCGTGGAGCCGCTCTAATGCCAGCCGGAAATGTCCAACGTAAATATCGCTCAATGCCGCAATCATCGAGCTCTTCACCTGTGAGCTGGGCGCGTTCACCAGCATTCCCTCCACGAGATCTGAAGCCTGGTCGTACAACTCATCCGCGCGCTGCAGGTTCCGACGAGCGGCTTCGATCTCTGCCTTCTGCGCCAGGTACACAGGCAAAAAGATGCCTTCCTGTACGAGCCGAGCCTGCTTTATTGCGCTATCGATGGCACTCTCGGCTCGATTGAAATCGCCACGGCGCTCATACACCTCGGAAAGCTGCAGATATCCAGCCGCCTCCATACGGGGCAGGTACGCCCGTTTCGCCACATCGACTGTTTGGCGGAAGTATTCTTCGGCGCCGCTCAGATCCTGTGCACCCATCGAAAGCAATCCAGCCTGATTCAAAAGCTCGCATTGCGCGCCAAGTATGTCGTTTTCTCGCGAATACTTAAGGGCGGATTGGATTAGCCGCCGTGCCTCATCGCGTGCCTCCGGGTAAGTGTTTACGGGGACGGCGACAAGCGCCCGAATTTTCGCTATATACAATTGCACGGGAAAGCCTGCGTCGGGGTCTTTCGGAACGGCGGCGATTGCACGATCCAAAACAGCAATCGCTTTATCAGCTCTTCCATTCACAGTCATTCCATTCGCGAGCCATGTTGAAAACCAGATCTGCCCCTCGACATCGTGGAGCGCCTCGGCCGTCGCAATCGCCTTCACCAACGCGACCGCCGCTGTCCCAATATCCCCATTTACTCCGGCGACAATGCCAAGCTGTCCTGCTGCCCGGTTCTCCCATTTCCGATTCCCGATGGATTTTGCAATGGCGGCAATCTGTGAAAAATCGTCCTGAGCCCCGGTGGTGTTGATGTTTAGATCAATAACGCCTTTCAATGCAAGCGCGCGGATCTTTAGTATGGGGTCGCTTTGGACCACAGGATTGTGCAAGTCGCGTTCGACTTCCTGCGCGGCTGCCGCATACGGCCCAGTTTCGACGTCGCGGTGTAAACGGCCGAATTTGGCGTAGAGCTCTTTTCGTGTCTCGCCGCGGGCATCGAATTCCCGTTCGGCTTCGGCATACAGCGGCCGAGCTTTAACGGAATTGCCGATTTCGACCAGGTGATCCGCTCGTGCCAGCAATGCGTCGGGATCGGCCGCCTTGGCGGCATACGCCAAAACAGCCAGCATGACGA
Organism: Terriglobia bacterium; assembly: GCA_021324185.1. GTDB lineage: Bacteria > Acidobacteriota > Terriglobia > Bryobacterales > Bryobacteraceae > Bog-105. The sequence goes on along the minus strand of JAJPJN010000108.1, from coordinate 21,031 downwards.
CGAGCACCTGCAGAACCCACGTCCGCATACAAATTTGTCGGCTGCACGGCGACGGTGTGCACCGCGCGGAATTTACTCTGTGATCGCAATCAAGCCCACTGGCCGCCGCAATCGCAGCACGCGGCCTGGAGCCGCTTGAACCCAGGGCATGGAATACCGAAAACCGCATCGGCTTCGCCCTTTCGCTATATGACAACCTTATCAACACACCCGTGCGCCAGCAAGGGTCACCACTCGTGCAGCGCGGCTTTTTACACGGCAGGAACAAGCCCCGCATTTTAGGCATTAGAGCTTAAAGCGGGTGGACTTGTTCAATTGTCTTATTCGCTTCGAAGTACGGTGGCGGGATCTAAATGCATCCCTTGCCATGCCGGAATAAAACCGGCAATTGCGGCGACTGCTAGCAGCATTGCCGAAACAGCAATGAGCGTGGGCGGGAAGGCCGAGACTCCGTAAAGCAGACTCGCGATCAATCGCGAGGCCGCCACGGCACACGGTAACCCGACGGCCAGGCCTAGCAATGCGAGTGCCAGCGTCTGATTTAGAATCATCCGTTGAACACTCGCGCGCTGTGCTCCCAGTGCCATGCGGATTCCGATTTCGCGCGTTCGCTGGGTCACGTTGTAAGCCATTAAACCGTATAAACCGATCGCCGCGAGCAACAATGCTAGTGCGCCGAAGAAAGCCGACAACATTGCCGTCAAACGCTCCTGCAACAGTGAGCGATCGACCTCGTGTTCGATCGTAGTAATCGAAGCAACGTATTCATGACCTAGCGATTCGATCGTCTTCCGCAGTTCACTGGCCACAGTCGCCGGAGCGCCGCTTGTCTGAACAAGCAGTTCCGGGTATCCCATATAATCCCCGTATTGCGTCGTCGGCAGGTACACCGTAGGCTGCTTCTGCTTGGGTATATCGTAAAGGCTGGCATCCGAGACAATACCCACAATCCGCAGATTGTGCCATTTCGGTTCCGTCACAATGTCCAGTTGCTGGCCAATTGCACTACCATTAGGAAACCACCGTTGTGCGAAATTCCGGCTCACTATTGCCACACGGGGCGCACGATCGTCATCGTGCCAGTTGAAATTTCGTCCCTTCAGGACGTCGATGCCCATGGTGCGAAATGTGCCGGGCATAATCATCGCCATGTCCGTCCGACTTCCTTTACTGTCGCTCCCGCTGATTCGCACCTGTTCGGTCCATTCCAGGCTCTGAGCCGGGCTGTTATGGGTCAAGGATGCCGAAGCTATGCCGGGAAGATTCGAGACGCGCTCTTGCAGGTCACGATAATAATTCACCCAGCGAGATTCTTGTAGCCACCGGGCTTCGGAACAAGGTTCAGTTGTAGCATGCCGTGCGTTTGAAATCCCGGTTGAACCGCGTGCAATTTTTCAAGACTGCGGATAAAGAGTCCGGCGCCAGTGAGGAGCACCAACGACAATGCCACTTGCGCAATAATCAGGGCTTTGCCCAAAACGCCCGTCGTCCTCGCAACTGCACGCGAGCCTTGCTGCATCGCCGCCGCCGGATCTTCGCGCGTGGCACGCCAGGCAGGCGCCCATCCGAAAAGCAGTGACGTCAGAATTGCTGCTGCTGTCGTGAATCCGACAATTCTCCAATCTGGCGATAAGTTGAGATCTCCTGGAACGATAAAGGTCTGACTAAAAATAAATCCCGACAATGTGCGACTACCCCAATATGCGAACGCGAATCCCCCCAAAGTGCCGGCTATCGAAAGGGCTAAGCTTTCGGTGAGCATTTGTTGTGCAAGCCGGATACGGCTTGCTCCAAGCGCCACGCGCACTCCTATTTCATGGCTCCGCGATACCCCGCGCGCCAGCAGCAGACTCGCTACATTCAAACACGCCGCCAGTAATACTGTGCCCGCTATCGCGAACAGAATGTACAGTGGCTTGACAAAGCGGGCACGGAGATATGATCCTCCGTGTTCACCGGATTCCACTTTCAGTTGCAGCGAGAAGAAGTTGCTCAGTTCGAGTGGGGTCCGCCCAGTCGGTGCCGTGGTCCGAAGGATCGCCGGCCAGAGCGATTCGAGTTGTGCTCGCGCCTGCGCAAGGGTAACACCGGGTTTTAGCCGCCCCGCCACTTCCAGCCATCGCGAGAGCGGCCGGTTCAAGTATCTTTGTACATCGGATTGGCCGTTAATCGCGGGCATCGCTGCAATTGGAATGATGATTTCGGGAGGAAGATCGGCCATCATGCCCCTGAATCCCTTGCGCGTCACTCCGATGATCGTGAACGGTACGCCCTCGATTTTGATCACGTCGCCAATCACATGTCGTGATCCCCCGTAACGCTGCTTCCAGAATCCATAGCCCAGTACCGCAAGCTGGGCAGGTACAGCGGACCTTAGATTCACGTCAGTCGATCCGAACAAACGGCCGACTTCCGGGACGGCACCCAGCTCAGAATAGAAATTTCCATCCGCCCCCCAAATATCTGCTCGCGACACCCCACCATTTGCCTCCACGTTGAGCACAACGTCACCAGACCACGCGAACATCTGCGAGAACACTTTCTGGGTCCGCTCAATTTCTTGATACATCGGTAGCGACAAACCAGCGAACGAATCGCCTGGGTTGTGCGCGCCCACGCGCACGAGCTGCTCAGGATGTGGCACCGGGAGGGGGCGCAGGATTAGGCCGTCAAGCAAGGAGAAAATGGCGGTATTCGCACCAATTCCGAGCGCCAGAGTCAAAATGGCAACACTGGTGAAGCCTCGATTCTTCAGAAGCGTCCGTACTCCGAATCGGAGGTCTTGGAAGGCGGCTTCTATCAAAACAAGTGCGTCCATGTCTCGGGTGCGTTCTTTCAGAGCGGTAACATTCCCGAAACGGCGGCGGGCATCCAACGGAGCTTCGGCCGACAACATGCCAGCTTCCACATTTGTTCTCTCACGCATTTCGATGTGGAATCGCAGCTCCTCATCAATTTCGGCATCCATTTTCGAGGCTCGGAAGAAACGGCGCAATTTGCGAACGAGTGCCATCTAAGTCCCCCTCTTAAGCGCGATAGCCGCCAAAATTCAGCACGCAGGCGACACCCTCTATTAAGCGTTGCCAGCTCTGCTCTTCTGCCAATAGTTGCTTGCGTCCCTTGGCAGTCAGTCGGTAATATCGTGCCCGGCGATTGTTTTCGGAGGCGCCCCACTCCGCAGTAATCCAGCCATCTTGCTCCATCCGGTGAAGGGCTGGATAGAGCGATCCCTCTTCGACCCGCAATACGTCATTTGAAATCTGCTGAATGTGCAGGGTTATCCCCCACCCATGCATCGGACCCTGTTCGAGCGTCTTCAGGACAAGAAGAGCCAATGTGCCCTGCAGAATGTCGTTCTTGCGTTTTGGCATTCCTATAGCTAACTATAGAAAGTATGCGCGCTATTCACGATAGTGTCAACCATCTCCCAAGCTCCCGGCTATTACTCGACATGTATCGAGCGGTTCCCATCCTTCTGTTGCTTATGCCTTTGTCCTTAAATGCTCAGCAGATAATGTCAGTGCCCGCTGACCCACGGGTCTTGGAACAACTGGTCAATGAAGTCCGGCAGCTCAGGCTCGCAATCGAGCGGACAAACTCGATTAGCTCACGATTGCAGATCACGCTTGAGCTCATTCAGTTACAGCAAAATCAGGTCAATAGGATTTCAAGCCAACTTGAATCTCTTCGCAACCAAATTGTGAAATCAGAAACCGACCAGAGCCAAGCCAGCAGCAACCTGACGAATCTTGAGAGCCGAATGGAACAGGAGCAGAATCCCAATACTCAGAAAATGCTCCAATCAGAACAGAAGTACCTGAAATCTGTTCTAGAGCAGAAGTCGCAGATTGTTCAAGATGAGCGAACGAGAGAGGGGGAGTTGGCCTCCTCGTTGAAGATAGAACAAGCCAAACTGGGCGAGCTTCAAGGGCGGCTCGATTCCCTCCAGAAGTTGATCGAGCCGCCACAAGCGAAATGAAAGCTGCCGGCATAAAGGGACGTGTACGTGCCGCTGCAAAGCTGCGAAACCCTCGGACCCTCCGCTGTGCAACGGGTCTTGCATCCAGTACGCATTCATTTCCAGAACGCCTCATTGCATAACACCGGGTAAATAACAAAGCTCCGCGAAAAAACTCCGCATCCGCGTCCCTCACCCACCCCTCTCCGTCTCTTAGTACTTAGAGGCCAGGATCAAAAGCTGGCCCGTCAACGGAGCAACGATAGATGCCAAACCTCGCGGTTGTTCATGACGAGCATCAAAACCGCCTGGAAACTAAACTACGGCGCGAGCTTGGCGATCAGATCCTGGCCCTTCTAAGTGACGAGTTTACCGAGGATATTCTGCTCAATCCTGACGGCTCAGTCTGGATCAAGCGAATGGGCAAAGGCTTCAACCGCGCTGGGGAGATGTCCGCGCCTCAGGCGTCGAGTGCGCTGAACACCATTGCGGCGTGGCGCGGAACGGTGCTGAATCATGACCATCCGATTCTCGAAACCGAGCTCCCCATCGACGGAAGCCGTTTCGAAGGCATTGTCCAGCCCGTCGTACGTCGCCCGGTATTTGCGATTCGCTTACGCCCGCATCGCATCTTTCCACTGCACGAGTATGAAGCCGCGGGCATTCTGACCGAGAAGAGCGACCCGCGCAACCACATCCGGCGGCAGGACGATTTTCTCGATTCAGTTCGCGGGCTTAAACACGGCGATATTATCCGCGCCGCTATACGCGCGAAAAAGAATATTCTCGTGGTGGGTTCCACCGGAAGTGGAAAAACCACTTTCGTAAACGCATGTCTGGATACCCTCGCGGCCCTTACACCGCATGACCGGGTGATCTCGATAGAAGATACAACAGAACTTCAATGCCCAGCGGAAAACTATTTGGATCTGCGCGCGGTCGGCAATGTGACTATGCTGCAATGCCTGCGTGCGTGTATGCGCCTGCAGCCGACTCGGATTATTGTCGGCGAGGTCCGCGGGGGCGAAGCTCACACGCTTTTGAAGGCATGGAACACCGGTCATCCGGGCGGCATGGCGACCGTGCATGCCAATGATGCCATGAGCGGTTTGATTCGGCTCGAAAGCCTCGTAGCGGAGGCTACCAGCGCTCCGCAGCAAACACTGATCGCCGAGGCAGTGGACCTGGTTGTCTTCATCGATGGAGAGCCTCAACTCGCGGCAGGCCGGAAGATCAGAGAGCTTTTGCTCGTGACTGGGTACGCCAACGGGCAATACCTGGTCGAGCACGTTTAGAGGAAACGTCAACGTGGAGGTTTATTCGTGAGACATGTTTTGATTTCAAGGCGCTCGGGTATTGCTTCGAAGCTCGGAACGCTGATGGCTCTAGCTTGGGCGTTCAGCGTGAAGCTCGATGCAGCCGCGGCGGGCAATCTGCCGTGGGAGAGGCCGATGCAGTTGATCGCGACGTCCCTCACGGGGCCGGTGGCATACGCAATCGGCCTCATCGGTATCGCAATCGCGGGCGGCACGATGCTTTGGGGCGGCGAACTCACCGAGTTCGGAAGACGGGCGTGTATGGTCGGTTTGGTCGTCTCCGTTCTCGTTTTCGCCGCGCCCATGCTCGCGAGTGCATTCGGCGTGAACGCGGCTGTGGTGTAGCGCATGACCGCAGATGTGCCCAGAGAGATCATGATTCACCAGTCGGCGAACCGGCCAAACCAGATTCTTGGCGGGGATCGGGAGCTGGTCTTAGTGACGCTTCTGATCTCCGTCGCCCTAGCCTTCAGCTTGGCTACGCTCTGGGGGATTCTTCTAGCCGTGGCTTTCTGGCTCGGCGCGGTCGCTGTTCTGCAGCGTATGGGTAAAGCCGATCCAATGCTGCGCCAGGTCTACATGCGCCACATACGGTATCGGGCGTTTTACCCCGCAAAGAGCGCTCTATTCAGCTCATGCGTAACGTATTCTTCGCGCTGGACGTGACTCATATGCACCGCAACGAAAATCGGATTCACCCTCGCGGGCTCGCGGATCTCTTGCTTCCGTACGCGTTGATTGAGGACGGCATTCTCCTCCAGCAGGATGGCTCTCTACTGGCAGGCTGGTTCTATCGAGGCCCGGACATGATGTCGGCTGCTGCTGCTGAAATGGACGCGCTGAGCGCTCGTTTAAATCAGGTGTTGCGGCTGGGCTCCGGCTGGATGATACAGTGCGATGCAATCCGCTCCTGCGCTCCGGGCTACCCGGACTCGGGCGCATTCCCAGATGCGGTTACACGGGTCATCGATGATGAGCGGCGGCAACAGTTTATGGCAGAAGGCGCTCACTTTGAAAGCGAATACTTTTTGACGCTTACATATCTGCCCCCGCCCGAAGTCGAGGAGCGCGCTAAAGGGTGGTTATTCGACGGGAACGGAGCAGCCAGCGTGAACAGAGCCGCTGCGCGTCACCTCGATCACTTCCAGCTAAAGCTGGATATGTTTGAGAACATCTTCGGACAACTCTTCCAGACAGAGCGGCTGCGGAGGATCTGCGCCGTCGACGATTATGGCGAGCAGCAGGTTTACGACCGCCTGCTCCGGTATCTGCGCCGGTGTATCAGCGGAGTAGACCATCCGTTCGCTCTGCCCGAGATACCGTGCTACCTGAACGACATACTCGCCTGCCAAGATTTCTATGGCGGCGTAGAGCCTCGCATCGGCCGCAAATACATTTCCGTTGTGGCCATCGACGGCTTCCCTCGCATGAGTTCGCCCGGCATACTGCGCGAACTCGACCAACTCCCGATTGAGTACCGCTGGAATACGCGGGCAATTCTTATTGATCCAGAGGAAGCCCGACGCCTGCTCGACAGACATCGCAAGAAGTGGCGGTCGAAAATTCGCGGCTGGAAGGATCAGATTTTGAGAACGCACAGCGGGGCGATTGACGTTCACGCCCAGGAAATGGCCGCGGATGCAGAGCAAGCGATGGGCGTTGCCGCCGCAGGCGATGTGCAATTCTGCCAATACAGCGCTAATATCGTCTGCCTCGATGAAAATCCCGAGCGTCTCTACGAGAACACGAGACTTGTCACGAAGACTGTTCAGAACCTCGGATTTTCCTGCCGCATCGAAGATGTGAACGCAGTTGAAGCCTGGCGTGGGTCGTTGCCGGGAGATGGTTATTCAAATGTGCGCCGGGTTCTCCTGCATACGCTGAACCTGGCGGACATGATGCCGATCACCTCCGTTTGGGCGGGCTTGCGAGAAAACCCCAGCTCCCTCATGCCTAAGAGCAGCCCGCCCCTTCTTTATGCGGCGACGACCGGCGCGACTCCATTCCGGTTTAATCTCCACGTTTCCGATCTGGGTCACACATTGATTGTTGGGCCTACCGGCGCTGGCAAATCGACTGCCCTCGGCCTGATCGCGGCTCAATGGTTCCGGTATCCGCGAGCACAAGTCTTTGCGTTCGACAGAGGTTATTCGATTTGGATGCTTACGGCGGCGCTGGGCGGCGAATTCTACGATCTGGCCGGTCCCGAATCGGAACTTTCTTTTTGCCCGCTCCGCGATATTGACGATGAGGCGGATGTTGCGTGGGCGGTTGGTTGGATTGAAATTCTCTGCGCGCTGAGCAGGCTGCGGTTCGCTCCGAAGCACAGAAACGCCGTTGCCGATGCTGTCCTGCAGCTCCGACTATCGCCAACACGTACGCTGACAGAATTATCAGCCAATGTGCAAGACCTGGAGATCCGGGAAGCTCTCCAGCACTTCACAGTGACAGGTCCTCTTGGAACGCTTCTCGACGCCGATTACGATTGCCTCGGGGACGGCCGAATGCTGGCATTCGAGACGGAGAATCTCCTTCAGCTCGATGACAAGGCCGTGATTCCTGTCTTGCTATATCTGTTCCGCCGGATCGAGCAGAGACTCGATGGCTCGCCCACCCTCATTCTGCTCGACGAAGCGTGGTCCTATCTCCAGCATGAGCTCTTCCGTGATCGCCTGCGGGATTGGCTAAAGACGATGCGGCGCAAGAACGCTGTTGTCGTCATGGCAACTCAACAGATTAGCGATATCGCGAATTCGCCTATCGCTGATGTGGTTCTCGAAAACTGCCCGACAAAGATTCTGCTGCCGAATGCCGAAGCAAAGAATCCGGGCTCGCGCGAATTCTACGCGCGCCTCGGTCTGAACGAGCGCGAGTTGGACATCCTTCAGGTAAGTATCCCGAAACAACACTACTACGTGGTTAGCAATCTGGGACGCCGGCTGGTGAACTTCGGGATCGGCAAGGTTGCACTTTCCTGGGTTGGTGTCAACGGGCGCGAGGAGCGCCAGATCGCGGAGACTGTCATGAATCAATATCCCGACTCGTGGCGAGCCGAATGGCTCCGATTCAAAGGGCTGCCGGAATGGGCGGAGTACTACCAGGAGATCGAAAATTCTGTGGGACTGTCTTATGGACCCGAGGAGGAAGCGCTATGCGCAAGCGCTTGACGATAGTCCTGGTTTCGCTGCTCTCGATCCAAGCCCCGCAAGCTCTTCAAGCCGGGGCGTTCGCGACAGAGATTACCCAACTGATGAATCATGCGCAGTTGGTCATGCAGTACATCCGCCAGGGCCAGCAGCTCGCGAACGAACTGAATATGTACGCGGATATGCTGAAAAACACACGCGCGCTTTCAGCCTACAGCTTCGGCGCAATTACGAACGATATTAACGCTCTGGCGGGAATCGTCCAGGGTGGCCAGGCCCTTGCATATTCGCTAGGAAATCTCGATCAGTTATTCAGGCAGACCTATCCCGGCTACGGCTACAACACCGGTACGTTCTATACGCAATACCGGAACTGGGCACAAACGTCGCTCGATACGACGCTTGGCACGCTTCGCGCGGCGGGCTTACAAGGCCGGCAACTTCAAACAGAGCAGGCTGTCATCAACTCTCTCCGAGCCTCGTTACAAGGCTCCACCGGGCGCTTAGAGGCTATGCAAACCGTGGGGACGATCGCCGAATAGCAGGTGGAGCAACTTATGAAATTGAGACAATTAATGATCGCGGACATGTCGAGCAAGCAGGCTTACCAGGCTGCAATGGTTCAGCAGCAGGCCGCGAGCCAAGCCGCGGCTCAACGATTTTTCACGTACAACCCTGCCTCTTCTGACCGTCAGAAATTTGGTCCAGGATGGAATTAGCCATGAAGTTGCGGCACCTCACGGGAATTGGTCTATGTTCGATGCTCTGGCTGATCGGCGCTGCGTGTACTCAGCCGGAACCCCACAGCGAAATTGTGGACAAAGTCGAGCGCGCCGGGGCGGGAGATTTGTCCTCGACGCCCGCCCCGCAAATCGAAGACTGGCTACGAAAGCACGAGGACCTGGCTATGCAGGTCGATGACATGTGCAAGCCGGTTCGCGGCCGGGCAGATGCAAATTGGCCCGCGACAACGGAAGGACGCGTCTGCACCGCAGCGCAGAACGCTTCCGTGTTTTACCGGCAACGGCAGAACCCGCTGAAATCAGACGGCAAGAAATTCGGTCCGGGTTGGCACTGAGAAATAGTTCCTGAAAGGGTCAATAAAACGCGCCCAAGCGCGCAGAGAGGAGAGGTGTGTTCATTCGCAGTAACAAGCTCCGGCCATGTTGGATCGCACTGGGCGTGTGCGCGCTCGCGATGTGTTGCGCGCCGTCTGCGAGCGCACAAATTTCCTCGAACAACCCGAGTCAGATTCTCCAACAGTATCGGAATTTCCGAATCACCTGGATTACGAACATCTGGCCATACGCGAATACGCTTTTCGCGCTTCTAGCCACGATTGAATTCGCCTGGAGTGCCGCAGTCATGGCGCTGGAGAAGTCCGACTTGCAATCGTGGACTTCTGCGCTCATTCGCAAAATCATGTGGCTTGGCGCATTTTATGCGTTATTGCTCTATGGCCGGCAGTGGATTCCCGCCATCATTGATAGCTTTAGCCAGCTCGGCGGCGCCGCTGCGGGCATCAGCGGCAATCAGGGCCTCGCGCCCTCTGATGTTTTCATGACGGGACTGAATATCGCCGGGGCGCTCATGGGCGCTGCGAGCACATCAGCTTTCTTCACCAATCCAGCGACCTCTATCGCTGTCATGATCGCTGCGGCTCTGGTCGTACTCGGCTTTACCGCAATCACGATCCAGTACATCGTCGCAATTGTTGAGAGTTACCTGGTCGTATCGGCTGGCGTGATTTTTCTGGGCTTCGGAGGCTCCCGATGGACAACACCGTACGTCGAGCGCTATATCGGCCTCGGCGTCTCGACGGGCGTGAAGATCATGATCTTGTACATGCTGATTGCCGCTGGCCTGAACCTCTCTAATGGCTGGCTCAGCGAGGCGAACGGCATCGGAACCTCGCCGAATCCCAGCATGACCGCCTTTGACGTCATGGGGGCTGGACTCATATTTATGGCGCTGTGCTGGCAAGTGCCCAAACTGTTCGCTGCCGTGCTTGGCGGATCTCCGGCTCTTTCGGGCGGCGATTTGGTTTCTACCGGAACGGCCGTGGTGGGCGGCGCTACAATGGTCGCTTCCGTCGGAGCCAGCGCGATTGCTGCCGTGGCGGGCGCTACTGCTGCGGCCTCAGGTGCCAGCGGCGGTGCCGCCATCGGGGGTGGAGCGGCATCCCGCTCACTGCTGGGCGTCGGCGGGACCACCGCCGCGGGAAGCGTCCCTCCGCCATCAAGTCTATCGGTAGGCTCATCAGGCAATGGCCGACCCAAATCGATAGGCACCTCGGTCGCGGGAGGTACCACAGCGGTCCCTCCACCAACTCCAAGCCCGGCGTCATCAGAGTCCGTACGTTCTCTAGTGGCATCGTTGGGCGGTGAGAGTTTAGCGGGTTCAGGTTTCGAAACACAGCGCCCGGCAGCAGGGTTCCGCTCCTATTCAGTCCCGGTTGCGCCGCGTGCTCAATCGGCTTCGCCCGGCAATAGCGCTGGTGCCGGCGATCAAGCCAGTGTGTCTGCCGAACCCGGCGGCGACAGTTCGCAGGGCGCATCCGGTTCCGCATCTGAATCGGCCAGTTCAGCCAACGCAAAACCAAACCCGCCCGCGCCTAAGCGCCGGGAAATACTGGCATCAGGTGCACAACGCGTAGAACGAACTTTTTCCGGCGCGGCGCAACGATTACGAAATGCAGGCCCGCGATTTCGAGGATTGCCAAGCGATGCAGCTCCGCACGCGCAGCCGCCGCGGATGCCCATTGATCACAGCGAATGATTTTGGGAGGTATCGAATTCAAATGGGAATTGCGCTGAAAAAGAACAACTCCGCGGCAGGGAACGAAATCTATAACCCTTACCTTGCCGCCCGCCGAGAGTGGGATGAACGCTACGGTGAATTCATCACACGCGCTCGGAACTGGCGCACCGTTGCAATGCTGTGCGCCCTGGCTGCGCTTCTCGGAACCGCAGGAACAGTCTGGCTTTCCGTGCGCTCGCGCGTGATTCCATTTGTTGTCCTGATTGATAGCCTCGGGCGGCCCGTCGCCTCCGGTTTGGCTCAACAGACCTCCGCCGGTGATGATCGCTTGCGGCGCGCCGTCATTCAGGGCTGGATTGAAAGCGTGCGGATGGTAACAACGGACGGCATTGCGCAGCGGCGGGCAATCGATCACGTCTATGCACAAATAGCGAGCGGCTCCAGCGCTCAGACTTTCATCAGTGACTATTACCGGAATGATCCGCCTTTCAAGCGAGCGCAGACGGGCACTGTGTCCGTCGATGTCAAATCCGTGTTGCCTACTAGCGACCGGACTTTTGAAGTGGATTGGATCGAGACCTCGCGTGATCTCTACGGAAGCGTGAAATCTACCGATCACTGGAAGGGGACGTTCACAATCGCATTGAATCCACCCAGCGACGAGCGCCAAGCTCGCCTCAACCCGCTGGGCCTGTATGTAACGGCTGCGAGTTGGTCAACAGTTCTGTAGTTCGGCTAAGGAGAGAAGGAACAATGAAGAAACGATTTCATTCAACTGTGTTGGCGATCACGGCCTGCATATCAATGGAGGCATTTGCCCAAACGCCAGCCCCTACGCCAAACTTTCCGAGCGCGCCTATTCAGGTTAAACGTGTACCGCCGCCAATTTTACAGAAATACGACTTTGGAAACCAGCTCCGCCTGCTTGAAGACCCAACGATAATGGACTCGCCAGCGCCCGCCGCACCGCCAGTGCCAAGCGCAACGACAGCTCCAAGCTCAGCCAGCGCTAGTAAGGTCCCGAAAGGTTATCAACCTCGAACGGATGTTCCGCTGAACCCCACAGCTCTGGAAGCTGTGCGGGCGAGCGAAAACTGGCGTGCGCAACAGAACGAACCAGCATCAGGGAAAGATGGCCGTGTCTTGTACGCATACGGCGCGGGTCTGCCGATTGTGGTCTGCGCTCCGTTGCGCGTATGCACGATTGAATTGCAGCCGGGCGAGAAGATCACCGGCGAGCCGCAAATCGGCGATTCCGTCCGCTGGAACGTCTCTCCGGCCGTGTACGGGCAGGGTGAAGATGCAACCTCCGTCATCGTGCTCAAGCCGCAAGAGCCTGGACTGGACACGAACCTTCTCATCACTACAGACCGGCGCGCCTATTACGTCCGCCTCGTTTCAAAACCGCAGGAGTACGTGGCGCGTGTAGCATTCAGCTACCCGGAAGAGGCAAACAGCCGGAAATGGCAGGAGCACCTGATGGCTCAGGCTCAGGAACGGAAACCTGATGCGCAGATAGCGCCCGCTATCGTTACGGCAGACAAGCTGAATTTCAACTACAAGGTCAGTGGGGGAAACGAAGAAATCCGGCCAGTCCGCGTGTTTGATGACGGTGCGAAGACGTATATCCAAATGCGCCCGGAGATGCAAAATCGTGAGGCCCCAGCGCTTCTGGTCTTAGGACCGGATGGAAACGGCGAAATGACCAACTATCGTGTCCAGCAGCAAACCTATATCGTGGACCGCTTGTTTGACCGCGCACGGCTCGTACTCGGCGCCGGGAAAAAGGCCCAGAAAGTGGAGATCGCCCGTGAGCAGCAGCCCAAAGGATAACAGCGCCAAGAAAACCGCTGCGCCAAAGCCAATCGAATCGCCCGCTGGACTCGATCTCCATCCGAAGCCGCGGACATCGGCGAGAGTAAGTAAGCGGGCGGGTATCGCAGTCGGGGCAATCGCGATTGTTCTGCTTGGGCTTTTCGCATACGGCGGATACCGGCGCCAGGTACGCGCGCAAGTAGCCGCACGCGATTCGGGTCTTCCTAAAGCCGTGGCACCTGCAACGGCATCTGCAAGCGAAGTCGAGAAGGACATACCCTCGGGAAGCGCGCCATTGGTTCGAAATGATCCGAACCAATTGCAGCCGCCAGATCAGGGCAAGCGAGCTGCGCCGGCATGGACGTGCAGCATCGATCCTCGCACTGGTCAGGCGTACCGGTTCAATCCTGATACTGGGCAGCCATGCAGCGAATATGGCCAGGGTCGCGTAATCATTCGCCAGCCGCGTTACGCCCCAGCTCCGGTTACGGCCGTATCTGCACAGCCAACACCTGAGGAACAGCGGATAGCCGCCGAGTATCAGCGCGAGCAGGAAGCCATGATCGCTCCGACCAGCATCAGATCGGACGCCGGTGCGACGTCGTTCGATTCATTGCCGAACGCCCCTGCGCAACAGCAGAGCAACGATGATCTCGCGCGGATCGCGGCGCTCACTCAGGCGATAAGTGGCCATGACTCAAATGCGCCGACCACTATGCCGGCTTCGTTTCCAACCGGCGGTTCCAGAAATGATGCCGATTATGAAGCCCAGAACATGCAAACAATCAAAGCGGGCTTCCTTGCAGCGGCGCAAAAGCAAAAAGCAGACGATTATCTACGCTCAACGCGAACCGCGCCACTGAGCGTCTACGAGATCAAGGCGGGTTGGGAGATCCGGGCAGTGTTGGAGCAGAACCTGAATTCCGATTTGCCAGGCGAGATCAAAGCCCTGATTAGTTCCAACGTCTTCGATACCGCTACGGGCCGCTATCTTCTGATCCCACAGGGATCGCGTTTGATCGGCAAATACGATTCGCGAATTTCTTATGGCCAGGACGGCGTTCAAGTCATCTGGGATAGGATCATTTTCCCGGATGCTTCCTCAGTGGACATCAACGGAATGTTGGGCCTGGATGCACACGGTAATTCCGGCCTGCGCTTCGATGTGGATCACCATTACAAGCGGCTCTTTGGTTTCGCCGCGCTCACGAGCGCTTTTTCAGCCGCCTTCGCTCTTTCGCAGCGCAACACACAAAGCGCCCTGACATATCCAAACGTAAGCAGCACAGCCGGGGCTGCGGTTGGCCAGGAAATGAGCCAGACCGGAGCGATGATTACGCAGCGAAATATGAACGTGCAACCCACGATCAAAGTGCCAGCGGGTTATCAGTTCACAGTTCGCGTCAATCGCGACATTTTGTTCGACGCGCCGTATCAGCCATTGCAGGCAAATCCTTTGCCTGTCCAACCCCCAGGTCAGCTTCACCAGCGGAGCAGCTTTACGCCGACGTCTTACAGCGCGCGCCGTTGATGAAAGGAGCCGAAGTGAAGGGGCGAAGAGTGCGACTATTCCTCCGCCTGACGGCTGAGGTTAACAACCGTCTGCGGATGCTGATGCGCTATCACGGCGAGCTGTCGGACTACATCGATCAGGCGCTGATGGCTTTCGACTTGCGAAGTATCGACCTTATCCCGGTCGCGGTAGGCCGAAGGACTCGGGGCATGACTGCGGTAATTTCTGGGGCCGCGAACACGCGCCTTCGCACTGCGGCGAGACGGCGAGGTTGCACAGTGACAGAGCTTGCAAACAGCGCTCTTCATAAATGGCTTGGGGAGAAGAAGGATTTATGAATTCGGAAGTGATGAGCCAGATTAAGCAGATCATTGACACGAAAGCGCAGGCTCAGCCTACGCCGATGGAATTTGAATTGGCGTACCAGGCGCGTGTCGCCATGGATCGAATCCGGTTTGCAATCAGGCATACCGAGCAGTTCGCGCCGCATATCGATCAAATGCAGGAAGCCGGTTTGCAACTGCTCGACGCCCTCCAGAGGCTTGAAACGGCTGAGCGGCGGTTTCAGGAACGCTCGCGAACCACTGCAGAGCCGAAAACGCGAACTATCGCATTCGGCCCCGGTGTGAATGGTTCCCCTACGGCAACAAAGGAGAGGGGAGAAGCTTAGGTGGAGCTGCAATGTCGGTCGAGAGTCCTACATTCGAAAAACATTACCGAGTTGGCGAACTTGCGCGCATGTGGGGCCTTGGGCGGGAGACCATACGCAAGCTGGTTAAAGACGATCCTGGTGTGATCAAGATTCGCATGGGGCGAAAGAAGGCACACACAATCTACAGCGTCCCGGAGTCCGCGGCCCACAGGATACATACGAGGTTATTAAATGTGCAATGAGCCGACCGCAGAAAGAGACCAACGACCACAGGGATCAAACATCTGCCAATCTGAAAAAGTCTGCGATTATCAATGAGAGCTAAATATGAGCGCCAATGGCAGTCCATCGCAGAGCGTAAGCGCCGTGGTCCCACTTTTGATGGTGACCAACATGGATCGCTCGCTCGCCTTCTACATTGACGGCCTTGGTTTCACGATCCAGAACCGCTGGATTCCTGACGGGCGGTTGCGCTGGTGCTGGATGACGCTGGGCGGAGCGGCGATCATGCTCCAAGAAGCTACAGAGGCGGCGCGCGACAAGCTGCTGGCGAACGGCAAGCTCGGCAACGGCGTGGGCCTGAATTTTCAATGCGGCGATGCCCTCGCCATCTACTATGAGGCCGTGGCACGCGGAGTCCATACGGTACGCGAGCCACAGGTCGGCAATTTCTCCTGGGAAGTCGTGTTCGCCGACCCAGATGGATACAAGATCCACTTTGCCAGCCCTACCGAAATGCCTGAAGAAACCCTCCTCTCGCAAATCAAAACCTGCTCGCCGGAGCCGTAGTTTTGGACTCATAAGCCCTGCTGTCGCGAGTACCCAATAGGACCGGCGTCGAAACTGCAATCTCTTTAGTAATGATCGAAAGTATCGCGGGTCAGCCCGGATGAACTTCACAGTCGCACTGCTTCAAATTGCGCCGCATGGCGAGGATCAAAAACAGAATCTGGCTAAAGGGCTCCAATGCTGTCGAGATGCTAAAGTCGCCGGCGCGGACTTAGCCGTGTTCCCAGAACTTTGGAACATCGGGTGCGCCGCATGTCCGGTGGATGGGCCGGGACGGCGTGCATGGGCTGACGCGGCAATAGACCGGCAAAGTGACTTCTTCCAGAGTTTCGTCGCACTAGCCCGAGAGTTGGGGATGAGCATTGCCGTAACGTACTTGGAAACGCGCCAGCCGAAGTCTCGAAACACCGTTTCCATCATCGACGGCAAGGGCGTCGTAGTGCTGAATTATTCGAAGGTGTTTATTTGTGATTTTGGCCAGGAAGAACTCTTGAAACCAGATCCGAATCCAACGGAGATCGGGTGTGACGCGAATTGCAGCCCTGGTGAATCGTTCGAAGTGTGCA
Organism: Terriglobia bacterium; assembly: GCA_021324185.1. Lineage (GTDB taxonomy): Bacteria > Acidobacteriota > Terriglobia > Bryobacterales > Bryobacteraceae > Bog-105. The sequence goes on along the minus strand of JAJPJN010000108.1, from coordinate 4,516 downwards.
GCGTGACAGGCGCGGAGGGAGCGGTGTGCGTGGGAGCAATGATTTGTGCGGACAGGGAGTTTCCCGAGGCTGCAACTCAGCTGATGTTAAACGGGGCCGAATTAATGGTGATACCAAATGCCTGTACATGGGACGAAATCCGAACAGCGGGACTAAAAACAAGGGCATTCGAAAATCTGGCCGGCGTAGCAATGGCGAATTATCCCGGCCCACGCTCGGGCAGATCTCAAGCTCATAGCTGCGTTGCGTGGACAGAAGATGGCACACCTCGGGACACCCTCATCTCAATCGCCGACGAATCCGAACAGATCCTTCTGGCGACGTTCAACGTAGAAGATATTCGGGCATTCAGAAGAACAGAGTATTGGCGTATGAGTTACCGGCGGCGAGGCGTATTCAAACAAAACTCATTCTGAAACAAGCCGCCGCGTTGGCAGCTACGCTCCACGGCGAGGCATAGGTAGCACCTTTGGCTTCGGCTTATCTTCGAACGCGTCTTTAAGAATCCTCGTAAGCCGCGCCTGACGTTCTGGAACCCAGCGCGCATAATGCTCCCTAACCGTCTTCTCGTCATCGCCCAAAAGGTCCGCTACATCGGCCACAGGCACCCCGCGCTGGAGCAGAATACGCGCGAAGGTATGACGGAACCGGTGTGGAGTTGGACGTTCGTCAAATTGTCCCGCCAGTTCAAATACTTTCCCGATTTGCCGCCGCCACAAGTCAGTGACGGTTTCAAGGCGGTAGGACCGTCCGACAATAAAGGGGCGAGCGCCATAGCGCTTTGCGCGAGCGTTCAGGCGGTCGCGCAGCCAATCAGGGATATAGGCGAATACGTCACCGCCGTTCTTTTTCGCGCGGAGAAAGACCTCGTTGCCCTTGAGCCTGTTCATATGGAACAGTCCCACATCGGAAATCCGTAACCCCGTATAGACCATCATCCAAATAAAATCTTTCACGTCCTCGCCGGTCCACGTCCCCTTTCCCATGCCGCTTGACCAGGTGATATTGGGCAGGCGGTCACAGGCGTTAATGATGCGCTGTACTTCTTCGTCAGTGTATGGAATCTTATTGGCGACACGGTTCGCTCCGACGGGCGGTTTTAGATCGCTCGAAACAGGCCCAACGGATTTCGGGTCTGAAGGGTCCACGACCACCCATTTGCGTTTCGCGCAGAACCGGAAGAAACTGCGCAATCTGCTCAAAGCTTTTCCTTTCGCGCGCGCCCCAAGTTTCCACGTTGAATAGAAGACGTCGATATCAGCGGATGTGAATTGATCGAGCATCACATAGCCACGTGAATCTGCGAACTCCGTCAGTTGCGTCGTGAAGGTCCGGTATTTGCGCAATGTCGCGGCCGCGATTTTCGCGCCTTCGCGGTTGGCCAGAAAAACTTTGGTTGCCTCGACTATCGTGACACGTGCGGGGGTGGATTTCCCGGCTTCCTGAGTTGCGGGTTTCAGCGGCGGCGCGGGTTCAGGTTTGGCTTTGCCATCCCAGGAATCAGCTTCTTCCCAAACGGCTGCTACAGCCTTCGCTTCATCCCAATCCGATTTCCCAGTCTGTTTACGATTGAACTTCCGGCCCAGCGTCCCGGAGGCGTGGATCAGGCAACCACACTTTTTCCAGCCGCGACGCCCTTCCTCGAACTCGCCCGTAAACGAGCCTTCACGGTGACTGCCTTCGCACTCCTTGCGATGTCTGCGATAGAGCCTGAGAGCCATACTGCCTGAGGCTCATTCTAAAACAGATTACACGCTATTGCACGCTGAAAATGGCTGTTTTCTGTAAGTGATTGATTCTCTTCTGGCGGTGAGGGTGGGATTCGAACCCACGGAACCCGTAAAGGTTCAACGGTTTTCGAGACCGCCCGATTCAACCACTCTCGCACCTCACCTCGTCTCTAACTTATCACCTTCCTTACATTTACCGCTGCTGTCGGTATGCGAACCCATTTCAGTAAAACGGGCGCCCCGCTACTTGGCACCGTGCGTGATGCGCATTCATTCTGCCGCCGCCTTACGACTGGTTCTGCATCTAATACAGATGATGAAACGCGGCAGAATATCGGGTCTACATGAAACGTGCCGATTGCGCAGACAGCGTCTGCGCTTTTTCGCCGCGTGCAGAGATATTCGATTTTGCAGGTGTGATGAAGCCGCAACTAGGCTGCTGTGCTACTGCGCCAACATCCTCCGTTTCCCCCACCGAGTACCGCTGTTGCGCAACCGCAACTATGCCGGCATGCTGATGGTCGACTTTGTCACGCAGAAAATCGCTTATCGCGGTTCGTTGAGCTGGTCCGCTGACGATATCTTCGTCCGCATGTCGTCGCGCACCTGCTCTGCTTTTTTCTTAAAGGCTGTTTTGTCGTCTCCCTTCTTATACGGGTAAACGACTGCCAGCGCGCCTATCGTCTTTTTATTCACGTCCTGCAGCGGCAGTTCCACCTCAAACCGATCGCCAGTCGCATTTACTTCCAGATTCTCCGTACCCTTGTCGATGACGCGCATGTCGTCTTCGTCGGCCTTCTTTCCGACGCGAACCTTGCCGCCCGTCGGCCCGTACCAGGCAACGATGGGATAGTTTGGATCTGCCGGCGATTTCGCGTGTATCGCCATAATGACGACTTCCGGATGCTTCGCCACCTCCTCATCCACCAGCTTTTGCGCATAATTGTTGGGCTTGGCGTTTGGATCGCTTTGGCCTGAGCAAATGAAAACCGCACTCAATGCCACCAGCAGGAACGGGAATTTTTGCATTTTAGATTCTCCGCAGGCCATGCTACGCGTCTATAGATTAATCGACGATGAACTGCAACAGCGCCCGCGCCGCCGGGCCGATGACTTGTGATCAAAAGTCGGCTAAGATAGCGCACAGCGTTTTATGTTCAGTAGCGTTCGCTTGCGCCTTACGTTGTGGTACGCGCTCGCCTTCGGACTGTTACTGCTGGGTTTCAGCCTCTACGTACTTTCGTCTCTTTCTCACGATTTACGCAGCGCGTTTGATCAGGCCTTGGTGCGCACCGCCGAAACCACTGCCAGCTATTTCGACGAATTTGTAGAACGAAACAACCCGGCTGCAGGTGCAATCGAAACCATCCGGGAGCTGAGCCACGGCAAAACGGCGGTCGCAATCTTTCGAGGACGTCAGGCCCTCGCCTCAACCGATAAAGATGTCGTCGCGCTGGCACTCCGAAGCAATGTCGTTGGATCGCTCGCAGCAGGCGAACACGCACTCACAACCGATTTGAATAGAAATGAACGCCTGGCCGCAGTTCCGGTCCGGATTAATTCGGTCGTGTATACCGTGGCCGTTGCTGAATCGATGCGCGAACTGACTGACGAACTGGCGCGCGTGCGGCGGATTGTTCTTTTTGCCATGCCGGCGGCTCTCGTTTTAGCCGCAATCGGCGGCTTCTTCCTGGCGGGCAAAAGTCTGGCGCCCGTTGTGACCATTTCTGCGCAAGCTGAGCGAATTACCGCAAAGAATCTGGAGGAGCGGCTGGAGATTAAAACGCGCGATGAGTTCGGCCGCCTGGCCGCCGTATTTAATGCCCTGCTATCGCGTCTGGATCAATCCTTCCGGGTCATGCGTGAATTCATGGCCGATGCCTCTCACGAGTTGCGGACTCCCTTGGCAATCGTGCATGGCGAAGCGGAAGTTTCGCTTTCACGCGAGAGAACCGCGGAAGAATATCGCGAATCGCTCTCCATCATCCGCGATAACTCGAAACGTATGGCGCTTATCGTGAAGGACATGCTCGATCTGGCGCGCGCCGATAGCGGGCAGCAGACATTGCGGCGCGAGGAACTCTACCTAGACGATGTAGTAACCGCTTGCTGCCGCAGCGCGCAACCGCTGGCGCAACTCAAGGGCGTAACTCTCAACTGGAGCGCTGAAGAGGACCTATCCTTTCAGGGTGACGAGGAATTGCTGAAGCGCATGACCGTCAATCTGCTGCACAATGCCATACAATACACGCCCAGCGGCGGTTCGGTATCCGTAAACCTGCATAGAGAAAACGGCAGCGGCGTACTTACCGTTTCGGACACAGGAATCGGAATCCCTCCCGCGAGCGCCAGTCGAATTTTCGATCGCTTCTACCGCGTCGCTGAAGCGCGAACCCGCTCTGACGGAGGGAGCGGGCTCGGATTGTCGATTGTAAAACTGGCGGCCGAATCACATGGCGGCGCAGTCTCCGTCGCGAGCAAACCGGGAGAGGGAAGTACGTTCACGGTTCGCCTGCCGCTCGAGACGCTCTAGACTGGCCCGGCCGAGTCTGCCGGCGATTGCATGTTTTCTTCTCGCCTTTTCCTGCTCGCTGGGCAGAAAATTTCGACAGCGAGTTTTTTCATTCAGCTCCTTTGGGGCTTACGCTTCCGCCCCGATCGCGAATCTGACCAGTGAAGCGCTGCGTAGTGGCATCGGCCGAAGCATCCCAGCTTCCGTTACGTCCCATCGTGTTCCCCGGCACTTCGTCGCCAAACGCCAGAAAATCGTGCCAGGAAACCACATT
>JAJPJN010000082.1 GCA_021324185.1 Terriglobia bacterium | reverse complement strand
GAATCGTTGTGTGAAGGCGTGTCGGGTTCCGAGCTCCCGTAAAACGATCGGAAAACCAAAACTGCCAATACTCAGCAGTTTGCTTACGCTGCCTAATTTAGTTTAGGTAGCGCGCTCGCGCTAATGAGCCTGCGCGTTAGCGAGTGAGCGTCATTTTGCAGGATAGGCGTCCGGCTTCGGTCCGGAGCTACGGCGCCGAGATCAATCGGACTAGGCGCGCGCCGCTCTTGCCGGCTCTATAGGCGCTCGCTGAAACTGCAGAACCGGATACACACGTAGGCTTTGCACGGCGGGCTTTCTCGGACGCGGGTTCAACTCCCGCCGCCTCCACCAACCCCTTAATGCCCGGCCGAGGCGTCCCCGGCCTTCGGTGATACCTGTTTTAGCTCAGCCGCGGGCACCGAAAGGATAACGGCATCACCGACCGATTGAATGATGCGGATAGGCAGCTCGAGTGTGGCGCCGTGGAACATGCCGCGTTTCGCACCCAGTTGATCAGCGACTTCGTTGCGTAGTTTCACCTGCAGCGACTCAACCCGCCATCCGTCGCTGTCAAGGAATAAAGCAGCGATTTCGCCGATCGCCTGGCCGTCTGCGGCAATCACAGTCCGCCCTCGAAGGTTTTCATCAGAGAGTCGCATCGCTCAACCGCTTTTCCCGTTCAACTCAATTATAAGTACTTCACAATGATCCCTGTTGTAATGGTGATACTGTTTCCAGGAAGGATGGATTTCGAGCCTTGCAGAAGCTGAGCGCGCTTCGACGCGCACCGCTCCGGGCCACTGCCTTCAGGCAGTATTTACTAGTCGTCTGGTCGCTTGTTTTGGCGCCGCTCGCGCTTTACGCGCAGGACTTGCCGGCAGGCACGAACTTAGAAATCCGTCTGTCGACACCCGTCGGTTCCCGCATTTCCCATCCTGGAGATCAAGTACAAGGAACGGCGATTGCGCCGGTCTCCTTCCACGGACAGATCCTGGTTCCACAAGGCTCGAAGCTGATCGGGTCTATAGATGGCGTAAAGCGGTTTGGCTTCGGCCTCAAACACGTAACAGCCACAATCCGATATCAGTTCCATACACTCCAATTACCAGGTGGGAACGCAATCCCGGTCCACACGGAACTCCTCGAAGTGGAAACTGCCAAGGAGCGGGTGGATGTGGACGGCACAGTGCGTGGGATTCACCCCGCAGCCAGCCTGTCTTCGAGCCTGTCCCTGGCAACAGTTCCGCTGTTGTTTGTCGCGCCCACGCTAGGCGTGCCAGTGACGGCCATCAAATCCGTCCTTGCGCCCTCCGCAAATCCGGAGATCTATTTTCCCCCCGGTACTGAACTTATTGTCCGGTTAACTGCTCCTATCGGGGTGCAATCCGCTGCCGCAAAGCCAGCCGGCATCAGATCATTTTCAGCGGGTGAAAGAGTTGAAATCGAGCGCATGCTGAAGGGGTCCGCCCAACGAACGCGAGAGGGAACTCGTCCGTCCGATCTTGTGAACGTCCTGTTTCTTGGTAGCCGTGAGCAACTGGATCGCGCGTTTCATGCCGCCGGGTGGTCGCAGGCGGAACGAAAGTCCCCGCTGTCCCTGTACCGGATGTACTACGCTCTCACGACCCGAGTGGGTTACCGGAGGGCGCCGATGAACACACTAACGCTAAACGGTGTGCCCTCCGATTTCGTGTATCAGAAAAGCCTGGACACCGTTCAAAAGCGCCATCACGTGCGTTTGTGGAAAGACCCTCACCAGGCGGACGTCTGGCTGGGAGCTGCGGCGGAAGATATCGCTTTTCGATTTGAACTGATGCATTGGACGCATTCCACCTCTCCCAATATCGACGTGGAACGGGCGAAAGTCGTAAATGATCTGGCTTTCACCGGATGCCTGGACGCGGCCGGGCTGGTGCCACGCAGTTCCCCAGAGCTGCGGCAGCACCCTAAAGGTGAACGTGTGATCGTGACGGACACTGATATTGCAGTCGCCCGATTGAACGCTTGCAAGGCCCCAAAGACTATGGCGGGAGTGAACACGGTCTCCGGCGGAAACTCGCGCAGCCGATGGTCGCGCGAATGGGCGTCTTTGCGCACCGATCTACGAATAAACGTGTTTTTCACAACCTACAACACAGTGAAGTTTCTTGCCGAACGGAGAACTTTAAAACCGCTCAGAAAGACGCCGAGCACCGATATCAATCCGCCTGGACTGGATTGGCTAAGCTCCCCGCCGCGTCTCCCTCTCCGATGAGAATTGACCGGTACTGCCGCCGCGATCACACCCGATGTTAGAACACCAGATTCGCGCGGAACTCGATGTTGCGGGCGCCGCTGGGGCCGCCGGTAACCTGACCGAAGGTCAAGCTTTGAATGTTCGCACTCTGCGGTGCGTTCTGGCCGCCGTTCAGGATCGCGAACGTGGGATGGTTCGTCACGTTCAGAAATTCGGCCTGGATCGTGAGGCGAAAACGCTCCGTCAGCGGGATAGCCTTGTTGAGCGATAAGTCATCATTGAACCAATGCGGGCCGTAAACGTACGGGCGATATCCCCAGACGCCAGGAGTGGTTTGCGGCGTGAGCGCGCTCGAAGAGGCAGCGCCGTTGCTCGCAATCAGGTTGGGACTGAAGATAGTTACCCATGGATTGCCGGTGCGGTAGACGCCGGTCATGCTCTGTAACTGCCCGGTTGTCAGCCCGTTCATCACGATGCCGGCGTCGTTGGCATTTACCGTGTTATAGCCGCCCAGCAACTGAATCGGCGTTCCGCTCTGGATCACCAGAATAGTCCCGATGCTCCAGCCGCCGAAAATGCGATCTTCCAGGCCGCCGTTGTTGAGGAATGCTCGTCCTTTCCCGAACGGCAGATCATAAGTTCCACTGGCATGAACTACATGGCGAATGTCAAATAAGCTGGGGCCGTAATTCAACCTGAAATTCCTGTCGGTGAAGTAGATCTGGCCATTCATTCCCTGAATACCGTTCTGAGAAGCGATGCCGAGCGAGTGGCTGTATGTGTAGTTCGCGTCAAACTCAGCGCCGTGGAAGTTACGCTGCCGGAAATCGACCTGAAGCGCATTGTAATTGGATGAGCCGGCTGCATCGAGATACCAGACGGCACGGCCGGCGGCATATGGATTCACTTGCCAGAAGTTAATCGGGTAACCGGCGCCCGCAACGTTTCCTACTTTGCTGGCGCAGGGCGGAAATGCGGCAGTTCCAACCATGTTACAGAAAAAGTTAATGTTGCTGCCGGAGCCCGATAAATTATTCGCAAAGGAGCCGGCTGCCCCGGTGTTCAGGTAGGTCAAAAACGTCCCGTTTGAGAAGTTGGATGAGGTTGCGCTGCCGAATGCGGCCGACATAATCGGCAAGGGTGTATCGCCCGGGAGGCCTAAATTGGCAAATGTATTTCCTCTGCCTGCGGCTTTGTTGACAGCCAGGTTACTCTGGGCGTTCTGGAATTCCTTCAAAAATCCGTTTTCGAAGATATTGACTTCGTTGATGTTGTAGCCGAGCCATTGATGAAGCGAGAGGTTACCGACGTAGCGAACCTCAATTGCGCTGCTGGAGCCCAACTGCCGTTGGATGCCAAAGTTCCACTGTTCCACATAAGGCTGCATAATGTTGGGATTCATCCCGTAAAAGGTTCCAGGGAACAGGTTCGCGGCCGGCACGGTGGTTGAATAAGTTGCCGGACTTAGAAAGTATGGCGGCAGCGGATCCCCGAATGTAAGTGATCCGGGGGTGAAGTTACCCACTCCGGGCGCAGGATTGGAACTCAAGTTTCCCTGCTGGAAGAAAAACTGTCCCGAGTTAGATGCATACGCCCAGAAATTTTGCGCGCCCTCCTGGTAGTGCCTCAAAGAGTAGCCGGTGCGGATCACGGTATTCTTACCGAGCAGCCTTCCCCAGAAGCTGTCGCCACCTTGGGGATTCCAGGCGATGGCGATGGCGGGCGAGGGGTTCATATAGGACGGCTTATAGACATGCACGCCGGCCTGGAACTGCGGGCTGGCAACGCCGCCAAGCAGTCCTGGATGGAAGATGGCGCCCACCGGAGTCGGCCCCCAGATGTCGCCGAGAGTTCTGAGCGTGCTATAGCCGCCGTTGACGTCGTGATCGTCGCCGACGAAGTCCCAGCGCAGGCCGTAATTGATCGTGAGAGTGGGGCGGAAACGCCAACTGTCCTGGAACCAGATTCCGGTCGCCGATTGGACTTCGTCCAGGTTGTATTGGCCAAACGGCTTGTAAGTCTTTGTCGCAGGATCGAGGGGGCGGCCGACCGCAATGTTCACGGCGCTAATTCGACCGGTTAACTCCGCATATAAGTTCTCGGCATTGGAAAGATTAGTTGTCCCCGCACTGCCTAGCGCGTTGGTGAAGGTCGCCGCCAAAGGATCTTGCGACGAGATGCCGAAGCTATAGTTCGGAAATCCACCGGGACCGTTCCAATAATGGTCCTGCTCGCGATACCACGAAGCGCCGAACACAAAAGAATGCTGCCCATGCTGCCAGTTCAGGGTGTCATTCGCGCTCAAGAGCGGATAGAAGGAAGAGATGGGCAGGCGCGGATAGACGCTCGACTGAAAGAGGCTCGTACCGTAACCCCAACTTAGCTGATAAATGCTCGTCAGATCGAGCCCCTGATTTTCCGGATCGAAGGCGCTGTACTGGTACATATAGCCGGCGTGAAACTGGTTGATCAACGTCGGACTAACGGTCCAATCGATACCGAGGCCGCCTATGCGGTTATTGCTGACGTTCGAGGTGTAATCGGTAGGATCGATGCCGCCTGGAAATAGCGGCGCATAGGCATGGGTTCCATTCTGCTTACGCTGCGAGTAAGTCGCATAAAAGCGCAGATTATCGGTGGCGTTGTAGTCGAGCCGGATATCGGGGAAATAGTTGGTCGTCTTAGCCGGCACCTGGAAACTCAGGGTGGAAATGTTCGGGTCTGAGGTTGGGGTCAGCGTGCCCTGATTGAGGACACCGTTGATTTTTTGAAGCTGCGCAGCAAAAACGGGAAGCACGGTGGCCCGGCCGCCGCCGCTTGCGCCGATCTGCAGAACATTTACGGTCTGGACCGCTCCGCTGGAAGTTCTATAGGAAAACAGGCCCTGTTGGGCAGCGGGGCTCAGGACGCTGACGCTGGCTGTGTTGGTGACCGGCTGAATGGATTCCGCCCAGGTACCGAAGAAGAACAGTTTATTTTTGATAATCGGGCCGCCCACGCTGATGCCAAAATCGTTCAGTTTCAAAATGTTCCTTGGCAGGCCGCGGGCGTTATTGATCCAGGAGTTGGCATTCAGGTCCGTGTTGCGGAAGTCTTCGAAGGCTCTTCCATGGAAGGCATTGGTGCCATGCCGGCTGACGATGGAGATGCGCATGGCCGATGTACCGGTGCCACTCAGGTCGATCTGGGCGGTCTGAATGGTCATTTCGCCGACGTCTTCAATGCGGGGGTAAACGGCAGTAGTGCCGTAGTTGAAGCCGCCGCTGCGAAAACGATTGCTGATGCCGGGGGTGCCATCGAAATCAGCGCTCACGACCGCGCCGCCGGGCATGTTATCGAAGGTGCCGTTGGAATTGCCGGCGCCGCCGCCACCCGCGCCGCTAGTGGCCCATCCTGGGACCAGAAAGGAAAGACTCATTACGTTACGGCCAATTACCGGGAGATCGGCGACCTGTTTGGTATCGATGGTGTTGGCCAGCACGGTAGAGGTGGTTTCGATCAGCGGAGAGACAGCGTTTACCTCGACTTTCTGGGTCGTCCGGCCGATGGTGAGCGTGGCGCGGACGTCGGTAATTCGCGAGGTTTGCACCTGTACGGATTCGAAGACGGCATTTTCGAAGCCGGTTTTGCTTACGGTCAGGCGGTAGTTTCCAAACGGAAGCGCCTGGAACTGATAGACGCCATTGCTTTGGGTTTGTGCTCTGCGCACGTCGTTGGTGTCGACATTCTGGAGTTCGAGGACGGCATCGGGCACGACCGCACCCGAGGAGTCCACGACCGTGACATTCACCGAGCCGGTGGTACTGGTTTGAGCATGAAGGAGTTGACCTCCGGCAAGCAAACCGCAAAGTAAGGCCGCGACGACATTAGACAACTTCAGCATGGAAACTGTCCCCCCTGGAGGAAATTACTGAGGTAAAGTGTAAGCGCTTTCAGAAGCCAAGTCAAGGGAAGAAATGGAGGCGGAAGCAGGACGCAGGGAGCCGGAAGGCGCACGGGGGGTGTTGGCGGGCATTGCGGAACAGCTTTCGACGGGTTCAGGCGATGCTTCGGAAGACTTCCGGGGGTAAAATGCGCTCCAGTTCGCCGGAAACCTTGGCTGCCTGTAAGAAATTCGCCCCTTTTTGCCGTTC
>JAJPJN010000050.1 GCA_021324185.1 Terriglobia bacterium | reverse complement strand
TGATCTGATTGAAACGCTTTGATGATGCCTCGGGCGATGATTAACTGCTGCACTTCGGTGGCGCCCTCATAGATGCGCAGCGGCCGAATTTCCCGGTAGAGGCGTTCCACGGGATGATTGCTCATGACGCCCTGGCCGCCGAAGATCTGGACCGCGGCGTCGATGACTTGCTGAGCGGTTTCGGTAGCGGCCATCTTTGCCATAGCTGCTTCGACGCTGATGCGCAGCCCGCGATCACGCAGCCATGCGGCCCGGTAGGTGAGCAGCGCGGCAGCGTCGATTCCCGTCGCCATCATCGCCAGCTTGCTCTGGGTGAGTTGAAAATCCGACAGGAGCTGGCCGAAGAGTTGACGCGAGGTGGCGCGCGCGAGGGATTCATGCAGGGCTCGCCGGGCAAAGCCTAATGCCGCGGCCGCAACGGAGGTTCGAAAGACATCGAGCGTGGCCATGGCGATTTTGAAGCCTTGGCCGGCTTCGCCTACGCGCTGCGCGGCGGGAACGCGGCAGTTGCGAAACGTCAAATGAGCTAAAGGATGGGGCGCGATGGCGTCGAGGCGTTCGGTAATCTCAAAGCCGGGCGCGTCGGGCTCGACGATGAAGGCACTGATCCCGCGCGCTCCGGCCGCTTCTTCGGTGCGTGCGAATACGACATAGAAATCGGCGATGCCGCCGTTCGAGATCCAGGTCTTTTCGCCGTTCAGGATGTAGGAATCACCGGTTAGCTCCGCGCGGCAGCGCAGAGCAGCCGCATCGGAACCGGCCTCGGGCTCGGACAACGCGAAGGCGGCTATGGCGGAGCCGTTTGCCACGCGCGGCAGATAGCGCGCTTTCTGTTCCGGGTGGCCAAAGAGGCTGATTGCGCCCGAGCCTAGTCCTTGCATGGCGAACGCGAAATCCGCCAGGCCGGAGTGAAAGGCCAGAGTCTCGCGCGTCAAGCACAGCAGGCGGGTATCGATGGTATCCGCTGCGCCGCCAAATTGCGTTCCGGCGACAGCATACTTCAACCAAGCGCCGGAGGCGAGTTCGCGCACGAGGCTGCGGCATTCATCGTCTATATTTGCGCCGTGGACGCTTTGGAGATTGCGGGGACACCAGTGTTCGAGCGCGATCGCATGCTGCTTGTGATGCGGTTCGAGAAAAGGCCAGTCGAGGTAGCTGCGCTCAGGCACGCTCAATCGCCCTCGAAGACCGGCTTCTGTTTATTTACGAAGGCGTGATAGGCGCGATGAAAATCGTTGGTCATCATGCAGATGGCCTGGGCTTGCGCTTCCGCCTCAATCGCCTCGTCGACGCCCATGTTCCACTCCTGCTGCAACATTTTTTTGGTGATGCCGTGCGCGAAGGCGGGACCTTCGGCAAGCTGCTGCGCAAGAGACCGCGCTTCAGAAAGCAGCGACTCCGGTGTACATAAGCGATTAAAGAAGCCGAAGCGTTCCGCTTCCTCGCCGCTCATAGCGCGGCCGGTGTAGAGCAGTTCCGCCGCGCGGCCTTGACCGACGACGCGAGGCAGCAAGGCGCAGGCGCCCATATCGCAGCCGGCGAGTCCGACGCGGGTGAACAGAAAAGCGGTTTTGCTGCGGGTGGTTCCCAGGCGCAGATCGGAGCCGAGCGCCAGGAGCGCGCCGGCGCCCGCGCAGACACCATCGACTGCGGCAATCACCGGCTGCGGGCATGCGCGCATGGCTTTGACGACATCGCCCGTCATGCGTGTGAAGGCGAGCAAGCCGGGCATGTCGAGTTTCGTTAAGGGGCCGATGATCTCATGCACATCGCCGCCCGAACAAAAATTTTCTCCGGCGCCGGTGAGGACGATGGCTTTAATATCGGCAGCGTAGAGCATAGTTCGGAACAGGTCGCGCAGCTCGGCATAAGACTCGAATGTCAGAGGATTTTTCCGTTCCGGGCGGTTCAGCGTGATGAGAGCGACTTTGCCGTCGCTTTCGTAACGGAAATGCTTCGCATCGTAGGCGCGAAGGGCGGTTCGGTTGCCTGGTAAATTGTGCGGCTCCCCCGGAAGATAGCGCATCAGACTATTTTCCTCACATGACCTCGCCACCGGCGACGGCGATCGCCTGGCCGGTGATGGCTTCACTGCCGGGCAAACACATCCAGACGACGGCGTTGGCTACTTCTTCCGGAGTGATCAATCTCTTCAGCGGATTTCGTGATGTTAACTCCGCAAGCGCCTGCTCCGGCGTGCGGCCGGTGCGCGAGACGATATTGTGGAGCGCATCCCGAGCCATGTCCGTATCTGTATAGCCGGGGCAGACAGCGTTTACGGTGATGCCTTTGTTGGCAAGCTCCGCAGCGAGAGCTCGCGTGAGGCCGATGACACCGTGCTTGGAGGCGCAATAAGCCGAAATGTATGGCGCGCCCGCGAGGCCCGCGATGCTGGCCACATTGATGATGCGTCCCCAACCGGCCGCGAGCATGTCCGGCAGGACGGCGTGAGTGACGCGATAGGTTCCATCGAGATTGACATCCATCATGCGGCGCCAGAGGCCGAGATCGGTTTTAAGAAAGGCGGCGGAGGCGGCTTGCCCGGCGTTGTTGATGAGGATGTGCAGAGGACCGAATTGCTCGCGCGCATGGGAGACCGCATGCTTCACCGATTGCGCATCGCAGACGTCCATAGCGCTGTAGGCGATTGCGCCGTCTGCGAATTCGCGCAGGCTTTCAGCAGGTTGCTGCTGGCGGCCGGTGACGCTTACACGGGCGCCGTGTTGCAGGAGAATGCGCGTGATAGCCAAGCCGATACCGCGCACTCCGCCGGATACGAGCGCGTGTTTTCCTTGTAACTGCGAAGTTGCGTTCACAAGACGCCGATCATACCTGAAGTTTTAGCAGCGCCGCGCGGGCCAGGTTGCGTTCGAGCTGCACTTTACCATTCAGATACTCCTGCGGCCACCAGATTTCCGAAAAGCCCTGTTTGGCGGCTTCGTGCAATGTCCAGGCGGGATCGGCCAGGTGAGGCCGCGCGATGGCGCACAGGTCGGCGCGGCCGGCCGCAATGATTGTGTTGACATGATCGCCTTCGAAAATATTTCCGACGGCGATGGTGGGGACATTCGCTTCGTTGCGAATGCGGTCGGAGAAAGGCACCTGAAACATGCGGCCATAGACAGGCCGCTCGGCTTTGGTCACTTGTCCAGCGGAGCAGTCGATCAGGTCGGCGCCGGCTGCTTTGAACATGCAGGCGATGCGGACAGCATCCTGCGGGGTGTTGCCTCCGGGCGCCCAATCGGTGGCTGAGATGCGGACGCTCATCGGCTTTTCGGCAGGCCAGGCGGCGCGCATGGCGCGAAAGACTTCGAGCGGGAATCTCATGCGATTTTCGAGCGAACCGCCGTATTCGTCGGTTCTCCGGTTTGTCAGCGGCGAGATGAAGCTGGAAATCAGGTAACCGTGGGCACAGTGAAATTCCAACCAGTCGAATCCGGCGCGAGCGCCGCGTTCGGTGGCTGAGACGAACTGCTGCAGGATGATGTCCATGTCTTCCCGCGTGGCTTCGCGCGGCACCTGGGAAACGCCTTCGATGTAGGGCAAAGGAGAAGCGGATATGAGGGGCCAGTTTCCTTCAGGCAAAGGATGATCAATGGCTTCCCAGCCGCGTTGGGTGGATCCTTTTCGACCCGAATGGCCGAGCTGCAATCCGATTTTAGCGTCGGTATGCTCATGAACGTAATCGACGATGCGCGTCCAGGCGAGCTGCTGCTGCTCATTCCACAGTCCGGGGCAGGCGGGAGTGATTCGCGCTTCGGGCGATACGCAGGTCATCTCGGTCATGACCATGGCGGCGCCGCCCATGGCGCGAGCGCCCAGGTGAAAGAGATGAAAATCGTTCGGTATGCCGTCTTTGGCGTTGTAGGTGGCCATCGGCGAAACGATGACACGGTTCTTCAGAGCGAGGCTGCGGACGCGCAGAGGCGTGAACATGGGCGGGACGGGATAACTCAAGCCGCAGCGCGCGGCGAACCACGTCTCCACGTGTTTGACATATTGGGCGTCGCGCAGGCGAAGATTCTCGTGGCCGATTCTTTGACTGCCGGTCAGGAGGCTATAGGTGAACTGCGGCGGATCGAGATGAACGTAGCGCTCGATGTCTTCGAACCACTCCATGCGATTGCGGGCTGCGTTTTGCAATTTGAGCGCCTCGAGCTCGCGCTCCTCCTGATAGCGCTGCAGCGATTCGCAGGTATTGCCTTCATGCGACGAAAAACGCGCGCCAGCGCCATGGCGTCTTCCATGGCGAGCTTGGTTCCCGAGCCGATGGCAAAGTGCGCGGTATGGGCGGCGTCGCCAATTAAAACGATGTTGTTGTGATGCCACTTTTCACAAAGGATGCGCTTGAACTTCAGCCATACGGCGGAACTGCTGGAGTGCCGGGCGTTGGATACGAGGCGATTTCCATCCAGCCGCTCCGCGAAAATGCTCTCGCACAAGGCGATGGATGCGCTGAGATCCATGCGGTCGAGACCGGCGCGCAACCAGTTCTTCTCCGGAGTTTCGACGATGAAGGTGGACCAATCTTCATCGAAGCGATAGGCGTGCAGGTTGAACCAGCCCCATTCGGTTTCGCGGAAATCGAACGTGAAGGCGTCGAGCTTTTTGCGCGTCCCCAGCCAGATGAAACGATTGGTCCGAACCTGAACGTTGGGCCGGAATACGTCTTCGTATTTGCGCCGCGTGGGCGAGGAGACGCCATCCGAGGCAACAACGAGGTCATAGTGCGAGGTGTAATCGTCCGGATCTTTGACTTCGGTTTCAAAGATGAGGTTTACGCCCAAGCCTGCGGCGCGCTGCTGCAAAATCTGGAGCAGCTTGATGCGCGCGATCCCGCAGAAACCATGGCCGCCGGAGGTTGTCTTGGCGCCTTTGAAGAAGACGTCGATGTCGTCCCAGTGCCGGAAGGCGCGGGTAATGGCGCAATGAGTTTCCGGATCGGCCTCTCTGAATCCGTCCATGGTTTTGTCGGAGAAGACGACGCCCCAGCCGAAGGTTGCATCGGCGCGATTGCGCTCGATCACGGTCACATTCCAATCGGGATTGGCCTTTTTCGCCAGAATGGAAAAGTACAAGCCGGCCGGACCGCCACCCAGGCAAACGATTTTCATGCTGGCCGGACTCCTCCTGACCTCATGCGTTTACCTCCTGAAGTGTTTGCTCGAGGATCCTGCCGCTTTCGTCTTTTAGGGCCGCCTCACGCAAACGCCGTAGCGCTTCCGCAGCACCGGGCTTGCCACGCAGGCGCGGGATGGCAGACATCACGGCAAGGTAGCTCTGCATGCCGCGAGCGTGAGTTTCTCCATAACCTTTGATGAGGCGCGGGCATTCCGCCGCTTCGACCGCCAGAGCGTAATCTTCGGCTGCGAGCGAGGGAAGCTGAGCGAGCCACTGCTGAATGAACCGGCGTTCTCTTTCGAAGCGAAGCGAGCGGCGGCGCAGAGGCCGCATGGAGGCTAGGGTGTACAGCATGAGGAATCCGGCGAGCGAAGTTGTCTCGACGATTCGTCCCTTGCTGGTAAATTTCTCAAGCAGGCGCTTCAAGGGTTTGGTGCGAAGGAGGAAGCGGCTGAGGCCGGCGGGCAGGATGTCGGTAATCTCTTCGATGCCGGGGTGCAGGAATTCGTTAATCCGGACGATTTGACCGGGCCGGGCCTTCACTTCGCGGCGCACTCTTTCGAAACGCGCCCGGCGAATCTTGAGATCCGCTACGCGCACGGCATCTTCGTACGCCATCCAGAGGGCAAGATAGCGCGCGGTTTCGGTCAGGAGCAGAAAGGCGCCGGGACCATGTTGCGCATCGGCATCACGAATTGGAGCAAGCCAGTCGAGGTATTCGCGCGCGTAGCGCTCGTCCTGAAAGTCGACGAGGCGGTGAACTCCGGCAAGGATCACGTCGTGACTAGCGGCGTGGAAGCCGCTGGTTACGCGGGTGATCAGATTCGCGAGCCGGCCGGTGCGGTTGGATGCGGCGGGTGATGAAACGGGCGGGGGCTTGATTGGCGCGGGCTGGCTCGCGGCTGCGTATCCTGCTTCGAAGGCGGCCAAGCTGGATTCCACACCGACGCCGCCGCGACGGATTGCGTCTACGAACTGTTCGCGCGTGAAGGGCAGCCCGCCACGCGCAGCGAGAGCGCCGAACAGAGATGCGCTTATGACGCTGCCGTGCTCGTCTGCCAGGCGCGCGAAGTCGCCATGCACGAATTGCCTGGCGGCGGCTTGGGACGCTTCGAGCAGCTTTTGAGAATCGACACGGCCGTCAGCCATGGCGCTGCGCTCGGAGATGGAGTAAACGCGGTGTTCGGAGGCGATGAGAACGGTGCGATCGGGCGTGACTAAACCGCGCTGAATGGCGCGACCGGCCTCCATCAACTCGGAGGCGATGACGACATCCACTTCGCCCGGGACGGGCATTAATCCTAAAACCGGCTGGCGGCCGCGGCGCTGCGATTCGGTCTCCGGAAACAACTCGACGTAGTAGATGGTGGCGCCGGTACGTTGGGCGACGCCGGGGACAGAGGTGCTTTGCGCGAAGTAGCCGGCGTGTTCGGCGAGGTCGACGAGCCAGTCGGCTAATACGCCGCCGCCTTCGCCGCCCATGGCAAGGATGGCAATCGAAATTGCTTTTGTGTCCGGGGATGTAACGGATGCCGGCTGTGTCGTCACATTCGCATCCATTGCAGTTTCCTCTGGCCGGCTAGGCGGCATTCTCCACGAGACGCTTGTCGAGGCGATGCTGCAGAAACGCGATGACGGGCCGGGCGAAACTGTTTTTTGAACGATCCCACCAGCTTGGATTTGTGACCACATCCGCTCTATAAAAGGACGGGCACAAGACCGCCGCATGAGCGACCTCACCGCAGAGGCCACAGCCGACGCAACTGTCCAGGACGGTTGCGACCGGGTCTTTGCGCAGTGGATCCGGATTGGGCTGGATGGTAAGAGAAGGACAGCCGGAGAGGCGAATGCAGGAATGATCCCCCGTGCACATGTCGGCATCGACACCAAACCGTTCGCGCACGACGCGCTTGCCCTGTTCCGCCAACTTTTTCATGAGCGGCTTCACGCGGCGCTGGCGGTTGAGGGTACACTCGCTTTGGGCCACGATGACCTTGGGGCCTTTTTCTGCGGTGGTCAGAGCCTCTTTCAAAAGGTCGCGCATTCGAGCCACGTCATAGGTGCGGGTGACCGTGCGCACCCATTTCACGCCAACCCCGCGCACCGCTTCGGCAATTGACAATTTGGTAGTGCGGTTCCGATTATCTGCCTGTGAGGAAAGAATGTCCTGACCACCTGTGGCGGCAGTGTAGGCGTTATCGATGATTACCAAAACGCCGTCGTTCTTATTGAAGACGGCGTTGCCGACGCCGCTGGTCAAGCCGTTGTGCCAGAAGCCGCCGTCGCCCATGATCGAAATGGTGCGCTTCTGCGACTCAGAGGTGTTGAATGCGGCTGCGCCCGCCCATCCGAGTCCGTATCCCATGGTGGTTGCACCTAAGTTGAACGGCGGCAGGATGGAAAAGAGATGACATCCGATATCGCAGCTTACGTGATGCTGTCCCAATTCGCGCTCGACCAGCTTCATCGCGGTGAAGATAGGGCGTTCCGGACAGCCGGTACAAAAGGATGGCGGGCGCGGATGAACCTCACCTTCCACCTTCTGGACAGGGACCGGTTTCTGAGCAGCGGGCTGGAGGACACCCGGCAGGGAATGACCTTCGAGGAGATGAGGAGCGTAGTTGCGAACGAACTGCAGAATGCCCTTCATGATGACTGGCGCGGTGTATTCGCCCGCCATGGGGAGCAGATCTTTGCCGTGCAGTCTGGTTTGTATGTCGGCGCGGCGCAGGATGGTGTTCAGATTCTGCTCGATGAAATCCGGCTGACCTTCCTCAATGACCAGCACGGCACGTTTTCCGATGCAAAAGCGCTTCACTTCCTCATCGATGAGCGGATAGGTGACGTTCATGATGTAGAGTGGCACGCGGCTATTGCCGAAGATGTCGCCCAAGCCGAGCAACTCGAGCGCGCGAATCACGGTGTTGTACATTCCACCCTGGAGCAAGATGCCAAAGTCCCGGGCACCCCCGGCAACAAATTCGTTCAGGCCTCTTGCTTTGATAAATTCCTGCGCAGCGGGCCAGCGCTTCTGGATTTTTTCCTGTTCGTGGAGGAAGCTTGCGGGGGGAAGGACAATACGAGTCACGTCGCGCACGGGCTTTTCCATGGCGTCTTTGAGCGTGAACTGCGGTCGGACATTGTCCTTGGCCATAAAGCGCCCGTAGACATGACACGCACGAATGCGCAATTCGAGCATTACGGGCGTATTGCTGGCTTCCGACAGAGCGAACCCTTCCTCGATAGTGCGGACAATCGAGGGCAGGTTGGGGCGCGGATCGAGTAGCCACATCTGCGACTTCATGGCAAATGCGTGCGAGCGTTCCTGCATGATGCTGGAGCCTTCGCCGTAATCCTCGCCGACGATGATGAGCGCTCCGCCGGTGACGCCACCAGAGGCGAGGTTTGCGAGCGCATCGGAAGCGACGTTGGTTCCGACTGTCGATTTAAAGGTGATGGCGCCGCGCAGAGGATAATTCACCGAGGCGGCGAGAGTTGCGGCAGCAGTGGCTTCCGAGGCGCTGTGTTCGAAGTGAACGCCTAAGCTCTCGAGGATGCCGGTGGCGTCGGTCAGGACGTCCATGAGATGCGAAATCGGGGCGCCCTGGTAGCCGGCTACATAGGAGACGCCGGATTGAAGCAGCGCCTTGGTGACCGCGAGAATACCTTCGCCGTGGAACTCCTGGCCCGCGCCTAACCGAAGCTTCTCGACTTCCTTCTTAAACGACCGTTCTGCCATTGACTTCCAACTTTCAGGCTGAGGAAACCAGAGCCAGCACCCGGCACGGACTACCCGACCCACTTACTATTTTGAGCGGTGGCGTGATGAGCAGTGCACCCTGGGGCGGAAGCTGATCGAGGTTTGTCAAACTAGCGAGTCCGAACTTATTGCTGCCATGCATGATGCTGTGGCACGGAAACGGCGGATCGAAGCGAAACGCCTGGCCGGCGTCTGTGCCGACGCCTTCCGAGCCCCAGCCGATGATGTCGCGCTCTTTGGCAAGGAACGGGACGAGTTCCGGATGAGGGCCGGGCACATGCGCTCCGTCCTGGCCGATGTTCAGAAAGGCTTGCGGATCGCGGCGTTTCGACCAATCGGTCCGCATCAGCACCCACGAGCCTGCCTCAATCCTGCCGTGTTCGCGCTCCCATTGTTCGACGTGCTCGCGAGTCAACAGAAAATCTGGATCATTCGAGGCTTGGTGCGAGACGTCGATGACGCAAGCGGGAGCAATGAACTTTTCGGCCGGGATGGTGTCGGTAGCGTTGTTTGGATAATCTTTGCCGGTGACCCAATGGACAGGCGCATCAAAGTGGGTGCCGGTGTGCTCGCCGCAAGCAAAATTGTTCCAATACCAGGCGGGGCCGCGCTGATCGTAGCGGGAAATCTCTTCGAGGCGAAACGGCCAGGATTTGCCAAACTGCTCGGGCAGTTGAATAACCGGAGTGGCCGGCTCGAGCGGTTGAGTTAAATCCACCACGCGCACTGTACCGCCGGTTAAGGCTTTGGCGAACTGTGCGAGTATATTTTCGGCCATTACCGGGCTTAGCTCCGAACCATGAGATCGAGATTATCTTTCAATGCGCTCAGCGCCCGTGCCACGTCATCCATGGTGTTGTAAAAGTGAAACGCGAAGCGGACTCCATCGTGGCGCGCCGAGATGATGATGCGGCGATCCGTGAAGCGGGTGATGAGGCGGGCCGGGTCGTTTGTCCGCAGCACGACGAGCGGTCCTTCGGAATCGAGCGGCGTTTTGATCTCAATGCCGAGATCGCGCGCACCAGCGATGAAGGCAGACGACAAGGTCTTGATTTGGGCTGCGACGTTAGCAAGGCCGACATCACGCAGCAACTGCAGCGCGGGAAGTGCCGCGTAAATACTGGGGATGGGAGGGGAGCCGCCTTCGAATCTGCGGGCGTTCGGCGCCGGATCGAGAGACTTCGGATTAAACGAGAAGGCCTCGCGCTGGGCCAACCAACTGGTGATGGGCGGCGTTAATGCCTCGGATAACCCGCGCCGCACATACAGGAACGCGACCCCGGGCGGCCCAAGCAGATATTTCAGCGTGCCGGTGACGTAGAAATCTACACCCAGCGCTTTTATGTCCAACGGGCGCGTGCCGCAATCCTGGTAACCATCCAGGAAGACGAGCGCTCCGCGTTCGTGCGCGAGACGGGTAATCGCGGCAACATCGGACCGAAATCCGTTGACGAAAGAGACGTGGGTCAGGGGGACGATGATTGTCTTTTCGTCGATCGCTTTTGCGTAGGCCTCGGCCGGGATGCGATTTTTCTGTGCCGGAAGAAAGCGCACATCTGCGCCGCGCGCCTGTTGCGCCAGCCAGATCTGGCCCATGGTGGGAAACTCGAATTCGCCCATGATGACCTTGTTCCGGCCATCGAAATGAAGCGCGTTGGCGATGGGGTTTATGCCTGCCGAGGCACTGGTCAGAATGGCGATTTCGTCAGGATGGGCATTAATGAAGCGGGCGAATTCGGCGCGGATGGCATCGCACTTGAGCATCCACTCGTCCCAGGGAGCAGCCGAAGTGCGCCAGCTCTCGGCATATTCCTGCATGCCGCGCTGTACGGCTTTCGAGAGCGCGCCTTGCGAGCAGTTGTATAAATAGGTACTGTTTTCGAGAATGGGGAACTGCTGCCGCAGCTCCGCGATTCGTTCGTCCGTCAACACAGCGGCTTCGCTGGTAGTAAGCATTGGCTAATGGGCGTCTTCACGCAGGCGATCCGTCGAGCGGGAACCCGGGGTTTGAGCCGGGAAACCTCAGCTAGAATTTCACAGCCGCAGTGGGTAGTCAACGTCGAATCTTGATTTTTGCCTTATAACTCTTGTATCACACTGTGAGGCGTGAGATAATGCAGCCCTCGACATCTGACACTGACATGTCAGGAGCAAAGAAAGTCTATGCTGATGCGCAGGAGTTTCGGATTTGGGTTTGCGATAGCGATGATGCTGGTTCGGGTGACGGCGGGGCAGACTGTGACCGGGATGATCTCGGGAACGGTTCGCGACCAGAGCGGCGCGCTGATGAGCGGAGTTACGGTCACGGTTCGAAATACAGCGACGGCGCTGGAACGGCAGATATCGACGGGCGCGAGTGGCGAATATACGCTTGCGGCGCTGCCCTACGGAGCCTACAAATTGAGAACGGAGAAGACCGGGTTTCAAACAGCGGTTGCGAACGTCACGGTGGCGGTGGACCAGGTACGCACGGTTGACATCACAATGAATGTCGGCGCGCAGAGCCAACAGGTGACGGTTCAAGGCGCTGTGGAGGACGTGAATACGGAGACCACCCAACTCGGGGCTGTGGTGAATCACCGGAACGTGGTGGAACTGCCCCTGAACGGACGCGATTTCATGCAACTGGCGCGGATACAACCAGGCGTGGCTTCTTCCGGCGGAGGCGGCGGCCAGCAGGGCGGCGAAGGCGGCGTTTCGAATTTTTCGTCGAACGGGCAACGGTCCAGTTCTAACAATTTTTTGATCGATGGGGTGGACAACAATAACTACGTTGCGGGCGCGGTTGCGATTCAGCCCTCCATCGATTCGATTGAAGAGTTCAATGTGCAGACCAACACGTTTTCGGCAGAGTACGGCCGCAACAGCGGTGCAATCGTCAATCTGATAACGCGCTCCGGCACCAACGATCTGCACGGATCGCTTTACGAGTTCTTTCGAAACGATGCGCTGGATGCCAGGAATTTTTTCGATCCGGCCGGATTTGCCACGCCGGAGTTGCGGCTGAATCAATTCGGCGGGACACTGGGCGGCCCAATCAAAAAGGACCGGACGTTCTTCTTTGTGAATTACGAGGGGTTCCGGCGCGTAGCCGGTATTACGCTGATCACCAACGTTCCGACATTAGCCGAACGGCAAGGCATCTTTCCGACTGCTAACGGCCAAACTGTCGCGGCGCCGGTGAATCCGGTCAGTGCGCGGCTCATCCAGCTTTATCCCGCGCCGAACCTGAACAGCGCCTTGGGCAATTTCTTTTCGAGCCCGAATCTGACGCAGCACACGGATCAGGGGCTGATTAAGATTGATCACCATTTCAGCAACAGCGACATTCTTTCTCTCCGCTATAGCGAATCAAGCCAGACCATTTTCTATCCATTTACACCGGGCCAGAGTTCCACCTCGATTCCGGGATACGGAATTATCAGCCCGGTGTCGGGTATTCTGATCTCGGTTAACTATATAAAGTCGTTCGGCCCGCATGCGTTACACGAGGCTCGTTTCGGGTTCAATCGCGAGCATTACTTAAGCTCTAACCAGGAGGGGCCGCAGGCAGCCACATACGGCATCAACACAGGCTATGCCGCAGGCACACCGAATGGACTGGGAAACATTCCGTTCATTACTTTTTCGGGCGGGCTGGTGTCGGGCGGCAGCGCCGTTTCCAATCTGGGCGGGAGCGATAACAACCCGTCCGGTTCGACGAACAATACATTTCAATATGTAGATCAGTTTTCCTACACAGCCGGGCGCCACTCCTGGAAGTTTGGGACCGATATCCGCCGGCTGCAGATCAATCGAATATACGATCTTGCGTTCAGCGGCGAGCTGGTATTCGATGGAGCGCGGAATCCGCAGGGGATCGCGAACGCGCTGGTGGATTTTATGGAGGGCTTGCCTGAGAGTTCATTGCAATTTGTGGGGGACTCTGAACGCGGCCTAAGGACATCGAGTTTCAACTTTTTCGCGCAAGATACGTTCAAGTGGCATCGGAATCTGGTCATCAATTATGGCTTGCGTTATGAGTTGAATACCGTACTGCACGATGTAAACGGGCTGTTGAGTAACTTCTTTCCGCAAGACTTTCAAACCTATTTCCCGCCGACGGCGAGTCAGACCGATGTAGCAGCTCTACAAGCATCCGGCGTTCTCTTACAAAGTAAGGCCAGCATTTATCAAGGCAATCATTTGAACTTTGCGCCGCGAGCGGGTATCGCATATAGCCTGGGGCAGCGATATCACACTGTGTTCCGCATCGGCTATGGCATTTTCTATGACACGATTATCGGGAACATACCCGGCAATGTTGCGCTCAACCCGCCGTATCTACCCGATTACTACAATTCGGCGCCTTCTATCGGTTGGCCCAATGCATTCGGGCCTACTGCCTTTCCGGTGCTCACGGCGGTGAATCCGAAAATCCGGACACCGTACGCGCAGGACTACAACTTCAATATTCAGCAAGAGCTGCCGTGGAACATGCTGGCCACGGTGGGTTACGTCGGAACGCATGGAACCCATCTCACTCGCTTCACCGACGCGAACCAACCCGACATTACGCAGGCGCAACTGAATACGTTGACGCCGTCTCTCAGCCAACGACTGGCGATGATCGGCGTCCCAGCCCCGCTCATTCCGATTCTGGAGAGCAATATCGGCAACCTTCCGGGCATTGTGCGGAACCAGTATTTCGGCTTTCCGAAGATCCTGACCGCTGTGACGAACGTGAACTCGGAATACAACAGCTTGCAGGCTACGCTTTCGAAGCAACTGGCTCAGGGCGTCTCATTTCAGGCCAACTATACGTTTTCAAAATCAATCGACGAGGCTTCGGATTTCTATGGCTCGGGCGCGAACGGAACTACGGTACTGCCGCAGAACAATTTCAACCTTCTGGCGGGGGAGCGAGGGCTATCGGACTTCGACATCCGGCATCGCTTCAGCGCTTCCTTCATTTATCAACTGCCGGTAAAGCAGTCTTTATCGAGACCCGCGGCTGCGTTGGTCAACGGCTGGGAGGTAGCGGGGATTGTTACGTTGCAGACCGGGCAGCCGTTCTCCGTTTTGACCGGGCTGAATAACAGCCGGACGGGTGAAGGAAACGACCGGCCTAACGTAATTACGAACCCGAATACCGGGCCGCACACGGCGGAACGATGGTTCAATACGGCTGCCTTTGTTCCCAACACCATTTTGACCTTTGGAAACGCGGGCCGGAATATTGTGACCGGTCCCGGCTTTCACGATGTGGATTTTTCGGCCATCAAGAACACTCATTTCGGCGAACGGACAACCGTGCAGTTTAGGGCCGAGTTCTTCAACCTGTTCAACCACCCGAATTTTGCGATACCAAACAACGTGGAGTCGGCGCCGAATTTCGGTGGTGTTTATGAGACTCCGGATGTGGCGCAGAACAATGTGGGGTTGGGCTCTGGCGGCCCCCGGCTCATCCAATTGGCGTTAAAGTTGATGTTCTGATGAGATTCTGCGGCGCTGTCCTTCTGGTTGGGGCATTAAGCACGATAACTGCTGCGGGCCCGAAAACTCAGAGTTTGGGTAACGGGCTGTTTGCGTATATCTCGGACAATGCTGCGAGTTCGAACTCAGTGTTTCTTGCCGGCAAGGAATGCATTCTGGTTGTCGACACGGGTTTTGACGGTACGGCAGGCGAAAAGTTGCTTCGGGCGATTCGCGCGATTTCACCTTTGCCGGTGCGCTACATCATCAACACGCATTATCATCGCGATCATCAGGCTGCGAATGGAATCGTGGGACCCCAGGCGGAAATCATTACGACCGCGTTCACTCGCAGCGCGACACTCGCTTTTTTACAAAACGATCTGCCCCGGCTAAAAGAGCGCCTGACCGGCGAAGCGCTCGCTTCGCTCGACTCTGTCGCTTACCGCGTTGCCACAATAACCACAGACAAAGCTGACATCTACATTGATAATCATCCGGTGCACATCGAGTATCGCGGGCCGGCGCATACGATGGGCGATCTGATTGTGGAGTTTCCGGAACAGCGAGTCATCGCGACGGGCGATCTGTTTTTGAATCACAGTTCGCCTGCGATGGACCACGGCCGCGTACTGAACTGGATTCAGATTCTGGAGCAACTGCTGGCGACCCCGGCACAGACTTTTGTGCCCGGGCATTTCGAAGTGGGCTCGCGACAGGATCTGCAACGATTCCACGATTATTTAGCGGCGCTGCGCGACCAGATCTCTACTCAAGTTAAAGCAGGAGCGAGTTGGGACGAGGTAGCCCGGAATCTGCATATGCAAGCATTCTCTGATTTCCGGCAATTTCCTAATTTTCACGCGACTATTAAAGACAATGCCCGGGTTCTGTATGGGGAGATGAAGGGGGAGGTAGATCGAAGCAGGAAGCCCGAAGCCGGAAGCGCGCCGGCTCGAAAGCCTGACCCCACAAAAAGCGCAGATCTTTCGGGCAGCAGCAGCCAGCGATACGAGTAACAGCCGTTACTGCCAAACCGAACGAGTTAATATGTACGTCTTCTGAAGCGACGACGATTTCGGTGCGGCTCGACTACGATCCTAAGCGACCTCAGCCGCAGTAGTTTGCCGGGTACGGATTCTTTACAATCCTGGCAGGTCGGCGGCAGCGCCGGGGTAATCTTCCGGCAGGTAACAATCCGTTAGTCTTTCCGAGCTGCGTGTATCGGTACCAAAGACATGTATCGAAATAGTGGATTCGGAAGTTGGATTGTCGAACCTGTGTAAGGTGCTGCCCGCCGGATCGATATAGGTCACCTGTCCGGAGCGATGGTGTGTTACACCGTTGGGGATGAAGCGAATGGCGCCGTCCGGGCGTTCCAGGCGCCGGTAACAGCTTTCGCGCAATTCGCCCTCGTAAATCCCAATCACCGACCAGAATGGAATGCTGTATAGCGGCGTGCTCTGTGCGGCCTGCCAGACGCGCGCTTCAATCGTGTAGCGCCCGTCGGGATCCTCAAACAGCGTGTGCCTGCGGTAAGAATGCGAACTGGATTCACGCTGCTCGGGGGTGAGCAGATCGGCGGTCCGCAAGAGGCGGGGAAGCCGCCGGGCGACACGAAACGGCACTTCGTTTCCGGGACTCAGGGCGAGGATTTCGTTGAGCTGGTGGACGAATTCCGGCAGGCTCAATTCCTTTTTATTCGAGCCGTCGCTGATGTCGATTTCGGCATCGGGCGAGGTAGAGAGCAAGGCATCCATGATTCGCTTCCGCCCTAACTCAATCTGCTCGATCATGAGCCGGGAAGCAGCTTCGCCATCGCCGGTAGCAAGCGCTTCGACCAAAGGGCGGTAGCCCAGCATCTCATCGGGAATGACACGGGAGAGGCAAAGATGGATGAGCCGCTCGACTTCGTCGTACAAGCCTGACAGGAGTTCGGCCAGCTTTTCGTTGCCGGATGCGCTGGCAATCAGCAGGTGAAACTCCCGGTGGGCGGAAACTGCCGCTTCGCGCGGGCGCTCACCGGGGGTGTAGCGGACCTGGCACAAAGCGCTTAGGCGGGCGAGTTGCTCGGCTGCAATTCTACCGGCGGCAAGCCGCGCAGCAGTCGGTTCGAGCAGCAGTCTTACTTGCGTGATGTCCTGAACGTCACGCACGGTGACCGGGATGATGACATATCCCCGGCGCGGGATGGCGCGCACGAAACCGGCCTGGCATAGCCCCCGGAGCGCGGCGCGGATAGGCGCTTTGCCCATCGCGTAGCGGGCGGACAACTGCGCCTCGGTGACACGCTTGCCGGGCTGCAGAGCGCAGCGAATAATGTCCTGTTTGATGCGGTCGAATGCGATCCGGTTGAGCTGCGGCTGGCCCGAGCGGGGCTCAGACGCTGGTCGTTTCGCTATTTCGAGGAGCACCCACGAAGAAGTATCGCATATCTTCCTGACTTACAAGCAACTCGCGAAGTACTACAGGGTTCAGGCGGCGTGCGCGCGGGCGGCGCGAAGGCGTTTTCTCGTTTTGAAGTACAAAATGGAGATCACCAGCAGAAAGGGGAGAAAGGCGGGAATCGTGTACTGCAGGCCATCGACATAGAAGGTGCCGAGAGCAATTGCGAGGAGCGCAAATCCTCCGAGTAGAGTAGATACGGGGAAAAACGGCAACCGCATGGGAAGTGCCGCAACGCCGGCGCTGCCGAGCGCGCGCCGGAAACGCAAATGCGTAGCCAGAATAACCAACCACACAAAGAACATACCAGCGACAGCGACGCCGTATAGCAATAGAAATGCCCTGCCCGGAGAGAAAATAGCCAGCAGAATGGCGGCCAGCATTCCGGCTGATGAGACTGCCAGAGCGGGGCCAGGAACTCCGTTGCGATTCAGGCGGCCGAGCGAATCCGGCAGATAAGAGCCGCGGGCGAGCGAGAAGAGCATTCGGGTAGTGAGATACAAGTCCGTATTGGAACTCGATAATGCCGCCGTGATCACGACCAGGTTCATGACGGTGGCGGCGTAAGGGATACCGGCGGTGGCAAAGGCCTGCACGAAGGGGCTGCTGGTCAAGGCGTTTCCAGCTTGATTCCAGGGCCGGATGGCCAGAATGACGGTCATGGCGAGCCAGTAGAAAAGAATGAGTCGAAAGACGATGGTGCGCATGGCCCGCGGAATGGATTTTTCCGGCTGCTCCGCTTCGCCTGCAGTGACTGCGACGACTTCGACGCCCATGTAACTGGTCAATGTGAGGCTGAGCGCAAGCCAGACTCCTTTCCACCCCTTTGGGAAAAAACCGCCGTGCGCGACCAAGTTGGAAAGGGCGATGGCGTGCCGGAATCCGAAGCCGAATATGAGGGCGGCGCCGATGAGAATAAATGCAATGATGGCGAGTACTTTTATCAATGCAAACCAATATTCAAATTCGCCGAAGCGGCCCACCTGCATGGTATTGATGGCGACTAGGCCGATGGAAACGGCGACGACCCAGATCCACTGGGGAACATTGGGGAACCAGAACGAAAAGTAGATGGCGACAGCGGTAACTTCAGCACCGATGGCAATGATCTGGACGACTGCGTACGTGGCCCGCACGGCAAAGCCAGACCAGCTTCCGAGATATTTTTCGGCATAGACGCCGAATGATCCGGCCACGGGATGTACGACGGCCATTTCCGCCAGCGCATAGGCCACAATCATGGCGATGATGGCGCAAAATACATGCGACAGCAAAACCGCGGGCCCAGCCAGTCCGATGGTGACGCTGCTGCCTAGAAACAGGCCGACGCCTATGGCGCCGCCGATGGCGAGCATACTGAGCTGCCGCTGCGTCAAGTTGCGGCGCAGTGCATCGGGAGGCGAAAGCGATACGGCGGGAGATTGGTCAGGCATCCGGAGTTATGGCCGCCAGCACCTGACCGAACCGGGCGATCTCTTCCTTAGTGTTGTAGTGCACGAGCGATGCGCGAACGGCGCCCTCAGGATAAGGCAGGCCGAGGCGCTGCATGAGCCTCGGTGAGTACATGTGCCCGTCACGAACTCCGATTCCAGCAGCGGCCATCGTATCGGTCAATCGCTCTGGAGATACACCCGGCAAATTGAACAAAAACGTGGGGACGCGCTCACTGAGCCGGTGTTCGTCCGTTATTCCATAGACCTGCGCGCCTGAGTCGCGCAAGAGGCGCAAGAAGTCGAGGGAGAGCATCTCCTCATAATTTCGAATGGCGCTCATGCCGGCGAGGAGGTTGTTGCGTCGCGAGCCGTTGGCGCTTTCTTCGGTTAGGTCTCGACCCAGTTGCTCGATGTAGCGCACTGCGGCATCCATGCCGGCAACATTCTCGTAGATGAAAGTTCCCGCCTCGATTTTTCCGGGAGGTTCATCCGGGATAAAGTCTTCCCGGAAGGCCGGTAGTTTTTTGAGCAGCTCGCGCCGGCCCCAAAGAAATCCCATGTGGGGCGAAAAGATCTTGTATCCCGAGCACACCAGGTAATCACAGCCGAGCGCCTGAACATCAATGATCCCGTGCGGCGCGTAGTGAACGCAGTCGACGAACACTTCGCCACCGAAGCGGTGAACGGCTTTCGATACACTCGCGACGTCGACGATGGAACCAATGGCGTTGGATGCCGCCGGGAGAGCCACGACGCGGGTGCGCGGCCCGAGCAACGGTTCCAAGTCCTCGACGTGCAATTTGCCATCTTCGCGCATGCGCCACCAGCGGAAAATTGCGCCGTTGGATTGGAGCGCCAGCCAGGCAGCAATGTTCGCTTCATGATCCATGTCGGTGACGACAATCTGGTTGCGCGGGCGAAGCGTGAGGCCGATGGCCAAACTAACCAGGCGAATAAAGGAGGTTGCATTCATGCCAAAGGCAACCTCGTCGGGATGATTGGCGTTGAGGAGCAGCGCGACGCTTTCTCGCGCTTGTGCAATTGCGGCGTCCACCTCGCGGCTCTTTTGGTAACGGCCGCCACGTTGTACGTTGCACTCCAGCAGGTGGTGAGTTACGGCATCGAGCACCTGTTGCGGAATCTGCGCTCCAGCCGCGTTATCAAAAAAGATGAAGTCAGACCGTTGCAGCGCCGGGAAGCAGGCGCGCACCTTGGCGGGCACAAGCTGTCTCAGGGGCATAGTTTTTTAGCGTATCGTTGAGCTGACATGTCAGAAATTTTTTTTGGGCGTTGTGAACGCTCACGAAATCAGTGGCCGGACGGTTCGGCCAATCCGGCTGCTTCCGAGTCTTTGTTGAAAGCGGGAAGGTCAATTTCGAGAGTCTGTTTGGTTTTGGCCAGAATTCGCTCGATATCCGCAGAGAGTTCGTGGAGAACCGCGATTTCCTGATCGGTCGGCGGATAGTCACCTTGAGCGTAGCTTGCAAGCGCGGCAAAGCGATTGTTCAGCCCCAGCGGATAGATGAGCGTCTGATCGTCGAAGCCGGTGAAGTGCGGCTGAAAAAGTTGCTCCGCTTCGAATTCCAGGGCAGCAGAGAGCTTACGGCCTTCGGCAACCAGCGAGGTTTGCGCGCCTGCCTTCTGCAAAACAGAATTCACCTGCCGCTGCGCTTTTTGAATGCGGTTGATGGCGGCGTCTGTTTCTGAAAGCCGGTCGCGCACGGTGAGCAGAAAGGTCAACTGCTTCCGGTAATCCAAGTCAGTGGTTGGGACACGCGGGTCTCTTCGAATTTCAAACTTCTGCGTGGCGGTGGCGCCATTGGCGGTGATTCTCACCTGATAACTACCGGGCGCAGCCTCCGGACCGCGCAAGTTGCCGCCGAGCAGGAAGGTGCCGCTTTCAATTCCAGTCGCGTCGGGATAACGCATGTCCCAGGCAAATCTGTTTAGCCCCGGCTGCACACCGACAGCAGCTTCAGCACCGCCACTGCGGCCGCCTCCGCCGCGCCTGCCTGTTGCCTGATTGGGCGCGTCTTTTTGCACGCTTGAAAACGACTTGACCAGTTTGCCGTTCGCGTCGAGAAACTCGATGGTAACGGGCGGCGCGGGCGCGCTGGCGAGTTCGTAATCCACGATGACGCGATCGAGCGTTCCACTGGCGCCAAAGGACCGGCCGCGTCCGGCGCGATAAGCAGGGCGTGGAGCGAACAGATGCAAGGCGGCATTCGTATCACCGCTAATTTGTTCGAGGGGAGTGATGTCATCCATAACCCAGAACGCGCGCCCCTGGGTAGAAATGATCAGATCTCCGTTCCTGATGGTGAGATCGGTGATGGGAACTACCGGCAGATTCTGTTGCAGGCTCTGCCAGTGATCGCCATCGTCGAACGAGACGTAGACTCCGGTCTCGGCGCCCGCGTAGAGCAGATCAGAGCGCACGGGATCTTGCCGCACAGAACGGGCGAAGGTGTCCTCCGGAATGCCCTGCACCGCCAGCGTCCAGGTCTTGCCGTAATCGTGGGTGCGATAGATATACGGCCTGAAGTCATCGAGCTGATAGCGATTGGCAGCGACGTATGCGGTTGCGGGATCGTGCGAAGATGCCTCGATCACATTTATTCTGGTCCACGGCTGCACTGCAGGAGGAGTCACGTTCCTCCAAGTGGCGCCGCCATCGCGGGTGAGGTGGATGAGTCCATCATCGGAGCCGGCCCAAATCACGTTCTTGTCGAGCGGTGAGGGCGCAATGGTGAAGACGGTATCGTAGATGTCTTCGAGACGCCCTCCGGCCTCGCGGGTTTTATCGTTTCTGGTGAGATCGGGACTGATGCTCTTCCAACTTTGACCCTGGTTGATGGATTTGAAGACGACATTGCCGCCGACATAGATGGCGGCCGGATCGGCGGGAGAGATGGCAATCGGGAAGGTCCACTGAAAACGATACTTCGTATCTACGCCGCTACGCCCTCCGGGAATGTCGGGCCAAACCGAGATATTGCGCGTAATGCCTGTGCGCTTGTCATAGCGCGTCAACAAGCCCCAATATGCGCCGGCATAAATGATGTCGGGATTTTTAGGATCAGGAACGACGTATCCTGATTCCCCGCCGCCTACTTCCGTAAAATCCGCAGAGCCGGTAAGGCCGCCGCGGCCGGCAGCCCCGCCGATCGCCTGACTGGAAATGGAGACGGTCGTGTCGTCCTGCTGCGCGCCATAGATGTTGTAAGGGAAGTTGTTATCCGCGCGAACGGTATAGAACTGCCCGGTTGGTTGATTCATTTCCGAGCTCCAACTCTTCCCTCCATCAAAGGTGACGGTGGCTCCGCCATCGTTGGCGTTTACCATGCGCTGGTTATCGTTGGGATCGATCCAGAGGTCGTGATAATCGCCGTGGGGGGTCTGTAGGGTTGTCCAGGTTTTTCCAGCGTTCGTGGATTTGTAGAAATCTTTCGCGACGAAGGTGTAGACGGTATTGCGCTCCTTCGGATCAGCAAAGATGTGGCCATAGTAGTACTGGCGCGAATGCATTTCAAAGCTGCCGTTGATCAGCTTCCAATTCTGCCCGGCATCGTCAGAAAGATAAATGCCGCCGTCATCGCCGCCGATGGTGGCCCAGACGCGATTCGGATCGACGGGGGAGACCGCGAGTCCAATCTTGCCCATAGGAGTTTTTGGCAAGCCGTTTTTCAGAAGTGTCCAAGTATCGCCGCCATCGGTGGTTTTATAAATCCCGCTTCCGGGTCCGAACTCATAGATGTCCCAGGGCGTGCGGAGGACTTGCCATGTGGAGGCGTACATGATGCGCGGATTGGCAGGATCGGCACCGATATCGGCAGCGCCGGTTTTCTCATTCACAAAAAGAATTTTGGTCCACGTCTGGCCGCCATCTTTCGAACGAAACACGCCGCGTTCCTGGTTTGGCCCATATGGATGGCCGATCGCCGCAACGTAGACCAGGTTGGCGTCCGTTGGATCGACATATACTTTGCCGATCTGGCTGGTGTCGCGCAGGCCGATGTTGCGCCAGGTCCGGCCACCGTCGGTGGTTTTGTAGACGCCATCGCCGTGTGAAATATTGGCGCGAAGACAAGCTTCTCCCATGCCGACGTAGATGGTGTTTGGATCGGAAAGGGCAACCGCAATCGAGCCGACCGAACCGGTTTTGAAGTAGCGGTCGGAGATGGGCATCCAGGTTATACCGGCGTTGACCGTCTTCCATACACCGCCGCCGGTTGCGCCCATGTAGTACACGAGACGATCGTTCGGCAGACCCGCTACGGTAGTTACGCGCCCGCCGCGATCCGGTCCGACGGAGCGCCAGCGCAGGGCCTGATACAGTTTGGGATCCACCTGCGCTGACGCGATGAATCCGCACGAAAAAAGAAAAAGCACAGCGGTATGAGCCCGCGAAACTGAATAACGAACCACGATGTAACTCCTCTGCCGGTTAGCGTTGCGCTGTAGTGAGATGCGCGATTTGTTCTACCTGCGGCTGCAACTGCTTCCATTGCGCTTCGATGTCCTTGCGGCGGCGCTCATACTCCTGAAACACCTGATAGGTCTGTTCGGGAGGCGCGGAATCTGCCGTCTCCAGCACGTTGCCGAGATCGGCGTACTGCGCGTCGAGCATGATGGGATAGACGAGGGCGGCGCTTGGGTTGGTGGACTTGACCTGAGTCAATCTTTGCTCCAGGGCATCGAGTTTCGAAGCGAGATCTGCGATAGCCTGCTGCCGCGAGCGATCGGCGCCATTGCGGGCAGTTTCGAGTTTCGCTCGCGCTTGGCGGATTTGCAGCACCAGATTGTGAACCTCGGTTACGCGATCGCGCAGTTCGATGGCAAAATCGTACTGCTTTTGCAGATCGGCCAGGGTGACATGCACGCGCGGATCCAGCCTGATTTCGAGCGGCGCGGCGGACTGCTTGCCGTCTACGGTGAGTCGGACGCGGTAAGTCCCGGGCGGGACAATCGGTCCTCCGCGAATCTCCATAATGAAGATGCCCGGCAGCGGTTCTGGCCCGTTGACGCGCAAATTCCATACGTAACGGTTCATTCCGGCGTGCGCAGGCAAGCTGTTTTCCATGTTGTTCCGGGCACGTCCACCAGTGGGAGCCTCCGCCTGCTGCCCTGCTGGAGCGCTGGTGACGCGATGCAGGACGCGGCCGGTGGAATCCATAATTTCGAGAGTGACCGGGCCCGCGGGGGCCGCTCTCAAGTAATAATCGATGATTGCGCCGGCAGGAGGATTCTGGCCGGCGTTGCCGCCCCCGCGCCCGCCACCGGGGCCGCCGGCATGCACGCGAATCGCGCTTGGAGGCTTGTATAGATAGGCGGATAAGCTTGAGACTTGCGAGCTAGCCTGCCGCAGGGGAGTGATGTCGTCGAGCACCCAGAAGGCACGCCCGTGTGTGGCGGCGATCAGATCATTGGCGTGAATCGCGGTGTCAAATACCGGAGTGTGCGGCAGATTCAACTGCAGCGATTGCCAGTTTTCGCCATCATCGAAGGAGACGAAGATGCCCGTCTCGGTGCCGGCGTAGAGTAAGCTTTTGCGCTCGGGGTCGGCATGAACGGAATGGACGTAGTCGCTGGCGGGAATGCCGTGCGTGATCTCCTTCCAGGTCTTGCCGTAATCGTCCGTTTTGAAAATCATCGGGCGAAAGTCATCTGAAAAGTGCAGGTCCGCAGCCAGATATGCGGCGCCCGCGCTGTACGGAGATGCTTCGATGATGTTGACGCACGCCCATTCCGGCAATTGCGGAGGCGTGATCCTGCTCCAGGTTTTTCCGCCATCGCGCGTGATGTGCACCAGCCCGTCGTCGCTTCCCACCCAGATCAAGCCCTTTTGCAGAGGCGATTCGGAGATCGCAAAGATGGTGTCGTAATATTCAGAGCTGGAATTGTCCGGGGTGAGCGGTGTGGGACTTGACTGCTGTTTCGATTTATCGTTGCGCGTGAGGTCGGGGCTGATAATGGTCCAACTCTGGCCGCCGGTTGTGCTTTTGAACAGCACCTCTCCGCCAATGTAGAGCACACCAGGATCATGGGGAGAGATCAGCATCGGCGCAGTCCACTGGAAGCGGTGCTTCAGCTCGGCGGGTGGATGCGCGCGGGCGCCAAACCAGGGCGCGATGTCCTGCACTTGTCCCGTGTGGCCGTCATAGCGCGTAAAGTGGCCGTTGTGATCACCACCGTAAACAATGGCTGAATCGCGAGGATCAGGCCAGTTGAAGCCGGATTCTCCCCCGCCCACCGGGCGCCAATCACGATCGGTGATAGAGCCGGAATCCGTGCGGCTCCGAATGGCTACGGTGCCGCTGTCCTGCTGGGATCCGTAGATCGTATAGTTGAAGGCCTTATCCGTTGCCACGTGATAGAACTGCGCTGTGGGCTGATTGTTTTCCGGACTCCAGGTGACGCCTCCATCCTGAGAAATGGAGGCTCCGCCGTCATCGGCTTCGATCATACGCTTGGGGTTTTCCGGATCGATCCAGAGGTGATGGTCATCGCTATGCGGCACCGGCATCGCGGAAAAACTGTGGCCTCCATCGCTCGAGCGCATGGCGCCGAGATCGAGGATGTAAACCAGGTCTCGATTTTTCGGGTCTGCAAAGACGTGATTGCCGTACCAGGGCCGCACCCAGATGGGTTCGTTATTGACCATCTGCCAGTTCTGGCCTCCATCATCGGATCGATAGAGCGCGTTTTCTTTGGCTTCGATCATGGCGTAGACGCGATTCGAATCGGCTCCCGAAATGGCGACGCCGATTCTGCCGAGGATGCCGCCCGGAAGCCCATGCCCTTCGATGTGCTTCCAGGTTTCGCCGGCGTCGGTGGATTTATATAAGCCGCTGCCCGGGCCGCCGCTAATCATGCTGTAGGCGGTTCTGCGCACCTCATACATCGCCGCGAACAGAATTTTGGGATTATGCGGATCCATCACCAGATCGGTGGCGCCCGTCTTGTCATCCACGTAGAGAATCTTCTGCCAGGTCTGGCCGCCATCTCGCGACCGGAACACGCCGCGCTCTTCGTTGGGACCGAAAGCGTGTCCCACTGCGGCCACAAAGACGGTTTTCGGATCTTCGGGGTCGACCAATATATCCGCGATGTGACGGGAATCCCGCAAACCGATATTGGTCCAGTTCTTTCCGCCGTCGGTGGATTTATAGACGCCGTCGCCCTCTGAAATGTCATTGCGCAGACACGGTTCGCCTGTTCCGACATAGAGGACATTGGGATTTGTGGGGTCGATGGTAACGGCGCCGATAGAGAATATTCCCTGGCGATCGGTGATGGGCGTCCAGGAGGCGCCCCCATTTGTCGTCTTCCAAACGCCGCCGGCGACAGCGCCAAAGTAGTAAACGAGCGGATTTCCGGCAATTCCAGCCGCAGTTTCCGCGCGGCCGCCGCGAAAGGGGCCTACCTGGCGCCAGCGCATGCCGTTAAACAAAGAGGGATCGATGTTTTGGGCAAAGCTCGATGATGCAAGTATCATCGCGACGATTGCGCCTAGGGACAGACGGGCGTAAAGCAGCCGGACCCGGTGATGGAGCATATTCAGTGCGCCCATTCTACTACCAACTCTCGCGCTTGACATTTCACGGCTCATGAAATACAGTAAACCCCAATCAGTACGACGGCCTTCTTTGAGGTGTTCATGTTTGGGAAGCACATCTTTTCGCGCGTAGGTCTCGCAGCTCTCTTCCTCGCAGTCATGGCTGAATTTCCGGCGCCGGCTCACGCACAGTCAGCCACAGCCGGCCTCATTTCCGGAGTTGTGACCGATACTTCGGGGGCTGTGATTCCGGGCGCGGAGGTGACGCTGGAGCAGATCGGCACGAATACGCTCAGCAAGACGGTGACGGATGCCCAGGGCTATTACGTGTTTCCCGCCGTTGCCCCCAGCGACTACCGGCTGTCATTCTCTGCCAAAGGTTTCGAGACGGTAATTGTGAATGACATTAAGGTGGAAGTACTGAAATCGTACACGCAGAATGCGCAGTTGAAGGTGGGCAGCACGCAGACAACTCTCACGGTCACGGAAGCGCCTACTGCGGAACTGCAAACAAACAGCGCAACGGTGGGTCAGGTACTAGGCGGGAAGGCTCTCGAAGAGCTGCCGGTCTTTACACGCAGCGCCAGTGCACTGATGTTTTACCAGCCGGCAGTTAGTCCAAGCGGGCAGATTGCGGGCGCGCGGGACGAGCAGGTGACGTTCAATCTGGATGGCGGCGACATCACCAGCGACCTGGAGGGAAACAATTCCTATGCTGCACCTCCGGGCGAGCCCAGCCCTTCGCCGACGGTTCCGGTGCCCATTGAAAGCACGCAGGAGTTTCAGGTTGCCACAACGAATCCGAACGCTGAATTTGGCCGTTCCTCAGGCGGACAGGTGGCGCTGCTCACAAAGCGCGGCACCAATGCATTTCACGGAAGCCTGTATGAGTATCACAACGACGACGGGCTGAATGCCAATGGATGGACGAACAATTTCAACCACCTGCATAAACCGCACAGTGTCGATAACCGCTTCGGCGCGAGTGTCGGGGGACCGGTTTGGAAAAACCGGGTATGGTTCTTTACTAACTACGAAGGACGCCGGTTTTACGACGACACGTTATTCAATGCCATCGTTCCTACACCGTCGATGCAGGCAGGCATTCTTAAGTTTCGAGATGCGGCCGGTAATGTGAACAGCTACTCATTCCTGCCTGGAAGTATCACGACGGCGTGCGGCGGCTCCTCGTGCGACCCGCGCAATCTGGGTTTTAATCCTGTAATAAAGAACCAGTTAGCGCTTTACCCGGCGGGCAATAACACGAGTCTCGGGGATGGGTTGAACACTGTCGGATACACCTTCAACGCTCCAACACCGATCATCCAGAACTTAGGAGTCGTGCGATTGGACGGCACGATTAACGACAGATGGCGAGCCTTTGCAACGTACCATTACGCAAAGACGGATCGAGTGGGAACGGAGCAATATACGCTTCTCGGCACGCCTCACTCGACCGCTACGGATCCCATTCTGCCGTATGTATATACATTCGAACTAACCGGCCAACTTACACCGAATTTCACGTCAGTAACGCACGCGTCTTATCTGCGCGATTGGTGGGGTTGGAATCGCCTGCCTCCGACGCCTTTGGTTGGTGGAACACAGCAGGCGCTGGTGCTCGCGGGCGAAGGTTCAGGCACATCGAACAGCACGGCGAAACTATTAGCCGATCCGGTGAACCTGGCCACGCAGTCGGCGCGCGGGCGCATCTTCGACGGCCACAAATGGTATTTCGGGCAGGATTTCAGCTTGCTGAAGGGCAAACATCTGCTGCAATTTGGGGCTTCCGGCTATGTGAACAACGACTTCTTCATGAAGACGGACAATTATGCCGGCGGCCTGACCGCAGGCCCGCTTCTCTACAGCGAATCGACCGGCAATGGCAGCGGCGAGTATCTGACCATTAGCAGCTCCTACGAGCCCACCCCGTGCGGCGGTGCTGTTACGGCGAACTGCCTGCGCTCTACCGACTTACTGCGATGGAATGAGCTCTACACGACGATGCTGGGCTTAGTGGACCGCAGCTCGCAGGTGATTACGAGAAATGGCTCGTTCCAGCCGAATCCATTGGGCACTCCCGCTTTTTCTCGGACCGGAATCAACGCGGTGAATAGTTTTATTCAAGATGTGTGGCAAGTAAAGCAGGGACTAAGTATCACGCTGGGACTCAATTGGGGCGTACAGCCTTCGCCGACAGAAGCAAACGGAAAGTACGACGTCTTAGTTTACGCGGCGAATAACACGCCTGTCGATTATTGGGGCTACATATCGCAACGCGCGACTTCGCTAAATAATGGCGTCGCCCAGGGACAGGCTTTTAATCCGCTGTTTGGCGTCACGCCTGTGAACTATCTGCCCAGCCCGTATACCGGCACATTGCGGACCACTAACTGGCATCAATTCGCGCCACGCGTATCGGTTGCCTGGCAAGTGCCGTATCACAACTGGTTTTTCGGTGACAAGAAGACGGTAATTCGGGGCGGCTACGCGATGATTTACGAACGAATGAGCGATATCAATCAGGTGTCGCTGCCCTTGACTACCGGTGGCTTGCTGGACGTGGATGCATGTGGCGGGCCGGTGCCCGCGGGCGGCCAAGTAAATTGCACCAATGCCGCTACCACCCCGGCGAATGCATTCAGGATCGGTACGGACGGCAGCATCGTTCCCATTCCTACGCCGACAGCGGAACCGATCCCCTATGTAGCAAGTGGAACCGCAGCGGCTCCATTCGGGCTCTTTATGCAAAGCGGTCTCGACTACTTTGCCATTCCGGGGCACGACCACAGCATTGATTTCACAATCCAGCGGGAATTGCCCGGCCACAGCGTGCTGGAAGTCGGGTATATCGGACGATTCAGCCGCAATCTACCGCAGGATATTGCCTTCAACTCCAGTGACTATCTGATGAAAGACAAACTCAGCGGACAGACTTACGCGCAGGCCTTTGATGCTGTTGCGGTAGCGCTGAGGAACGGAGCCGCGGCCAATTCGGTTCCAAGCCAGCCATTCTTCGACAACCAGATTGGGCTGGCTAAGTGCCAGGCAGCCGGTTTCCCTAACTGCAGCGCGATGGTGGCCAAGCAGGACGCGACCGACCTGGTAAACGGATCAATCAACTTATTTTCGCTGGATGAGTTCGACAAAGTTACTCCCGTGCCGGTGGACAATATTCAGTCGTTCCAGTCCTACGGAATCACGGACAGAGGATTTTCTAACTACAATGCCGGTTTCGTCAGCATAGTCAAGAGCTTGTCCAATGGACTGCAGTTTCAGGCGAATTGGACCTGGAGTCACGCGATTGGAAATCAGGGCGTGGATCAACAGAGTGGCTCGTCGGCGAACAGTCCCTATAATCTGAGTCTGGATAAATCTTCTGAGCCGTTCGACCGGCGCCACGTAATTAATTTCTGGTGGTACTATCAACTGCCGTTTGGAACGGCTCACCACTTGTCCAATCCGGTACTGGACCGTGTAATCGGAGGCTGGTCGGTATCGGGAATTTTCACCTTTTTTACCGGAACTCCGATGCATATCGTTGCGAATGGGGACTACGGAGCCTATGAAAGCAACGGGACCGCCGCAATCTGCTCTTCCAACCTGCTGGGTCTGGAAGGTGAAAACGCGGGCGTCGCGGGGGCGAATAATATTGGGACGTCCGGAAACCCGGCGACGGGCGGCAGCGGTCTGAATCTGTTCGCCAATCCGGCGGCCGTCTTCAGTTCCTGCTCGCGGCCTTTGTTAAGCGTGAACGGCCAGATTCCGTTTGATGAGCTGCGGGCGCTGCCGCGCTGGAACGTGGATTTCTCCGCGATTAAGCAGCTAAGAATCACGGAGCGTCAGAGCATCGAATTTTCCGCTCAATTTCTCAACTTGTTTAATGTCGTCAATTTCAACAATCCTTCGCTGAATCTGAATAGCCCGACGAACTTCGGCGTCTTTACCAGCCAGGCCAATAATCCGCGCCGGGTCCTTTTGGGGCTGCGATATTTGTTCTAGGCCCGTGAGATCCGGACCTTGGGCACCCCAATATGGATCGCGATCATTTTTACTCGCTGATGAACGGCGAAGGGACCTTCGATTACGAGGTCTACCTGAATACACGCCAACTGCTTTCCTGCCAGAAGGCATTTGGCGAATTTTGTAACCGCGATGAACTACAGTTTCAGATTGTTCACCAGGTGGAAGAACTCTGGATGAAACTGGCCGGCTACACGCTGCTCGATATTGACGACTACATACAGCAGGAAAACACAAACCGGGTACTGACGTTATTCCGCCGCGTGCATCTGACGCTGCAGCTCATGACTGACCAACTGAGGCTGCTCGAAACGATGTCTCCGAAAGAGTATCAGGAAATTCGTTTACAGCTTGGGCACGGCAGCGGGCAGGAATCTCCGGGATTTCGCGTGTTGCTCAAGATGCATCAGCCGTTGTGGGACTCGTTTCAGAAACACTATCTGGAAAACCACGGTCTGACGGTGGAGAAGATCTACGACGGCGAATACAGCCATTCCGATGCCTATGTTGTTGCGGAGGCTATGGCCGAATTCGACGAGCTATTTCAAAAATTTCGCTATCACCACCTGCAACTGATCCATCGCACTATAGGACTGGGCGCAAAATCACTGAAGGGACGATCGGTTGAACTGCTCGAAAACGGGCTGCGCGTGCAATTTTTCCCGGAGTTGTGGGAGATTCGAAATCGCATGACAGACGCGTGGGGCAGACAGTATGGGGCGGTTCGAGATTCGGTGACGGGTCACTGAATCCCGAACCGCCTGCTTTGCGAAGTCAGGAATTACGAGCAGCCGCTGGTGCCGCCGCAGTTGTGGCACTTGTAGCAGGAGCCGTTGCGGGTCATGATGCTGCCGCATTCCGAACACAGCGGGGCGTCGCCGCTGGAGGCGTCAAACGGCAGCGCCTGCTGCGGCTCGGGTTCGGTGGGGCGAAGCTTGGGAGTATCGCCTGCCTCATTCAGCTCGGTGATTCCAAGAAAGCGCGCGCCCAACCAGCGGAAGATGTAATCGATAATCGATTTGGCATAGGGCACCTGTTGATTACCGGTCCATCCACTCGGCTCGAAGCGGACATGGCTGAACTTGTCCACGAAGAACTTCAGCGGCACCCCGTATTGCAGGCCGTAGCTGATGGAAGTGGCGAGCGTGTCCATCAGGCCGGAAATGGTCGATCCTTCTTTCGCCATCGAAATGAAGACTTCACCGGGAGTGCCGTCTTCGTATAACCCTACCGTGATGTAGCCCTCGTGGCCGCCGATGGAAAATTTGTGCGTGATGGACGCTCTTTCATCCGGCAGTTTCCGGCGCACCGGTTTGTACACGATCTTCTCAATCGTTTGCGGCTGCGCTAGGGCCGGTACTGACGCCTTCTTTTCCGCCTTACCGGTGCCGGAGCTCAACGGCTGAACGCGCTTTGAACCGTCGCGATAGATGGCAACCGCTTTCAAGCCGAGTTTCCAGCTCTCGATGTAAGCGTCCATGATGTCTTCCGCCGTGGATTCTTCCGGCATGTTGATCGTTTTCGAAATTGCGCCGGAGATGAAGGGCTGCACGGCCGCCATCATGCGAATGTGCCCCATGTGATGGATGAAGCGCGTTCCATTCTGCGGGCGGAAGCTGCAATCGAACACCGCAAGATGCTCGGGTTTGAGATACGGCGCGCCTTCGATGGTGCCGGTGGAATCGATATGAGCGACGATGCGCTCCGTCTGCTCCGCCGTGTAGCCGAGTTTGATGAGCGCCTGCGGAACCGTGTTGTTCACGATCTTGATGACGCCGCCGCCTACCAGCTTCTTGTATTTCACGAGGGCAAGGTCGGGCTCAATGCCTGTGGTATCGCAGTCCATCATGAACCCAATGGTTCCCGTGGGCGCGAGAACCGTGACTTGCGCGTTGCGATAGCCGGTCTTCGAGCCTACTTCGTAGCTGAGCCGCCAGCACTCTTCGGCTGCCCTGAACATGTGGGCCGGAACGTGTTTGCTATCGATGCGGTTCACTGCGTTCCAGTGCATGCGGATCACATCGAGGAACGATTCTTCATTCTGCGGATAACCCGGGCACGGTCCCACGCCTTCTGCCATGCGAGCGCTGGTCAGATAGGCCTGGCCGCACATAATGGCGGTGATGGCGGCTGCAAAATCGCGGCCTTCCGGGCTGTCATAAGGTAGACCGAGCGACATCAGCAGCGCGCCTAAATTCGCGTAGCCCAAACCGAGCGGCCGGTAATCATGCGAATTCTTAGCGATCTTTTCCGTCGGGTAGCTGGCGTTATCTACGATAATTTCCTGCGCCACAATCATGGTGTCGACAGCGTGCCGGAAGGCCTCGACGTCGAATGCGCCATCCGGGCCGGTAAATTTCATCAGATTGAGTGATGAAAGGTTGCAGGCCGAATCATCCAGGAACATGTATTCGGAACAGGGATTGGAGGCGTTGATGCGGGCCGTCGCCTTCGACGTATGCCACTTATTGATAGTGGTGTCGAACTGCATGCCGGGGTCGCCGCACTGGTGCGTCGCTTCGGCGATTTGGCGCATCAGCTCGCGCGCTTTGTAGCGGTCTCGCTTCTCCCCGCTGGTGACACTTCGGGTCCACCATTCGCGGTCGTCCACCACGGCTTGCATAAAGTCGTCCGTGGCGCGAACCGAATTGTTCGCGTTCTGGAAAAAGATGGAGCTATAGGCTTCGCCATCGAGTGACGGATCATAGCCGGCATCGATCAGCGTGTGCGCTTTCTTTTCTTCCTTTGCTTTACACCAGATGAATTTTTCAATGTCGGGGTGATCCGAATTAAGAATCACCATCTTGGCCGCGCGCCGCGTCTTGCCGCCTGACTTGATGACGCCGGCGAAGGCGTCGAACCCTTTCATGAAGCTCAGCGGTCCGGAAGCGCGCCCGCCGCCCCACAGATGCGCATCTTCCTCGCGGATGGCTGAAAGGTTTGTGCCCGTTCCCGATCCCCATTTGAAGAGCATGCCTTCCGTCTTGGCCAAATCGAGTATCGATTCGAGCGAATCGCCTACCGAGTTGATAAAGCAGGCCGAGCACTGCGGCCGCGTATCGCCGGGCAGCAGTTTTTTGACCACGCCTTGCGCTTCGTCGTAATAAAAGCCGTAGCCGCGCGCCTCCGTCACACCGACGTTGAACCAGACCGGCGAATTGAAGCACGCCTTTTGGGTCAGCATCAGATGGGCCAGCTCCGAACGGAAGTTCTCACCGTCTTCGGGCGTTTCAAAATAGTTGCCCGCCAAGCCCCAATCCGCAATGGTGTCGACTACGCGATGGACGAGCTGGCGAACACTCGTCTCGCGCTCGGGCGAGCCCATGCGCCCATGAAAATATTTGCTGGCGACGATGTTTGTCGCCGTCTGGGACCAGTCGGCAGGAACCTCCACATCGCGCTGCTCAAAAATGACGGCTCCCTTTTCGTTGCCGATGGTGGCGGTGCGTAGCTCCCACTGCACCTGGTCATAGGGTGTGGCACCCGGTTCGAGCTTTGCAGTGAAGAAGCGGGGGAATGACACCCCGGTCCGTTCTTCTTTTTTTCTAGACTTCGGCAAGTCTTTGGTTTTTAAAGGAAAATTAGCGGTGAGCTGTCCCATGCGAGCGACTGTTCCAGGCCTTTCTAACGGGGAATGCGGGTTGACGATTCAAAGCCAATCGCGCTACCAACAACTGCTATTAAAGACCTGTTTGAGGAAGGCGTCAATACAGATTTTAACTCATAGGCCCTAGATATTGTGGATTAGCTGTCAAAAAGTACTAGATAAAGTAGGCAGCTCCGTTTCGTCCCCACTATTGCAGACGGGCGGGACCTTAGTCTTCCTCCAGCCGCACGTCCCCATAGATCCGCGAGAGGGGGATCTGGTCGTCTGCGATTATCTCAGGACTCGATACGGCGACTTCAATCGATACTCCTCAGAACTGCGCGCGCAGGCGAGCCATCGCACCCGGTGATGCGCAGTGGCAGGCAGATCAGCTCGTACAAACCTTCATTCACTGAGCCCAGCGCCAGGCCTTCAAGAATCCAGACGCCCGCGCCAAGCAGGATTTTGTGCGTCTCAGGATTGTCGCCCTGGTAAACGCC
Source organism: Terriglobia bacterium (assembly GCA_021324185.1). Taxonomy (GTDB): domain Bacteria; phylum Acidobacteriota; class Terriglobia; order Bryobacterales; family Bryobacteraceae; genus Bog-105. The sequence continues at coordinate 25,010 of JAJPJN010000050.1, read as the reverse complement.
GATGGAAAGATAATCGACGCCAACGAGCGGCACGCGATTGTCGACGAGAAATTGTGCGGCCGAAGAATCGATGCCGACGTAATTTTCATGAAAATCGAGCGGCGCCCATTGCAGTTTTGAGTTCCGCGTTTTGATCAGAACGCGCTCGCCCGGTTGAATGCCCTTGCCTTCCAGTTCTTTTCGCGTTACCACGTCCACGTTCGAAGCCTCAATCACGCGAGCGCGCCCGATGCCGTAATCAAGCGGAAATGAATCGATGCCCTTTCCATCTACGAGGAAATGATACGGCGCATCCATGTGGGTTCCGGTGTGGACCACCATGCGGCAAAAGGTGACGTTCGCTTCGGCGCCGTTTTGCATATCAGAGATGAGATCGAAGTTCGGGGCGGGTTCACCGGGCCAATGGGCCATGCCGCTGGTTAGCGGAACGGAAACGTCCATCCAGGGACGTGCTTGAGATGGCATGAAGATACTCCCGCTGGTAGTTTAAACCGCGTTGCGAAGCGAGCGTCAGCGGCTCAATAGCCGTTCGAGTTTCGAGCCCGGCAGAATCATGGTCTCGCTCCGCTCCGGACCGTTTGAAACCGAGCCAATCTCGACGCCGGTCTTTTCTTCCAAAAAGTTGAGGTAATCTTTCGCCCTCTGGGGCAGGTCTTCGGGGCGAGTAATGCCTTGCGTCTTTTGCTTCCACCCGGGAAGGCGCTCAAAGACAGGTTTGATGGCCTCCATTTTGCGCGTGCTCGCGGGCATGTGCGTGATGCGTTTGCCATCCACTTCGTAGGCAATGCAGACAGGCACTTCGTCCAAATCGTCGAGAACATCCATTTTCGTGATGATGAGGCTGTCGAAGCCGTTCACTTCGGCGGTGTAGCGAAGCAGAGGCACATCGAACCATCCGCAGCGGCGCGGGCGGCCCGTGACAGAGCCGTATTCGTTGCCGGCCTGGCGGATTTTCTCGCCCAGTTCGGTGAGGTCTTCCGACGGAAACGGTCCTGCGCCGACGCGCGTAATGTACGCCTTGGAGACGCCGATGATTCCGCTGATTTTCGTGGGCGCCACGCCGGTGCCGGTGCAGGCTCCTCCGGCGGCGGCGCTGGAACTGGTGACAAACGGATAGGTTCCGAAATCGATGTCGAGCATAGTGCCCTGGGCGCCTTCGAACAAGATGCTCCTGCCGTCGCGGATCATCTGATTCAGCAGATGCGACGTGTCGGTTGCCATGGGCCGGATCTGCTCGGCAAAGACTTTGTACCGTTCGAGAATTTCGTCGAAATCAACACGCTCGGCGATGTGAAATGCGCTCGCGATAAGCTGTTTATCTTCCGCGAGAGAGCGGTAGAGAGCATCGAAATCGACATCGACCAGATCGGCTATGCGAATCCCGCGGCGCGCGATCTTATCTTCGTAACAAGGGCCGATGCCGCGCGATGTAGTGCCGATGGCAATGCGATTTTCGCGCCCTTCCGAAATTTTTTCAATGGTGCGGTGGAACGGGAAAATGACATGCGCACGGTTGCTGATTTTGAGTTGCGACTTGACGTCGATGCCTGCCGTTTCCAATGTGCCGATCTCTTCCATCAGCGCGGCAGGATCGATCACTACCCCGTTTCCAATGACGGCGAGCACGCCCGGCCGAAGAATGCCGCTCGGGATGAGCTTGAGTACAAATTTGCGGTCGCCAATAAAGACGGTGTGACCGGCATTGTGACCGCCCTGATAGCGCGCGACGGCGCTGAAGCGCTCCGAGAGGAGATCGACGATTTTTCCCTTGCCCTCGTCGCCCCATTGGGCCCCGAGGACGATCAAATTACCCAAAACAAATTGATTGTATCGAGCCAACTGCCAATCGATGTGCAAACGGCCGGCCGCTTGCGATGTTACGTTTAGAACAATGCAGATGTGTGGCGTCTTTCAGGCGCTGGGTCAGAACGTTTTTCACCAATTGGTGCGCGGAATTTCCATCGGGAAGTTGAAGACGTATCAGGTCTATGAGCGCTTCAAAGTGCGAGCGCACCTGATAAAGCTGAATTCGGAATCGCTGCGGAAAGCCGAGCCGAAATTCTGGGCGCGCATCGAAGGCGGTGACGAAGAATTTGCCACCGATCTTTCGCAGGTATTTCTGCTTTCGCATCTGGACATGATTGTTGAGATTCTGAATTTTCTCGGCATTCCGAATGACCAGGGATTTTTCGATAAGGATTTGAAACCGGAGCAATACCTGACGGAAGGCTGGCAGCAGCGCGTATTTGACCAGTTTGCAGCGAAGTACCCGCGCGAAATTCTGCTCTTCTATATCAATCACCTGGATTGGGAACTCAATAAGACGGATCAGGTATTCCTGCCGGCGGCATAGTGATGACTGACGTAAAGACTTTTCACGAGAGCGTGAAAAAGGGCAATTTGGGGGCGGTGCAGGCCGCGCTCGCAGACAATCGCGAGCTGCTCGAGGCCAGGAATGAGGCGGGCCAGAGCGCATTTCTCCTGGCCATGTACTACGGGCAACGCGAGACCGCGGCTTATCTTTTGAGCCTCAGCCCAACGCTGGATGTTTTTGAGGCCTGTGTTGCCGGCCAGACCAGGCAAGTGCTGGATGAGATTCGCGCAAAGCCGGCTCTGCTGGAGGCGCAGAATCCAGACGGCTGGACGCCTTTGCATCTGGCGGCGTTTTTCGGCCATGCCGAGCTGGCGAGTGCTTTGCTCGATGGCGGCGCGGGTGTAAACGCGCGCTCCACGAACGCAATGAAGAACACGCCTCTGCACGCGGCCGCAGCGGGTGGGAACACCGGGATTGCCGGCCTGTTGTTGAACCGCGGCGCGGATGCCAATGCGACGCAACAGGGTGGGTGGACGGCGTTGCATGCGGCAGCGCAAGCGGGTAACCGGGAGATGGTTGAAGTTCTGCTCGCAAACGGCGCCCACGTGAACGCGCGTGCAGAGAATAATCAAACGCCGTTGGATCTGGCGTTAACAAAGGGGCATGGAGATGTTGCGGCGCTCCTGGAGGAGCTGGGGGCCAGGCTGTAGCCAACATGCTGGAACAAAAACTGGAAGAGCTGCGGCGCGCAACTCTGGCGGCGTTTGCAGCGGCGATTTCGCTCGAAGAACTGGAAGAAGCGCGTGTCGGGGCGCTGGGCCGCAAAGGCACGCTGGCGCAAATCAGCAAAGAATTTGGAAAGCTCGCTCCGGCGGAAAAGGCGTCACTCGGCAAGCTGCTGAATGCGGTGAAAGAGGACCTGGAGACCGATTACCAGGACAAAAAACAACGTTTCGAAGAATCCGAACTGGCGGCGCGGCTGGCGAAAGAATGGATTGACGTTACGCTGCCTGCGCCCGGCATTCGACCCGGCAGCCTGCATCCCATCACGCAACTGCAGCAGGAAATTGAGGATCTGTTTACTTCGCTCGGATTCGCGATTTTGGATGGCCCGGAAGTTGAAACCGAAGAGCACAATTTCGATGCATTAAATATTCCGCCCACGCATCCGGCGCGCGACATGCAGGACACGTTCTGGCTATCAAACGGGCATCTGCTGCGCACGCACACCTCGCCGGTTCAGGTGCGCGGGATGCGGCAATTCGGCCCGCCGCTGCGCATGATTGCGCCCGGGCGTGTGTTTCGCAATGAGGAGGTGGACGCCTCGCACGAGCACACGTTCTATCAGCTCGAAGGCATGATGGTGGATCGCGAAGTATCGGTGGCAAATCTGATTTACTTCATGAAAACCCTGCTGAGCTCCATCTTCAAGCGCGATGTGACAGTGCGGCTGCGGCCGGGATACTTTCCGTTTGTCGAGCCTGGATTTGAGCTGGATATACATTGCCTGATCTGCAACGGCAGCGGCTGCGCGGTTTGCAAACAGAGCGGCTGGGTGGAACTGCTACCCTGCGGTTTAGTTCATCCCAACGTGCTGAGGACGAGCAATATCGATCCAGACGAATGGGGCGGATTTGCGTTCGGCCTGGGGCTGACGCGGCTGGCGATGATGCGCTATGGAATCGACGATATCCGGCAGTTGCAAGGCGGCGATCTGCGTTTTCTGACGCAGTTTTGAAGAATTCGTGCGGCCGGGAATCGCATAGCGAATTGGAAATCTCATCGAACCGGAAATCTCATAAGGATAAGCGTTGAAATTTTCATACCAGTGGCTGTGTGAACTCGTGCCGGGGCTTGCCACCGAGCCCAAAAGTTTGCAGCGCCTCATCACCATGAAAACGGCGGAATGCGAGGGCATTGAGCCGTTCGGGGCGCATTTCGCGCAAGTGGTGGCGGCGCGTGTTGTCGCCATCGAGCCGGCTGGCAAAGGCAAAAACAAGCTTGTGCGAATTGATGCGGGCGGCGGCAAAACCGCGTCCGTCTTATGTGGCGCGCCCAATGTGCAAGTGGGAATGTTAGCGCCGTGGGTGCCGCCGGGAACCAACCTGCAGGGCAAAATGATCGGCCGTGCCGTGATCGATGGCCTCGAGAGCGAAGGCATGCTGGCAAGCGCGGCCGAACTCGGAATCAATCGTGACCATTCGGCTTTGCTCGAGCTTTCGAATGTAGAACCCGGCCAAACGCTGCCTGAACTGAGGCCCGACTGGATCATTGAAATCGACAACAAGAGCCTGACGCACCGGCCCGATCTTTGGGGCCATTTCGGAATGGCGCGAGAAGTGGCGGCGATTACCGGTGGCACGCTGCACGATCCGGTTCACACTGAGGTGCTGCCGCAAGGCGAAGCGGCGATCACGATCGATATTGCCGATACCGTGCTCTGCCCGCGCTACAGCGCTCTTGTCTTTGAAAACGTGCGCGTGGGGCCGTCGCCGCTCTGGCTACAGGCGCGGCTGGAGAGCCTGGGCATGAACACGATCAACAACATTGTTGACGTGACGAACTTTATACTGGCCGAGTTGCCGCAGCCGATGCACGCTTTCGATGCCGGCAAGCTGAAAGGTGGCACGATCTTTGTACGAACTGCGCGCGCGGGCGAAAGCTTGAGAGCGCTGAACGGCGAGACGTACGACCTCACGGCGGCAGATTTGGTCATCGCAGATGAATCCGGTCCGGTAGGACTTGCCGGCGTGATCGGAGGCGCAGACACTGCGATTTCTGAGACCACGACGCGCATCGTGCTGGAGAGCGCAAATTTTCAGGCCGCGAGCGTGCGGCTCACTTCGGCGCGCCACAAATTGAGAACGGATGCATCGATGCGCTTTGAAAAAGCGCTCGATCCGGAGAATACAATTCGAGGGCTCGCCCGGGCAATTGAGTTGTTCAAGCAAGTGTGCCCGGAAATGACGGTGCGCGGTGGTGTGATTGATACTCGCGGGCCGTTGCCCCGCACGCAGCCCATTGCGCTGCCGCTGCAGTTTGTGACGCGCAAACTGGGCACGCCGGTGAGCTATGAGCAAGTCACGCGCATTCTGGATGCCTTGGGATTCCAATCGCGCGAAACCTCACCGGGTCTGCTGACCGTGACAGTTCCGACGTGGCGCGCTACCAAAGACATCAGCCTGAAAGACGACCTGGTGGAAGAGATTGGCCGGATGATCGGCTACGACGAGATCACGCCTGAGGCGCCAGTGGCCGCTGCCGTACCGCCCTATTCGAACCCGATGCGGTTGTATGCGCGCGGCGTGCGCACCCAGTTAGCCGATCAGGGCTTCACGGAAGTTTACAACTATTCCTTTGTTGCGCAAGCCGATGTCAAAGTTTTCGGACCGGATATTCGCGAGCATATAGAGATTCGAAACCCCATTGCATCTGAGCTGACGCATTTGCGGCGCAGCCTGCTGCCGGGTATCTACAAAAACATCATCAGCAATATGCGGCATTTTCCGGAGTTTCGGATTTTCGAAATCGGGCATGAGATTCATCCGAAATCCGGCGCCGGTCTTCCGGATGAGGTCACGCATGTTGTCGCCGCGCTGTACAACTCGCGCGGCGATGAGCAGGATTTTTTCGAAATGAAGCGCGTGCTGGAGTGCCTGTTTCGCAATGCCCGAATGGCGGCAACACGGGCGCGAGGATATGAGCATCCGGTACGCGCGGCTGAGGTTCATTGGCGCGGATCGGTGATCGGGAGGCTTTTTGAGTTGCATCCGTCGCTGCTGGCGGATGAAGGCGTGGAGGGCCGCGCGATTCTGTTCGATGTTAACCTACAGCTTGCGCAACAACTCACATCTGCCGTTGAAACGAAGTACACGCCGCTGCGCAAATATCCGACAAGCGGGTTTGATTTATCGGTAGTGACGAACTGGGAAAAACCTGTCGCACAGATTCAGGATGAGTTAACGCGCCTGGCGGGACCGGCGCTGGCAGCGATTGATTTTATCCGGCAATACGATGGCCCTCCACTCGAAGCGGGTCAAAAGAGCGTTTCGTATCACCTGGAAGTGGGCGCGCTGGACCGCACCATGACGGCCGACGAGGTGGCGGAAATTCGCAGCCGCATCATCGAGGGGATGCGCGGATTGGGCTACGAGTTCAGAGGCGATTAGGGCTGGCGCTACTGTCCGGCTACTTTAATGACGAAGTAGTCAAACGGCGCTTTTTCGATCAGCAGTTGATGCGGCACGCCGGCGGGGATGTGAATGATGTCTCCGGTCTCGAGCCTGTGCCGCTGGCCTCCGGAAATCGATGTACCCCGAATCTCGCCCTCTTTCTGGGTGTGCGGGTTGACGACTTTGCCGCCCGTAACGATTGTGGCGCTACCGCTTTCGACAACAAAAACATCCGCTTCGTGCTCATGCACCTCGGAGGAACCTGTGCTCTCGCGCATGGCCATCATGGTGTAGTGATTTGTGTAGCGCGCCAGATCGCGGCTGGCGAACGGCTTGCCTGTTTTTGCGAGCGCCTGGCTGAGTACTTGCAAATCTTTCACCGTATATATATCCACATCGCGGTCGGCCGCCATGAGAGCAGTCGCGGTGACGAACAGGGTTAGAATGCATCCCACTATTTTCATTTGAGTAGTCCTATTAATTCAGTACTATATTGCTGATATGGCGGCGTTGTTCGGGCGTAAAAGCATTTTTCTATTGGTAGCTTGTTTCGGCGCCATCTGCGCCCTGGCGCTGGATTTGAACAAGCCCTTGCCTCATTTCGTGGCGAAAACCATGGACGGCGAGAGAATCACCACCGAATCGGTGAAAGGCAAAGTTTTGCTGCTGGAGTTTTGGGCCACATGGTGCCAGCCCTGCAAGAGCGACGAACCGGTGGTGGAAAAGCTTACGAAAGAATTCGAAAAAGACGGGCTGATTGTGCTGGCGGTGAATATGGGCGAGCCGCGCCGCAAGGTGAAGAAGTATCTGGAAAACTCGCCGCGTTCCGCCAAAATGGTGCTGGCGGAGGATACGACGCTCGCAGCCATTTGCGATGCGAACGCTTATCCGATGTACGTGGCGGTGAACCGCGACGGCGACGTGGTGGGAGTTCAGCGAGGCGCGGGCGGCGAACGCCCGTTACGGCGGCTGCTGGCGAAAGCCGGATTGAGCGCGGAGGAGCAGGAGCAGTATTAACGCGCCATTCTTGAACGCAGCACCTGCTCTGCACCGCTACTCCAGTAAGCGCAATCGAGTTCAAGAAATACAGAGGTGTACGGCACCGTCATATTGGTCTTAATAATCAGCACGTGAAAGGACTTGCTGACAAGATCCAGCTTATTAATGATGCTCTCGTGCATTTGCGCGTTCGTCTGAGCATCCGGCAAGAGTGCGAATAGCTGTTCCCGGTAAGCGTCCACGCCGGGCGCATCCGAATCGCCCAGAAACTTCAGTTCTTTGTCGATGTGTGGAATCGCACGTACATGCTTGGACGCCGAAATATCAGCGAGCACCTCTTTCAGCACGTCTAGCTGCGAGCTGTTCGAAACGATGGTCTCGATTCCGTCGGCTGATTGGTCTGGATAGGCTGAATCCGCAACCACAATCCAGTTGCGATGCCCATACAGCTTAAGCCGCTGCTTCAGGATTGTCTTCCATTCATCTCCACCGCGGTCCTGCGATTTTGCATGGACGGAAAACAAGGCGAGCGCGCAAAGCAAGTAAGGAATGAGTGTCCGATTCTGTAGCATTTGTCGAGAGTATCAAGGACAGGCCGGGCGGTTTTTCAAACGCAAAAACTGTGGATAGATGCAAATAGGGTGTAACCATTACGCTGCCGCGAGCGATGTATCATACTGAACACCTGCACAGAGGGAATGAGCGCTGCCGGACAACGGCGCGCGGGAACGAATTTAGGATCGGAATGCGATATCAACCTATACGTAACGCCTTGATGCTCTGCGGGATGGCCTTCGGCGTTTCATCGCTGCTTTGGGGTCAAGGGGGCACTCGCCGTGGAAGCGCCCAGGCGGCTCAGCAGCAGCCACCGGCGCAAGCAGCGCAGCAGAGCGGCAATCAGCAAACGGGAAACCAGCAAACCGGAGCAATGCGGCAGCAATCAGGCACACCGCCGGTAACAGAACCAGGTAATACCGGGCGCACCGGCCAGGGGGGGCGCGGGGGCGCAGCCGCAGCTTCGGCTGACGAGTTTTTCAACTTCGATCCCAATGCGAGCCAGGTCTGGCTCGGGGTCAACGCAGAACCGCCAGTCGAGACGCATCAGAAGATCACTCTCAACGGGCAATCCATCGCGTACACAGCGCGAGCCGGCTTTCTGCCGCTGGTCAATGCGACCACTGGCATGACGGAAGCGCATATCTTCTTCACCTCTTATATGAAGGACGGCAGCGAGGAATCGAGCCGGCCGATCCTGTTCTTCTTCGGCGGCGCTCCCGGTGTTTCAGCGGCATGGCAGGAATTCGGCGGCTTCGGTCCCAAGCGGATGAAAACAGAAGGAAGCTGGAGTGACAACCCGCATACGCTGCTCGGCGAAGCTGATTTGGTGTTTGTGAATCCGGTGGGGACCGGCTTCAGCGTGCCGGTTCAGCCGAATCACGCATCCGCCTTTTGGAATACACAAGGCGATATTGCTTCGCTGGCGCAGTTCGTGCGGCTGTATATAAATCGCGCCAACCGGTTGGCTTCCCCGCTCTTTATTGCAGGCGAGGACGCGGGGACGGGACGCGTAGCCGGCTTGGCCGCGTATCTAAGCGACCACATGATTCCAGTGCGGGGCGTGATTCTGCTTTCGGTGGCGAACTCTCCGGATGCCGGCGCCGGAGATGTGCAGTACATCACCCTGCTGCCCAGCCTGGTTGTCTCTTCCTGGTATCACAAAAAGCTCTCTCCCGAGATGAACGGCATGAGCATGGAGCAACTGATCGGGCATGCCCGCCAATTTGCTTCGCGCGAATATCTGCACGCTCTGTATAAAGGCGACCGGATGACGGCGGAAGAGCGGAACAAGGTGATCGCGGAGCTTTCGCGCTTCACCGGGCTTCCGAAGCAAGTCATCATCAACAACAATCTGCGCCTCGCATTTGACCGCTATGACAGCGAACTGATGCGTGATGAGCATCGCGGGCTCTCGCGCTCCGACGTGCGTGTGACCGGATTCCAGCCGGTGGCAGCCGGTTTCGGGTTCGGCGGCGGCGGGCGCGGCGGCTTTGGAGCTGCCCAGCCTCCCGTTGACTTCAATATGAGTGCGATTACCGGGCCATTTGCGGCGGCATATCAAAGCTATTTGCGCCGTGAACTGAATTTCGCTCGTGATAAAGAAGGCATCTTTTACCTGACTAGCGGCGGTGTCGGCACGTTCACTTCAACAGGAAACGACGAGACCAGCTTGTCGGCCGCGTTTATCCGGAATCCCGGCATGCATGTGTTTGTTGCGATGAACTATTACGATATGAACTCGCCGTTTTATGCGGCCGAGTACACGGTGGCTCATCTGAATGTTTCGCCGGAAGTGCGCGCGCACAATATCACCATCAGCCATCTGGAAGCTGGCGAGATGCCTTATATGGACAGTAAAGCTGCCGTAAAGCTAGAACATGATCTTAGCGGCTTTATCGAGCAAGCCACTGCAACCAAGTAAATAGCTCAATCAGGGTGCCTGTCATGCGAATTTTCGAATTATTGAACCAAAAGCTCTGCTTCTCTTTTATTTTTATTGCGGCTACCAGCGTGGCAGCTTTCGCGCAAGGAGGCCGGGGCGGTCCGGCGGCGGTTACAAACGATTTCTACCGGTTCAATTACACCTACGGCGGAGAAGATCTTCAACCCATCAAGTATCCGGCGCAGCCGATTACGAGCCAGCATGAGATCACTCTGCACGGCCAAACGATTCAATACACCGCGCACGTCGGCTTCATGCCCATTAAGCACGCCACCAGCGGCGTTGTGCAAGGGCACCTGTTCTACGTTTATTATTCGAAGAACAACGTCACCGACAAAACAAAACGGCCGGTGTGGTTTCTCTTCAACGGTGGCCCGGGCGCGGCAACTATCTGGCTGCACATGGGCGCATTCGGCCCCAAGATGGTGAAGCTGGAGCCGAACGGTTTAGCGCCACCCCCACCCTATACTTACGTCGACAACCCGAACTGCTTACTCGACACCGGTGATCTCGTATTTATCGACGCCATGGGCACCGGCTTCAGCCGCCCGGAGAAGCCGAGCTACGGCACCGATTTTGGCGGTGTCGAAAACGATCTTGCAGCTTTCGGCGAATTTATTCGCAGCTTTCTGAATCAGTACAACCTTTGGGGCTCGCCCCTATTCGTCGGCGGTGAAAGTTATGGCACGACGCGAGCGGCAGGGCTGGCGGGATATCTAACCGATCACGACATGCCGATTAACGGCGTGATGCTGCTATCCGCTGTGATCTCCTCCGATGCTTCCGCCGGGGAGCAGCGGCAGCTTCAGACGTTTCCAACCGAAGTTATGACCGCGCACTACCACAAGCGGCTGCCGCCCGAGCTGCAGAAACTCAGCGTCGAGCAGATCGCGAACCGGGCGCGCGAATTTGCATCCGGCGAATATCTGGAATATTTGTTTGATGGCGCGCGCGCAACGCAGGCGGAGCGGGAAAAAGTGCTGGCCGATTTCGCGCGGCTTACCGGTCTTTCCAAATCTTTCGTAAGTGCGATGGACCTGCGTGTTCCTCTTGGACCGTTCAGCACGGAACTGCTACGCGACCAGCACCTGATGACCTCTCGTCTGGATTCGCGCTTTGCCGGCTATCAACTGGATGCCGGCGCCACCAACACGAGTTTCGATTACAGCAACGCAAACATCGAGAATTGCTTTCTGACCGCGTTTGAAGCTTACCTTCGCAATGATCTCAAATACGACAACGACAATATTTATTACGTTGCCGGCAACGCGCCACCCTGGTCAGGCCAATACAACACAGTGGTGAACCTGGAGAATGCGTTTGCGAAGAACCTGCACATGCACCTTTTTGTCGGCATGGGTTACTACGATTTCGCCTGCCCCTTTTATCCGAATGAGTGGGTGCTTGCGCATCTCAACGTGTCTGACGAGATCAAAAAGAACAATATTGAGAAGGGCTATTACGAATCCGGTCACATGGTCTACATTGACCAAAACGCAGCTACGAAATACCACGCGGATCTGGCCAAGTTCGTTCAGGACTCATTGCCCAAGTGACGGCGCTGTTCCGGCAGACGCTATTGGCGTTGCCTGAACACAATTCACGTACGCCGCAAAATCAGGGCTGCGACATAGGAAGCAAACGCGGGCGCCGAAAAGAGCGTGCGGATGATATGAAAGCGGATCCAGCGCGCGCGCACCGCGGCCCATTCGGCTGGTGGATTCTCGACGCGCCAACGCGCGACCTGCTTATTAATTCGCACGCATGTGGGGACGCCAATGGCAATTACGGCTGCATAGCATGCTGCTCCGGCTATGCTGAGTTTTCCGGAGAGCGTGTGAATACCGAATGTGATGGCAAGCAAAATCCCGCCGAGAATTGCACCTACCACGACAATCGGCATGTACGGATCGAAGGTGCGATTTGTATTCTGATGTAACTCGACATAAGTGGGGGCCGACAGACGCGCCATGGCGCGCGCCAAGCCGGTCCAATTTACCATTAAGCCGCCCGTCGCCAGCGCGGCCACCAACGTAACGATCAGTTCTAATGCGTACATAGTCTTTCTATTTGCGGCGCGGCGCACGCCCGCTAGTGATCCAGCCTTCGGTCTGGGCGAGGATCTCCGATAGAAGCGCATCAAGTTCGCGGCGTGGCAACCGCGATTGATAACCGATTCCACGGAGGGCAACCATAATTGCTCGCGCACACGGCCCTATTCTTAGATCTTTGCGAAACCGGCCCTGCTCGATGCCGCGCCGGAGCAAGGTTTCCAGATGCGCGTACCATCCGTCGTCCAAGCGCCGGAACATTTTTGCGATCACCGGATCGCGCCAGGAGCGGATCGCCAGCTCGTTCAAGACAACGAACTGCTCGGGCGACGCGTGTAGCCGCAGACGAATGTCTTCAAATTCCATGCGTAGTTCGTCGACCGCTGTGCGCCGTTTGAGGTTGCCGCGGTCGCAGCGGTTCTTCTCTAAATCCTGCAGCAGGTGCTCTACCACGCTCTGGATCAGCGCTTCTTTACTCGAGAAATGGTAGTGAAGAGTGCCATTGTCTATACCGGCCGCTTCGGCTACCTGCCGTATGCGAAAACCCTCGAGGCCCTTTTCGGCGATGAGCCGGTAGGCTATTTCCACGAGCTCGCGTTTGCGGTCCTGAGTCCGTGTTCGCTGGGTTGCAGCGGCAGCGCCGGAATTGCGGTCCACAAGATCAGTTTGGCGCAAATGGTGGTATTCCGTCAACCAGTTGACCGACTATGGACCGCCATTCGGACTCAATTGAACGGACGGCCTGCGCTAGACTTGAGATAATTCGGGCCGTGGCGCAGCCTGGCTAGCGCGCTTGCTTGGGGTGCAAGAGGTCCCGGGTTCAAATCCCGGCGGCCCGACCAGTTAACTCAAAATCGACATTCCCTTCCTGAAAACGGCCATTGTCCGGGTCTCTACACTGATCTTATGTGGACTCGGCTGGGTGCTTGTGCACCCATACTTGCGGCTGTCCTTCTTGGCCAGGAACTGCACATCTCGGGACAGCGGATTCGCGCCCATATTCAATATCTGGCCAGCGATGAGCTCGAAGGGCGGGGAGTCGGTACACGCGGCGAGCAATTGGCCACCGATTACCTGGCGTCCCAGTTGCGAGCCGAAGGCGTCAAGCCTGCCGGCGATGGCGGGACGTACTTCCAAGCCGTTCCCATGATCGGAGCCACTACTCTGCCTTCCTCCGTCATGAACATCGTCAGCCAGCACGGCCAAGTGGAATGGAAACTGGGAACGGATTACGTGGGTACAGCTTTGTCGCAGCAGCCCCAAAACGATTTCGACGCAGAGGCTGTGCTCGTAGGCCACGGCATCTATGCTCCTCAATACAACTGGGACGATTACAAAGGACAAGATGTCCGAGGCAAAGTTCTCGTCTTCTTCACAAATGAGCCGCCTTCCGAAGATCCCAATTTCTTCAATGGCCGCGCGCTGACTTACTACGGCCGCTGGACTTACAAATTCGAAGAAGCGGCCCGGCGCGGAGCAGTGGCGGCGCTCATCATCCATACGACGCCGACCGCAGGCTACGGCTGGGGCGTCGTGGCAGGATCGTGGGGCAAAGAAAACGTGCAGCTCAGGCTCAAGCCGGGCCAGGCAGGGCTGAACTTTGCCGGGTGGATTACTCAGGATGCCGGCGCGAAGTTAGTCGCCGCCACCGGCAAAACGATTGATCAGTTACTCGCCTTGGCAAATCAACGCGATTTCAGTCCCATCGACTTACATGTCCGGATTGCCGCGCACATAGCCGTAAAGCTGCGGCAGATCGAGAGCCGGAACGTAATTGGGCGTGTCGACGGTGCAGATCCACAAATGCAATCTCAGGCGGTGCTTTTTTCCGCGCATTGGGATCATCTCGGAATTGGCGTTCCCGTTCGCGGCGACAGTATCTATAACGGCGCGCTCGACAACGCGAGCGGTTGCGCCGTGGTGCTGGAGATTGCGCGCATCTGGTCCGAATTGCCGGAGAAACCGAAGCGCAGCGCCGTGTTCCTCTTTGTGACCGCGGAAGAAGCGGGGCTGCTTGGCTCGGAATATTATGGCGAGCACCCGAAGATTCCGGCCGGCCAGACCGCAGCCGACCTCAACTTTGACATGCTCTCGCCGTATGGGCCGACGCGCGATATCGGCGTAACAGGCGCCGAGCGTACGACTCTTTGGCCCTTAGTACAGCGCGATGCCCAGCGTATGAAGCTCGAAATAGCGCCCGATCCCGAGCCGGAGCAGGGCCATTATTACCGCTCGGATCATTTTTCGCTCGCACGCGCGGGCGTGCCCGCGTTTTCTATCTCGCCGGGCACGGACTATATCGGCAAGCCGGCTACGTTCGTCAAGCAGGCATTTGAAGATTTCAACGCTCACCGGTATCATCAGCCTTCCGACGAGTATCACGAAGACTGGGATGTTTCCGGTATGGAGCAGATCGCGCAGTTCGGCCTGACACTCGGATTGGATATCGCGAACACGCCCAAGCTACCCACCTGGAAAGCCGGCGATGAGTTTCTTGCGGCGCGCGAGAAGAGCGGAGTGCGTTAAAACGCTTTTGGTTATCAAGAGTGGTTAGCGAAATTATCTTCGATCTGTTATTACAGACTTACTTCGCCAAAGCCTAACGCAACATTCACAACAACTTAGGCCAGATCCTTAGTTCGGCAGTAAAAATGCACCGTAAAGCGCATCCACTTGAACTGATCCGGCACGGCCAACTGGCCTCATGCGAGTAAGAACAACTCAAACGGAGATTCAAACTAAGTAACTCAGCACCGCTTTGCCGCATAGCGGCACGGCGGCACATGCACAAGCCTTTTCATCCGCTGGTGCAGACGCAATAGTTTCTATCTCGCGGAAGGAGAGAGCAAGAGCATTCAAAGGAGGAAAACTATGCTCAGCAGAATCAAAATACGCGCTATGGCGTGGGCTTACCTGGCGGCAGCGATTCCTTGCAGTCAGGCATACGCGCAAACCGTCGATAACCTGACAACGCCGCCGAATCGGACTATAGCGAGCGGTCAGAAAATCACTGTTAAGGGTACCCGGAATCCTAAAGCTAAAGCCAACACGGGGACGATTAACAACGGCGGCACAATCACTATCAACAAAGGAGGAGCTCTCCAGATCGGCCAAACTCCGCTCACTGTCATAACGCTTACGGGAGGCGGTCCGCTGGCACTCGCTGGTGGAACGCTCAAGGGAATCGAAACAAAAGCTCGTGACGGGACCCGCATTGCGGTAAGCACGTTGATCAATGACAACAACACAATCAGGGGCACGGGAACGATCACGACACTTAATTTGAAAAACAATGCGACCATTAATTCGAACGTCGCTGGCGCCACCTTAGAAATTTCCGACTTCCGCATCATTAACAGCGGAACCTTACAGGCGAGTGGCGGCGGCACACTATCGCTTTTTGGGGGCGGGGTCGGTCTGTCCGGCCGGCTTACCAATAAATCCAATGCAGCCGGGCAGGGAGGAAGTCTCTTTGCAGGCAATGGGAGCACTGTTAATCTGGACCAAGTCGCGGTAGAAGGCGGCTTTCTCGATACTCAAGGAACAGGAACGATCAACGGGACCGGCGAGGTTGACCTTAAAGACCTCACCGTGAACGGAGCTTATAACGTCGGCGCACGCACCACGACCGGCATTTCCGGGCGGGTGCGAAATAACGGCGCTATCAATGTTCCGAAAGGTGGCACGCTCAAGGGAGCGAGCCTGATCAACGGCAATAAAGTCAATGCAGCGGCCGGCGCCAAGGTAGCTCTTTCGAGCTACAGCCAAACCGGCGGCATCACGGTCGCAGACGGCTCCATTCAATCACCTCGAATTGATATTGAAGCCGGCACCCTGACCGGAACAGGTTCGCTGACCGGGGCGGTTGCCGTGACCGGCGGCACGCTCCGGCCTGGCGACGGCTCTCCCGGCATCCTCACCATAAATGGCGGTGTAAACATGCAAGCCGGTTCGACGTTCCTGGCGGAGATCGATCGTAATCCTGCCGGCCCGATTGCGTGCAATGGTCTGGGCTGCTACAGCCAACTGGACGTAACCGGAGGCGCGAGGCTCGATGATCCTACGCTTTCGGTCATGCTCGATTCGGCGGTGAACGTCGGGGATCTGTTCGCAATTATCGATAATCTTGACGGCATTCCGCTCGATAGCGCAGATCACTTTGCCGGCCTTTTTCAACACAGTACCTTTTCGGCCGACTATGGCGGTTACGCCTACCAGTTCGAAATCAGCTACGACGGTAACGCCATCTCGCCCTCACAAGTAACTTTCAGCGGTGGCAACGATGTGGTTCTGGAGGTGATCGGAAAATCCGCTGTGCCTGAGCCTTCTACACTCGGCGAACTCGTCGCCGGAGTTATGCTGCTGGGTTTCGGCGTCGTCCGGCGGCGTGGTTGAAAAGAGGGGCAGACCATCGGGAACGATGGCCTGCCCTACTCTGTTACCGGTCCTTTACTTCTCGACGTTCATCCAGACGTCTTCGAGCACATCGACCGATGTAGTCAGGGTCTGGCCGCCGGCAGTGAGCCGCACCATGTAGCTGCCGGGTGCGAGCAGCGGGCCTTGCGCAGCACCGAACCCGAAGCCGCCTCCGCCGCCACCGCCGAAGCCCCCTGCCGCTACAAACGGAACCTCCGCCAAGCGTGCCGCGCGCGCCTCGGCGATCTGCTCAGGCGTCATAGGCGGCGCGTTGGGGTCTTCGGGAACCATTTCGGGCGGATTCCCACCACGGCCTCCGCCGCCGAATCCACCTCCACCGCCGCCGGCGCCTCCACGTCCTCCGGCTGGCGCAGGGCCGCGCATGTTCCATTGAAAACGGTTTAAGCCCGCCTTGATATCCACATCCATGGTGCTGACAACTTTGTTGTTTTGCAGAAACTCCAATTTGGTTTTGCCCAGATCGGTTTTCGACAAAATGTGAATCGCGGTTCCACCTTGCGGATTGCGGCCGACAAAGCCCTGCTGGGCGACGTGCCGCTGGGCCTGGATGTCGTTCTTCCAGAGTACGGCCGGACGCGGTTCAAAGAGAACGACCTCTTTGTTGCCCGCCTGCTTTAACTGCTCGAGCGGGCTGATGTCGTCCATGATCCAGATGGAGCGCCCGTGCGTGGCGACGATCAGATCGTGGTCGCGGGGATGGATCAAGATGTCGTCCACGCGTACGTTCGGCAAGTTGTTCATAAACGGCTTCCAGGTCTGACATCCGTCAAGGGTAACGAACAAGCCGAATTCCGTACCGACGAACAACAGGTCCGGATTGACCACGTCTTCGCGCAGCGCATTGATGTTGCCCTTTGCGGGAAGATTGCCGGTCACGTTGGTCCAGGTTTTGCCGAAATCGGTAGTTTTGAACAGGTACGGCGCCCAGTCGTCGAGGCGATGCGCATCGAGCGCAACATAGGCCGTGCCGACATCGAAGTGCGAGGGTTCGATGCGCGAGATCTGAACGTAGCCTTTCGGCGCGCCCGAGATGTTGCCGTAGACGTTGGTGAACGTCTCGCCGCCATCCTGGCTGATTTGCAAGTTGCCGTCGTCGGTACCGATCCAGATCACGCCGGGCCTGGCGGGCGATTCGCGCACTTGCGTGGCGAGTGAGCTGGCGGAGTAGCCGTCGTGCTTGGCCACCATTGGCAAGTTGCCGGCGCGGCCCATGATAGCCATTTCCGGCGACCAGCGATCGACATGCTTGCTCAGATCTGTCGTGTTCATCCACCAGGTGTCGCCGCGATTGGTCGATTTGAAGAAGTACTGCGCGGCCATATAGACCACTGCTGGATTGTGCGGCGAGATCTCGAAAGGCGCGTTCCAGTAGAAGCGGAAAGGATCGATTTTTTCCGGCGCGTTATAGACGTTAGGGGTACCGCGGCCGAAGAATCCACCACCAGCGCCGACTTCGCCCGCTTCCGCAGCGGCGCCGCCTGCTGCTGCGCGTTGTCCTGTACCGCGGCCGCCGCGGCCACCCTGCCCGGCTTGCGCGCCTTCTGCCGCTTGGGCGTTCGCCCGTTGCACGGCTTCGGCCGGGGCAGATCCGGCGCTTGGATTGCGGCTTTGCGGGTTTGCGGGCGTCGGATTTTCATTCGCCACGTTGGTCGGCGTCACCGGCGGCGGAGTTGCTACCGTGGGCCGGATCAATTTTTGGGTGGCGGTGCGCAAATCGTGGCGGCTCATGTTACCGTCCTGCGATTCGGCATAGATAATGGCCCAATCTAACGGGTCCTGGCGCGTATAGAAGCCGTCACCGCCCGCCACGGTGTACCAATCCATATTGGAAGGACCGGCAGAGGAACGCAGGGCACTCGGGCCGCACCAGGCGTTATTGTCTTGCAAGCCGCCGCAGACGTGATACGGATGCCGCATATCCGCCGAGACCTGATAAAACTGCCCAACTGCGATGTGGTTTTTATAGTCCCACGTGAAGCCGCCATCGTCGCTGATGTCGAGCCCGCCGTCGTGGCCGACGGCCACGATGCGCGGATCTTTCGGATTAATCCAAAACGCGTGATAGTCGGTATGCGAGCCCGTCAAACCTTTCCACGTTTTACCGCCATCCAGGGACATCTGGGCCGGGGTGCCACCGACGAAGAGCTTCTTGTCATTGACGGGATCAACGCGGATCTGGCTGAAATACGTCGGGCGCTGATTCTGATTGCTCATAAACGTCCAGGTCTTGCCGCCGTCCTCTGAGCGGAACACGCCGCTGCCATTCGGATTCGGTGGCGGCGGTTGATTGCGCCGCGCGGCTTGCCCGCCCTGCCCAGCCTGTCCGGGTTGGCCGGTTTGGCCAGCCTGCCCGGTTTGCGCGCCGGCGGGTGTTGCCCCCGCTTCTCCGGCCGGACCGGCAGATTCGCCTTGCGGGCCGCCGCGGCCACCGATGGGCGCCGGGCCGCCTTCAGCTGTCGTGCCGCTTCCGGTGCCCGCACTGGCCCCCGCCTCTACCTGCGCGTAAATGATTCTAGGATTGGCGCGGAAGATCGCGACGGCGATGCGCCCGTACATGCCGTCCTTCGGCTTCGGCCAGCCGGGTCCGTCCAGTTTCACCCAAGTGTCGCCGCCATCGGTCGATTTCCAAAGCGCGCTATCGGGGCCGCCGCCGTTGTAGCCCCACCAGGTGCGGCGGCGCATAAAAGAAGACGCGTAGATAATGCGCGGGTTTGAAGGATCGATCGCGACATCGTTGAAGCCGGTGTCTTCATTGATGTACTTGACGTTCTTCCAGGTCTTGCCGCCGTCGGTCGAGCGGTAGAGGCCGCGCTCTTTGTTCGGCCCGAACAGATGCCCGACCGCCGCGACGAAAACGATCTTCGGATTGCGCGGATCAACGGCAATGCGATTGATGGATTGCGTATCATCGAGGCCGAGATGATTCCAGGTCTTGCCGCCGTCGGTTGTTCCCCAAACGCCATCGCCGATTGAAGAACTCTGGCGATTGTTCGCCTCGCCGGTGCCGACGTACACCACATTGGGATCGGAAGGCGCCACGCCAATTGCGCCGATCGATTCATTAGGCATCTGGTCGAACAAGGAGTGCCAGTGATTTCCGGCGTCGGTCGATTTCCAAAGGCCGCCGGTGGCAAAGCCGATATAGAGCAGCATCGGATCTTTTTCCGAGCCCTGAATATCGTCCAGCCGGCCCATCATGACGGCCGGCCCGATCGAGCGGAATTCGAACGGGCGCAAGATCGGGTCCGTGGACATGTTGATCTTGGGTGCAGGCGGCCGGAGCGCCACCTGCGCCCAAACAAGTCCGGCGATAGCAAAGCAACTGGCAGCGACGGCAGGCAGCACCAACCGGCGGCCACGGGGAAGCCTAAGCGGCATTCTTGTCATCTCCTGAAGAATTGGAAATTTCTAGCGTTGAAAAGAAAAGGCTAAACGCGCAGCTTCAAGGTTACAGCAGCAGTAGAATTCACTGGTCCTGCAGCGCCAGGCGCGCCTGGACGGCTCCTGCTCTTGTGCCGGTAATCACTGCCGCTGCAGCTTTTCTACTGCGCCGTTGCCGTCAGCGCCGTATCGGCGTTCTTGAGGTAACGGTCGAACCAGCTCATCATCTCGAAAAGCGTGGTTTCAATCGACTCACGCCCGCGATAACCGTGCGCTTCATAGGGCAGGGTGACCAGCCGGACGATGCCGCCGTTTCCGCGCACTGCGGCATACATCCGCTCCGATTGAATCGGGTAGGTTCCGGTGTTGTCGTCCGCTTCGCCGTGGATCAACAGCAACGCCGCTTTGATCTTGTCGGCATACATAAACGGCGACATCTTTATGTACACGTCGGGCGCCTGCCACAAGGTGCGTTCTTCGGTTTGAAACCCGAACGGGGTCAGCGTGCGATTGTAAGCGCCGCTGCGCGCCACGCCAGCGCGGAAAAGATTCGAGTGCGCGAGCAAATTCGCCGTCATGAACGCGCCATAGCTGTGGCCGCCCACGCCCACGCGGTTCGGATCGGTAACGCCCATTTCCGCCGCTTTGTCGATAGCCGCCTTGGCATCCATCACAATCTGGTCGAGGTAGGTGTTATTCACCGTCGTGGGATCGCTGCCGATCACCGGCATGCCAGCATTGTCCAGCACCGCATAGCCGTGCAGCGCATAGAAAATTTCCGAGGCTCCGGTGATGCTGGTGAAGCGATTTGTCGACCCGGTGACCTGGCTGGCGGTAGCGGCATCGTTGTATTCGTACGGATAGGCCCAAAGGACGGTCGGTAGCTTTGTTCCCGGCTTATAATCGGGCGGCAAGTAGAGCGTGAAGGATAGCGGAACGCCGTCGGCGCGCTTGTAAGTTACGAGTTGCTTGCTTAGTTTGCGCAGCTCCGGTGTTGGATCCGTAAAGCGAGTGACCTCGCGCTCGCTGCTGCCGTTGCGAATGAAATAGTTCGGCGGCTCAGTCTGCGATTCGCGCCGCGTAAGCAATTTATCGCCGCTCGCATCCAGAATCGCCTCCACCGTTTCGTAGTGCGTGTCGTCGCAGCGGAAAAGCTGCTTTGTATCGCCGGTTTTCAGGTCGAAGCGATTCAGAAACGGCCGGTCGCCTTTCGGAGTCGCGCCTACACTGCGCAAAAAGATGGCATCGCCATCCTGCCGGATTGCCAGCTTGCCATTGGCCAAACGGCGCATTTCGGGCGTGCCCGGATCTTTATAACGATCCTGATTATTGCGCGACCAGATCAGTTTCGGTTCCGCGCCCGGGTGTTCCAGATCGACGCTGAAGGTGCGCACCCAACGTTTCTTGCGGTCGAAATCGGTTACGAGCGAAAAGGTTCCCGATTCGCCGAATTCAATCCGGTTGAACCGCTGCTCCACTTTCATCAGTTCCTGGGGTTGAGAAGCGGCCCCGCTAATCTTCGCGATCACGATGCGGTCGCGGTGCGGCGCGGTCTCTTTCGGGTTGCCGCCGTCGAGCGCCTCCACCCAATAGAGCGAAGCAGCCTGCGTGGGAATCCAGTGATAATCGCGTGGGCCTGTCGGGACGCCGCCAATGGGCACGCGTTCTTCATCCGGCAAACTCGCCACCTTATAGGCGAGCTTGCCCGCGCGATCCCAAACT
Organism: Terriglobia bacterium; assembly: GCA_021324185.1. Classification (GTDB taxonomy): domain Bacteria; phylum Acidobacteriota; class Terriglobia; order Bryobacterales; family Bryobacteraceae; genus Bog-105. The sequence goes on along the minus strand of JAJPJN010000050.1, from coordinate 3,434 downwards.
TCGACTTCTTTGGCGAACGCATTATATGGGTGGAAGTACGAGAACGGCCTATGCAGCCGCGCAATCAGAACATCCTGCCCATTCGGCGCGGCCTCGATGGTTGTGAAGATCGCCGGCTTTCCATACGCGGTTACCTTGCCGCTGCCGCTATCTATAAACGCGAGTTGCGCCGTTGCGTAGTATTCGAACAGATCCTCATCGTGCGCGTTCTTGAGCAGATCTTCATATGTGGGAGCAGGACCCGCTTTGCCGGTGCTCTCCTGCGTATGCGGGCCTGGCTGCACAGGAGGCTCCTGCGGGGACGCGCCACGATCCGTGCGCACGGTTTCGACCAGCAGAGTGCGGCTGTCGGGCATCCACTGGACGGGGAAGCGCTGCGCGCCGCCGAATCCGCCGCCGGCGCCCAATGCCTCGTTTACCCGCACTCCTTTGATCTGGTGAATGCGTCCCGTATCAGCATCGCCCACATATAGGTCTACGGAGGTGTCCGTAACATTAGTGAACGCAAAATGCTTGCTGTCCGGGCTCCATTCGGGGCTGGTAATCTCTGCGCCCGGAGGGAGGGCAATCTTTATGGCAGTTCCGCCGTTCAGAGTCTGCAGCGTTAGCGATTTGAACAATAGCGCGCTATGCGGGCCATTGTTTCTCGGATTGATGCGCACGCCCGCGAGCCGCAGCATCGGCTGCGCCAGATCGGAGACCGGCGGGTAGAGAATGCGTTCGACCAGCAACATCTGAGCGCCGGCTGGATTGACAATCGCCTCCGGCGGCGCCGGCGCATCCAGAACGCGCAAAATCTCGGCAGGCGGTTTGCGGTACGGCTCGTCACCAATGGCGAGTCCGGCGGGGAGCAGCAGAATCAAGCAGGAAAGAACTGACTTGCGCATGGGATTCATGATATTAACTTCTGACCAGGGTTGGCGAGATAACCTCGGTGTTTGTCTGCCGAATTATTGCGAACTCGCTGCATTCGCAGAGACCGGTTGTGCGCCTTTCTTCAGATACTTGTCGTACCAGGCCACATAGCGCTCGAGCCGGTCACGAATATAACTGGGCAGAGTCAAGCCGTGGAACTGATTGGGATAGATGATCAACTGCGTATCGATGCCAAGGCTCTTCAGCGCTTCATACATTTGCTGCCCGCCCTGAATGGGAACGTTGAAATCGCGCTCGCCGCCCAGAAACAGAGTTGGCGTGGTGATGCGGTCGGCGTGCAGGAACGGGTACGAAAGTTTCACATAGGTATCAAATGCTTTCCACGGCGGGCCGATTTCGTAATCGTACTGAATAATGTACTGATCGGTCCCGTAAAACGAGATGGTAAATCCTGTGCCGGCACCGCTGGTGGCTGCTTTAAAGCGGTGATCGCTCGCGATCATGTAATCGGTCAGGATTCCGCCATAACTCCATCCGCCGACGCCTAAGCGGTCGGGATCGGCGATGCCCATCTGCACCACGCGATCTACGCCCGCCTGCAGATCCTGGACTTCGAGGTGGCCCCAATCTGCCGCGATGGCACGCGAGAATTTTTGTCCTCTGCCGGCGCTGCCGCGGTAATTTACGGCGAGCACGGCATATCCGTTGGCGGCGAACCACTGCCGCTCCGTGTTGAACGAGTGCGCATCCTGGCTGTTCGGGCCGCCATGGATGCGCAATAACAACGGAACCTTGCTGCCCGGCGTATAGCCTACCGGCTTCGTCAACAGCCCGTGCACCTCAGTGCCGTCTTTGCTCTTGAAGCGCACTTCTTCCGTGGGTGGAATTTCAAGTTCGCTAAACAGCGCATCATTTTGATGGGTCAGCCGGCGCAGCCTGCCGTCTTCGAGAGCAAACACTTCGCCGTGCGTAACATCCGTACTTTCGAGAGCCGCTGCGCAGGCGCCCGACATGGACAGCGCCGTCAAGGCGACGGGCGGCTGCAAGACCTTCTGCACCATGTCAGCCGCCAAATCGACACGCGCCGGATAGACCGACATGTCGTCGGTGACCAGGACGGTGATGGATTTTCCGTCGCTGCTGAAGTGCGGCAAAGAGACGCCGCGGTCGAGCGCCGCCGTCGCTTTCACCAGCGTGGGGGCGCTGCTGCCATCGGAGGGCACAATTGCCAGGCGCTCCATGCCATACGCCCGGTACTTCTTTTCCTCGCCTTCTAAGAAAGCGATCCACTTACTGTCGGGGCTCCATTCGGGCTTGGCACGGCCCGGCCGGGCCTCGGTGGGGGCAACCGCCTTCTCGATTGCGCCCGGCGTGGCGTTGGCCACGAAAAGCTCTCCATCGGGATCGCGATCGGGGTCGGCGGCATGATTACTCAGAAATGCAATGCGCGTTCCGTCCGGAGACCACGAGGGCGAAGATTCGTCCCATTTGGATTTGGTCAGCCTGTCCAGTTTTTTGGACGCGATATCGAACAGATAGATATAGGTGTGCCGCCCGGAGACCAGATATCCCTGGATGTCCTGTTTGAAGTGGTAGCGGTCAATCACAATCGGCTTCGGGGTTTTCGGCTTACCCGCGCCGGCATTGCCATCGCTACCGGTCTCCGCATCGGGATCGGGATCGCCGATCACCAGCGCCAGCCGCTTCGAATCCGGCGACCATTCATAACTCTGCAGCCGCCCTTTGACATCGGTGAGCTGAAAGGCTTCACCCCCCTCTCGGGGCAGCAGCCAGACCTGGTTGCCTTTGGCTTTGCCGGGACGCGATGACGTGAACGAAAGATATTTTCCGTCGGGGCTCCAGCGAGGATTCGATTCGCTTTCGAGACTATATGTGAGTTGGCGGTCGTCCTTGCCGTCGAAGCTCACGGCCCAAATATGCGTGTTGGTCTTATCCTCTTTCGTGTCGACCGTTGCGACGACATAGGCGACTTCACGACCGTCGGCCGAGCATTGCGGATCACGAATCTCGTGGATTCGAGCGAGATCATCGAGCTTTAGCGGGCGGCGGCCACTTGGCGGCGCTGCGAAGGCGGCGGTGGATGCAAGGATCGCGATGAGGTACGGTGCGCGCATGACGCCTAATTTACAACAGAAAGAAGAAGAAGGAAGCGGGAAGCCAAGAAGCGGGAAGCACGAAGCAGGAAGGCGCCGGCCGGAAAGCCGGCGGCGGGCTGGAAAGCCCGGCCCCACTGCAGCGGGCAGGAAGTAGGAAAGTAAGGAAGCAGGAAGACGGAGTTAGGGCGCGGCATGGGCGTTGCGGTGACAGGTCGAGGGATTTTAGGCGGCGATTTGGTGGATTTCGCCGCCTATGTCCGCGGTTTTGGCTGCTCCGGACGCCGCTGTTGCTTTCAAATACCGCTGTTCTTTCATCTGGAAGTTGATTTGAGCCGTGGCGTGACGCACCTGGTGCAGTTCATCCTGCTGTTGCGAGCGTTTTTCGCGGCGCTTTTCGGCGGCTTCGGCATGCTGTTGCGAAACAAAGCCATTTTCGGCCTT
>JAJPJN010000128.1 GCA_021324185.1 Terriglobia bacterium | reverse complement strand
TGCTTCAAGGCGTTCTGAGAGACCTTTTCTTTGCCAGAAATTGTGGAGGGTCCCGTACTCTTCTGGGCATTGCGCCGGTTGGCCGCGATTTGCTTTGGGGTTGCCATGGGTAGATTTCTCCTTCAGGTGGGCGCCGCCTGGAAAGGCGGCGGCGGGCTGGAAAGCCCGACCCCACGAGAGAATTATTTCCGGCGGGCGTACGGGGCGGGACCAGCGGGAGGGAGTAAGCGATTGAGAGCGAAGCTAGATAGAAGATTTCGCTCTTTCGTGAACGCGATGTGGAACTTCGCGGAGGTTGGTGACTAAGATGCGGCCGTAGCACGAAACCATGCTTCTACCCACGGCCCGATGGAAGGTCCCGATTGGTCGATTAAGACTGAGTTCTCGAGCAGCCGCAACCCGGCACTGATCTCGCGTTCTTCGCGGTCGACCCAATGCGGGTTCTCCGGAAGCGGAAAGGTCAGCAATTCCGAGCTCAGTGTTCCCTGCATCTCAAAGCCGTACGGCTGAATCAGCCGCCGCAGTGTGGCCCGGCTATGGCCATACAAGTACGGAAAACCTAACAGATTGTTGTATCCCATCGCGCGCAGCAGGAAGTCCTTTGCTTCCGGCCGCACCTCAGCATCGCTTAACAGCCGTTCGCATAATGCATAGAATTGCCCATCCGGTGTTCGCACCGCCAGCAGCCCGTTCCTCTTCAACACGCCGCGGCAGACAACCAAAGTTGGCCTGGGATCCTCAATCTGCTCAAAGCAGTTCCAGATAAATACTCCGTCGAAGTGTTCCGCTGGAAATGAGCAGTCTTCCAGCGCGGCAACGTGAACCGTGAATCCTTTCGACTGGGCGAAACGGCTGGTGTCCTTGCCGGGATCGACGCCTTCCGCTTTCCAGCCCCACTCGCCCGCGACTTGGAGGAATGCGCCATAGTGGCTCCCGATTTCGAGCACGCGCGAGCCGCGCGGCAACAGATTCCGATACGGATTCTCTTTCTTGCGAAATGCCTCTAGATATCGCGGATACTGATGTTCCATTACGGCAGGATCGTATTCGTCTTCCGAATACTCCTGTGCCGGCGGCGGCTCATGTTCGTTGCGCGCCAGCAGGCCGCACGTTTCGCAGGCAAGCACATCGGCGCCTTCGGTGTGAAAGAACTCGGTGAGGTCTTTTGACTCGTCCGGTTGAGGCGGCCGGGTCAATCTATGCGCGACAAAGAGCTCGCGAGTTCTGCACTCCTCCTGCAAGCGCCTGGCGTTGGCCAGCACGCGAAATGCTGTTCCGGCGCAGACCGGGCAAGCTGGCATCGCACTCAGCGGTAACTAACGGGAGGGGGCTGCACTTCGGATAGACGGCGGAAGTCATCGCCCGGCAGGTCCAGGCCGGCGGCGGCGACATTCTCTTCGAGATGCTCAACGGAAGAGGTTCCGGGAATCGGCAGCATGACGCGCGAGCGCTTGAGAAGCCATGCCAATCCCACCTGTTGCGGCGTGGCAGCGAGCTTTCGGGCGATCTCCTCTAAAAGCTGATGTGCCTTGCGCCCGCCGCTGAGCGGGGCCCAGGGCAGAAAGGCGATTCCGTTGGCTTCGCAATAATCGACCACATAATCCCACTCGCGATCGGCGAAGCTGTAGCGGTTCTGCACGCTCACGATGGGAACAATTTTGCGCGCCCGCTCGATGTGCTCGCGCGTGACATTCGAGAGGCCGACGTGGCGTATCTTGCCCTCGCGCCGCAGATCCGCCAAGGTCTGTATGGAAGCATCGAAAGAGACTGCCGGGTCCGGTATGTGCAACTGATACACATCGATGCGCTCCAGTTTCAGCCGCTGCAAGCTACCCTCGACGGCTTCGCGCAGATGCTGCGGGCTGGCGTTATGAATCCACTGGCCGGGCCCCACGCGCTGCCAGCCGCCCTTCGTCGCGATCACGACGCGGGCGGTGTAGGGCGCCAGCGCTTCTGCAATTAACTCCTCCGAGACGTTCGGCCCATAAGAGTCTGCGGTATCGATGAAGTTGACTTCGAGTTCAACGGCGCGCCGCAAGGTGCGCAGCGCGGCGGCGCGATCTTCCGGTGGTCCCCAAATGCCCTTGCCGGTAAGCCGCATCGCGCCATAGCCTAAGCGATTCACGGTCAGGTCTCCGCCCAGTGTGATGGCACCCGCGGCGGCGGCTGTGATTTCCCTGGTCAAAATGGTTGCTCCTTTTTATGGCTCACATTTTATGGGTAACATCCGGGCGGCGCGAGCTTGCGGCGAAACTTTAACGCCGGAAGAGGCGCTGCCAGAGGCTCTTCTTATTGTGGACGGCGATTCCCATCTCTTTTTCCAGAGCCTCGAGATCGAGGCGAACGATATCGGCGAAGCGGCCTTTTAGCACGAAATCCGGAACGGTTCGCGCGAATTGATTGGCCTGATTCGTATCGCCGCCGAAGTTCACCACAATCTCACCGCTGGTGCGATCGACGGTGACGCGCTCTTCCGATTGCGCCAGAATGGCGGCAAGCTGCTCGCTGAACTTGCGGTGGCGGATGCCGAAATAGTCATGGAAATCGAGCTCGCGCGCCCAACCGGGCACGGCGCCCAGGTGCTCGCGGAACAATTGGCGCAGGGTGCGGGAAGAGACGGCGAGTAGATCAGGAAAGCCAGGCCGGCCTTCATCCAGCGCGGCGCGCATCTCGCGCACTTGCGGGATCAGTTCCAGCATGTAAGCGCGAAAGAGCGCTGTTCCGAGTCCTTTCAATACGCGGCGGGCGATGGTGCCGGTGACGGATCGATTCTCGGGAATCGCCGCGTCGATGTGGCAGGTTACCATGCGCTTGCTGACATCGGCGGGAATAGCGGTCACGTCTTTATTAGTGGTGATGACGACCGGCGAGTAGCAATCGCCGATCTCCTGGTCGGTTCGCACCAGCGAGGGCACGTGTTCGGTGAATTTGTCACGGGTGACATCGTCGATCAATAGAGGAACGGCACCCAATTTCTGGCGCAGGCCGAAGGTACGCGTGGCGGTGAAGACACCGGAGCGGATCATCTTCTCGAAACCGAACATGGAGCGTGCGGCGACGCGGCTGAAGAGGGTTTTTCCCCCACTCGAACGCCCGTAAAGGACCGCATACACGGGATAGATCCAGGGATCGATTCCGGCCGGCACGGCGGCCTGACGCAGATGGGGTGCGGCTGGCGCGCTGTACAGCCAAACCAGGAATGCCCAGTAGGCGTCGACGGCTCCGCGCGCATCGCCAAAGAAGGCAGAGAAACTGCCGATGTATTCGGTCATGAGCTCCGCATCTTTGCGGATCTCTTCACGCGGGACGATTTCGCCGGCGCTGAGCCAGGGCGAACCATCGAGCACGAGCTGGCCGGAGCCAAACAGGATCTGCACGCGCGGGAGGCGATCTTCGGCGGGCTCGGCAACCGGGCGGGCCTGATGCTGGCGCAGCACGCGTACGAGCGTCTGGGCATCGACAACGGTGTGGCCCGATTTCGATTTGGGGAGAGCGATCTCTTTCAGCTCGGCGCCGAGCTTTTCGGCTTCCCGCAGCGCAGCCAGGGTGGGCTCCAGCGCTTGGGCCCTGGGCGGTTCTTCGCGAATGACGACGCCGGCCCGAATCACGCGCGCCAGCGGCGTCTCGATCAAGTCAACCGGTGCGGTGCGCGGCTTGGTTTCACCGGTTGGGGTGCTGACCACCAGGAGGTCGGCATCGATCGGGCAGCTTTCGCGCCAATCGCGCTGGTAATAGCGTTCGAATTCAGACCAGGCTTTTTCGCCCTCGAAAGCGATATAGATTTCCTGTTGCTGGGCTTCGAAGGCGTGGCGGCTGAGATTGGCCGATCCGGTAATGACGCGGCTGCCGTTCGAACCGGAGAGCAAGTACAACTTTTCATGGCTGGGCTGGCCGCGTAATAACCGGAAGCGGAGCGAACCTTGGAGCACACGGGGCAGCAGCGCCCGGCCGGCGTCGCCGAGCTGGCGCGCTAAAGCTTCCGTTAAGGCTTTGTGATCCGCGAGCGCATCGGCGACACCGTAGGCTTCGACGATCTCGCTCGTCTGAACCAGCAGAGCGTGCTGCCGGGTGAGGATACGCTCGGAGCCGAGGACAATTTCGGCGTCTTCGAACTGCGGCAGAAAGCGAATGAGGAAATCGAGACTGCTGGAGAAAGTCAGGGCCTGCAGACGCTCGAATCCGGCGAAGAGGCGCATCCAATCCGTTTGCTCTGCGCCCAGGAGCTCGGCGCGAAAGACGGTTAAATTGCCGGCAATCTCGTGGGGCTCAAAGAGGCTGGCTGTCTCGTCGAAGATGGAGGGATCGTGTGCTTTCGCTTCGGAACGCGCCAAGCTCTAGCTTCTCATTTCGATGATTGCAGGCTGCTGCACTACGCCAGCCGCTGCGTTGGTTTGATTGCGTTGTATTCGCAGGCCATGCGCCGGGCGGTGTTTCAGGGTGTATCGTGAAGGAGGAGAAGTACTCATGCCGGTCTGCCCCGATTGTGGCGTGGTCACGCTTGAAGCCACGCGATTTTGTCCCTCCTGCGGCCGCGATCACAAACCCTTAGCGCCGTATCAGAGCAGCCCGCCGTATCAGGGCCGGGCTCAGGCGTTCTCTTCCAGCCGCCCGGGCGGTGTTCCGAAGACGTTTGACCAGATGTTCGGCCTCGATCCGCGCATCGCGTTTCTCGCCTTCATCGTGGATTTGATGCTGTTTGGGAGCGCGGCGGTCAGCATGGGGATCACGCTGCCGCTTTTGATTCCGATCTCAATTGCAGCCGGAATCGTGCTGGGGCGCATCACCTACAAGGCGCAAACGAAGTGGTATGGCGACGATCACGATTCGGCCATGATCAAGGCCGGGATTATTGGATTGCTCACAGCCATTCCGGTGGGCATCCCTGCGATTGTCTGGGTTCCGTCCGGTCTGCTGGGTCTGCTGCACAACGCGCGCAAGAAATTGAGTTTGCCTCAGAAGGGGTAAGAGAGATACTTGCGGGGCCGAAAGAACGTCCCCACGGATTCCCACCAGGAGTAAAACGACTCTATTCGATTTCGCGCGGGCGTTTTTTGCGGTTGCGCTTGCGCGCCAAGGCTTCTTTGGTGCGGCGCTTCTCACCTGGTTTCAGGTAAAACGAGTGCCGCTTGATCTCTTTGACGATATCTTCCTGTTGAACCTTGCGTTTGAAGCGGCGCAGCGCACTTTCAAGAGTTTCGCCCTCTTGCAAATGGACTTCTGCCAATTAGAAATTCACCACCTTTGTTAATTAACCAGTTTACGCTATCTGCGGTTCGGCGTGAAGCTTCCGCTGCAACAGCGCATACGCGGTAAACAGTACGCCGGTGTAGAAGAGGTCTGACAGCAGCGTTCTGCCGAAGAACGGCAGCGCTGCGACGTAGCAGGCAATTAGTCCGCTCCAGGTGTGCGCGTACAACGAATGAGCGCTGAGCCAGGATGGAAAATTCGTGATCAGGTAAAACTGCAAACTACCCAGGAACGCAACCGAAGCGATGCGCGGCACGCTTTGCGAATTGCGCAGAAAGACACGCCCGAGCACCACGCTGATCATGAAGCTGGAATAGGTGACCAGAGTGAACCAGCCGTAGGCAGGATAACCACCTTCGAGGCGGCTGCGAATGGGGTCAGTGACGAGCATGGCGAGGAGAGGAACCAGATAAGCCTGCAAGCCCCTGAGTCTCGCGCCACCAAAGAGCGCGACGCTGCCGACAGGCGCAAAATTGGGCGGATGCGGAATGAGCCGAAGCAGCGCGGCCGCGACCGTCAACGTAAACGCTAAAGGTTGAAAACGGGTCTTCTTCTGGTCCATTTCTCGCTTTAGTATAAACGAACCGGACTACCAGGCCGAGGGCGGATCGCTGGCCGGGAAACTATCTTCCACCGTGATGTCGTGCATCTCGTCTACGTGCGCTTTCCTGCTGCAACAGCGAAATCCGTCTGTTTTCATCCATACGAAATAGGCGGCAAGCGGGACGGCGATTCCGGCCAGCAAATAGATAATTCTTTTACCCATCATTTTTCCTTTTGCCAGATGGATGTTGGCGGTTTGCGATTTGCTACAAAAACACGGCCGGAGGGCGGGCGCAGGTGAAACTCCGAGGGGCGGGACCCAATCGTATAAACAGAGGACATAAAATGGCTGCCACTGTCTGGCGCGGCTACATTACTTTCGGGCTGATTACGATTCCGGTTCGACTTTTTCGAGCAGCGCGCGCTGAACGGGTGAGCCTGCGCCGCCTCTATCGGGCGCAACCCGCGGACGCGCCCGAAGTAGCGCAGGAACCGGAAGCCGTGCCGGAAGAGGGCTCACGAGCCGCAAAGAAAAAAGCATTCCCTGCCCTGCTGCGCAACGAGCCTGCAGTCGAACCCGTAAAGCAGGCCTATGTCACGCCTGTGCAGCAGGTGTCCGTGCGGCCGGATTCGGAAAGACCGCTGCCACCTCAATCCATCGTGAAAGGGTTTGAGTACGAGAAGGACCGCTTTGTGGTGGTGGAACCGGAAGAACTGAAGAGCCTGGCTGCGAAAACATCTTCCGGCATGGAGATTCAGGAGTTCGTCGCGCTTTCCGACATTGACCCGGTCTATTTTGAAACGTCGTACTACGTCACGCCGGAAGAGGCGGGCGAAAAGGCTTACGCGCTACTGTACGAATCGATGCTCAAGACCGGCTTGGTGGCGGTTGCGCAGTTTGCGATGCACAGCCGCGAGCATGTGGTGGTGCTTCGCCCGGGCAAAAAGGGGCTGCTGGCGCACACCATGTTCTTTGCCTCCGAAGTTCGCGCCGAGGAAGAATACAAAGCCGAAGCGAGCATGGTGAATGAGAAAGAACTGGCGCTGGCAGAAACGCTGATCCGCTCGCTTCAGGCGCACTTTGAGCCGGAAAAATATCGGGATAGCTATCGCGAGCGGCTGCAATCGATCATCGCGCAAAAGACGAAAGGCGAAGCGGTGGCGGCCAGCGCTCCGGCGCCGAGATCGGCCGAGGTGGTCGACATTGCAGACGCATTGCGCCGCAGTTTGGCAAATCTGAAGAAACCAGTGAAAGCCGAAGCAAAGGAAGCAGGCGCCGGCTGGAAAAGCGGCGGCGGCCTGAAAAGCCCGGTCCCACAAAAGGGAGCAGGAAGCAGGAAGTAAAGGAGACGGAAGCCTACCGGGACTGCGCAAGGGGGGCGGCAGCGGGATTCAGGTAGCGCACGATTCCACGCGAATCGCGCATCCGGTGCTGCACAATGAGCTCCACCTTGACATTGGAAAGGGACGGTGGGCTGATGCGGGCTGAGCCGGTGATTTTCTCCTCGGGCGATAACGGCTGCTGGACGCCATCGTTGATGCGAATGGCGGCATAGCCGGCCTGACGCGTCTGGCCGACCGGCCAGGTAACCAGCAAGCCCGAGGCGTCGGCGCGGACCGAGAGCGGCACGATGGCAGAAGGAAGCTGGCGGTATGCCCAATAGCCGGCAGCGCAACCCAACACGGCGGCGAGAATTAAGACCAGCACGAGCCGCATCTGGTAGGCTTTGGCTTCATCTACCGCGCGCTCGGCCACGCCACGGTGACGGATCTCGCCGATATCGGGAAGCTTCTCCTGCTTGGGAATGGTCGTGAGACTGGTGACCGGGCCGGTGTCAGTTTCGGCAGCCACCTCGCGCCGCGGCGGTGGAGGGGGCAATAAGGGCGCTGGCGGCTCGGTGGGCGGCGGCAAAATGGGCGCTGGCGCTGGCGCCGGTGGCTCGATGGGCGGGGCAGCAGCGGGAGCGGGGATGGAGGCAAGCGGGCCATTCGTCTTGCGGCTCGCGCGGCTGCCCAGCGGAAGAATGATGGCCGTGTTGGTACCCTCGCGCTCGATGGAGCCGTCCGGCTTGCGAACGAAGAAGGCAAACCGGGTGGGCTGAAAGCGCTCGGGCTTGACCAGAACCATAACCTGATTGGGGCCGGGGAAATAGCGATCGAATATGGCCAGCTCGCGATCATTCAGCCGCAGCGGCGAGCGCGTGTGGGCGACAAACCATCCGACGACGCGCAAGCCCGCCAGTTCCGGATCGGAAGCCGAAGCATCCATCTGCTTCTGCAGTTCCGCGAGATCCCGCTCGGAAAGCACAAAGGAGGGTCCGGTGGCGTGCTCGCATTGGATGAGCCGGTAGGCTTCTATGCGCACCTGTCCTGGTTCATGATGCCCGAACAGCAGACCGCCCACTTCGATGCCGCCGTGCGGGATGCGCCGGTAACCCTCATTCACTTCAAAGTCGATTTCGTGAAACTGCTGGAGCGAGTATGTGACCGTGACGGACTCGCCGGCAGGCTTCCAAAAGGCGTAGTCGGTGTCCGTTTCGGGAGGGGTCATGAGAATGGGAAATGGCCCGCCGGAGGACACAAGCGGGAAATGGTGCCCGTCTCGTCGGATTCGGCGGCTGACGCCTGCATGCCGTAGTACCACGTGACGGCGCCCATTCCGAGGGCGATGGCGATGATGAGCGCCAGCCAGCGCGCCGAACGCACGCTCCACAACGAATCCTGCGCAACCACCGCCGCGGTATACAGGACGAAGCACAGCGCAAGGCTTACGCTGAGGCCCAATTTCCACGCCCAGTACATCAAATCGAGGGCAGCCTGCCCGCCCACTTCCGACCAAACGGTAAAAATTGCGATCATCGCGATGAGAAACTCGAAGGCGTAGATCAGGCGCAACTGTTTGGCTGTCATCGAAAAGCACTCTCATTCTACAGTGAAGATGAGGATCGCAGCGGCAACCGGACGGTTATGAAGGCGACATTAGACGGCATCGAGTTGCATCTCGCGCATCCGGACGAGATAAACGTCACCTGGGTGGGCCAGGAAGAATCCATGCGGCAATTGTTGGCCGCCTGGATGGTGTTGAATGAGCGCGATGTGCCCATGAATCCGCGGCTGCTGGGCAAGCCGGGCGTGGGCAAGACGACGATGGCATACGCAGCCGCGAGACGGCTGGGGCGCGAGGTGTATATCATGCAGGCGACCGTGGATACACGGCCGGAAGACCTGCTGATCACGCCGGTGATTGAAGGCACGACGCGCCTGAAGTATGTGGCATCGCCGCTGGTGACGGCAATGATTCGCGGCGGCGTCGCCATTCTGGACGAGGGCAACCGCATGAGCGAGAAGAGCTGGGCGAGCCTGGCTCCTTTGCTCGATAACCGGCGCTATGTGGAGTCGATTGTGGCCGGGCTAAAAATCAAGGCGCATCCGGATTTCCGGCTGGTGGCGACGATGAACGACGATTCGTCGACGTTTGATCTGCCCGAGTACATCCATTCGCGGCTTCAGCCGCAGATTCTGATCGATTTTCCGGAGCGCGAAGAGGAACTCGCTATTTTGCGCGAGAATCTGCCTTTTTCGCCGGACGAGGTGTTGCAGTACGTCACGGATTTTCTGCAGCAGGCGCACGCAGCGGATGAAAGCTACACGGTGCGCGACGGCTTAAATATCGCGCGTTATGCGCTGAAGCTTGAAAACGAGACCGGGCACCCGATGCGGCTGCTGCTGCCAGCGGCCATTCGCGCGATTTTGGGTGAAGAAGCGGTGCGCTATGCTTTGCGGCGCTAGCTGAATGTATGCCAGAGGAACGCAGCAACGCCGGTACGATCACGCGCGGTAATCTGACCTATTTTCCGGTTGTGCCGGGGCGGTTGGAATTTGCCTCGCGGCTAAGGCGGTACCTGCTCGAACATCGTCCTTCGGTGATCACGGTGGAACTGCCGCCGGATCTGGAGCGTGAATACAGGCAGGCGCTGGCGCGTATGCCGAAGATGTCGGCGATCCTGATTCCACCGGAAGACGAACAGGATGACAGCGCGGTCTACATACCGGTGGAGCCGACGGACCCGTTTGTGGAAGCGCTGCGCACAGCGGAAGAGTTGAACGCCGAGATCGTATTTCTGGAGCCGCCGGCTCGCGAGAAGCCGCACGTTCCAGACCTGTATCCGGATCCGCACAGCATCGAACTGATCGGCATGGAGCGCTATGTGGAAGCCTATCGAGTGTATCCGCAGCCGCGCAGCGAAGAAGTGGCTGCGCACGCGGCGGCTATGGCCTGGAAGCTGCAAGGCGCGGACCCGTTGGCTTCCGTGTGCGCCGTGCTGTCGCTCAACATGCTGGACCCGGTACTGGATGCAATGGAAGTGCCGCAGGAAGAGCCCGCGGCGCCAAAGACCAAGCTGTTTCATACTGCGGAACTGATCAACTTGCATCCTGATTGCCTGGCCGAAGTGACAACCGAAGCGCCCTTTTATCAGCAGCGCTATGAGGAGCAGAGGAGCGGCGGCCGGGCTTCGGGTATCGACCGCTCGCGCTGGCAGTTAGACCTGTTGCGCGAGGCGGAGAAAGAATACAGCATCAACACGGGAGAAAAGATTCAGAGCTGGCAGCGGATCGCGATGGCGAAGTTCACGCGCAATCTGGCCCTGCTCGATTCGCATCTGGCTGCTAACGTTTATGACCTGGCGCTGGCGGCACGGTCCATTGTCGACGATAACTATGCCTATGAAGTGTGGCAGATGGCGAATCGCTTTTCGGTGCAGCAGACGGAAGATCCGCCGCTCGAGACGCTGAATCTGTCCGGCGATGCCGTGTGGCTGCGCACTCGCAAGCTGCGCATCCGGCGGCGATTGCCGCGCATGAAGCAGATGCTGAAACCGCGCGGCCTGAAACCGCGCAAGAAAGAGCAGTATGAAGGCCAGTGGGCGCGCGAAACCGATGGCAATTCGATCTGCTCTTACCCGCCGGAAGACCTGGTGATCGAAAACTACGGCCGCTTTCTGAAGCGCTACGCCAAGAGCGTGGTATCGGAGGAGAAATCGCACGTTGAGCCGTTCACGACGTCGATGCTTGACGGCATTGATTTTCGCGAAACGATTCGCAACTGGCATAAACAGAAGCTGTTCGTGCGGGAGCTGGGGAAATTCTCGGGCGAGGTGGGGGCGCTGGTCATTATTTTCGATGAAGACCGGGAGAGCCGTTATGGCTATCTGACGACGTGGTTAGGCGAGCATCAGAATGAATCGGACATGGCGTTTTATTCGACCTTTCCGTTTGACCATGTGGTCGGGCCGGGCATAGGCCGCGCCGAGTACGGAGGCTTACTGATGACGTTGCCGCCGCGGCGGATGTACGATGTGTGGCGCGATCCGGATTACGATGTGGCTGAATCCAAATCGGAACGCCTGCTGATGGCGGCGCTGGATTATTCGACAGAACGGCACGTGCTCTATATAGCTGCCAAGCCGCCACGCAGTATATTCCGGCAATTAGCGGCGAGGATGAATCGCAAGATTATCTATATACCGCTGGGACAACTTTCGCCGGCCAAGGTGAAGAAGATTCGGGTGGTGCATGTGCTGGATAGTTACGCGCGGCGTGGGGAAGCGAAAGAGTACATTTGGTGAGGGGCGGGATATATATCACCAGGGTGATATGGCATAGGAATAATCCTGCCTCCCTATTCTGAGAAAACGGTTTGAATAGAGCGCGAATTCCGCTATAAAAGGAAATACAGAAGCGCTGAAGCCGGAAACAAGAGAGCCGGAGGGCCGAGGCGGGCGGAAGGTCAGTTCGCTTCGGTCGAAACGGTAAACGCAGATTTATTGGACTGGCTGAAGGTGTCTTCGCGCAGCCGCTGTTGAGTTGTCGAACGTATTCAGGCGTTTACTGCCCAAGAGGCCAAATTCGAGTTCTTGCCTGGCCGCAAGAACTCAAATCTGAGAAAGGAGACCCGACATGAAAGTTAAGAGCAACGTGAAAGCTGGTCAGTGCATTTGGGCATCCTAGTTCCCATTTCGACACATTTAGAAAAACTTTTAGTGAAAAACGGCCGCTCGTTTTGAGCGGCCATTTTTTTTGTCGCCGGTGGCAACTTCTAAATACTCTCAACTTCGCCTCCCGTACCGCCGATCAAGTTGTAGGGAGGGAATACCTTGCAGTTGTCCTACAGCACTGGCGCTCGAATGCGGCGGGCCGTGCTCCTCACCTATACCTTGTGTCTGCTTGCGGCTCAGGCTTCGGCCGCCCTGGATCCCTCCAAACCGCTTCATCAATTGATCCATCAGACATGGACAACGGCGCAAGGCCTGCCGCAAAATTCCGTTCTGGCGATCGCGCAGACCGCAGATGGTTATTTATGGCTCGGCACTGAAGAGGGGCTGGTCCGCTTCGATGGCATAAGCTTCACGATATTCGACAAGCATACTTCCGGCCTAAACGATAACCTTATCCAGACCCTGCTGGTCGATCGCGAGCAGAACTTGTGGATCGGCACCGTGTCACAGGGCCTTTCCTGCTTTAAGAACGGAAAATTCACAGCGTACAGCCTGAAAAATGGGCTTTCGAACAACACCGTGCAGGCGCTATACGAAGACCAAAATGGCGTTCTCTGGATCGGAACGGACGGCGGCGGTTTAGTGCGCATGAAAAATGGAGCCTTTCATGTGTACACGAAAGCGGATGGCCTTGCCGACAATTCAGTGCGTTCTATTGCTGCTGACAAGCAGGGGACGCTCTGGATCGGGACACACAACGGCCTGAGCAGATTCCAAAACGGCCGTTTCGTCAATTTCAGCGTCGCGCAGGGCAGCGACTATGTGCGTGCGCTCCACGTGGACCGTCAAGGGGCTTTATGGATCGCCGGTGGTGACGGCCTGTTCCGGATGACCGTCGAGGGTGAAATCTCGCGCTTTCCGATAACACGACCCAATGCCACCCCGATCAACGTGATGTACGAAGATCAAGCCGGGGCGCTGTGGCTGGGGATGAATGATGGGGGCCTGTGCCGGTACGCCAGTGGGCGGCTGGAGTTCTACGACGAAAACAATGGGGTGATCGGAAACGGCATCTTTGCTCTGTTCGAAGACCGGGAAGGTAATTTTTGGATCGGCAGCGGCGGGGGGGGATTGACGTGCCTCAAAGAAGGTTCTTTCACGACTCTGACAAAGCAGGATGGGCTGATCAGCAACAACATCTTAGGTGTCTTCCAGGACGCCGATGGGAGTTTCTGGATTGGTTCCGATAAAGGCTTAATGCATTGGAGCGCGGGCGCCGTCCAATCCTACTCGAGCGCGAATGGCCTTCCGGACGATCACGTTTTCAGCATCGCTAAAGATCACGAAGGCGCCATCTGGGTGGGAACGCTCAAAGGATTGGCCCGGATGAGCAAGGGCAAATTCACCGCCGATGGAACGAAAGCGGGAATGCCTGCTGTCCCGGTCTTTTCTATACTCGCGGACCGCAGCGGCACGGTGTGGGCCGGAACACGCAGTGGGCTCTTTGGGTTCACTCCGTCAGGACTCGTGCAGTACACCACGCGTGATGGATTATCCAACAATTCCGTGCTCTCGCTGTATGAAGACCCGGAAGGGAGCCTGTGGATTGGAACGGTGGGTGGGCTGAATCAGTTCAAAAACGGCAGATTCCGCTATTACACAACGCGCGATGGCCTGTCGAGTAACCGCATCTGGTCGATTACCGGCGAAAAAGATGGAACTCTCTGGCTGGGCCCGAGCGGTGGCGGCATTGTCCGGTTCCGCAACGGCAAATTCGCCAGTATCACGAGCGAAAAGGGTCTGTATGACGATTCGGTTTTCAGCATCACGGATGACCAACTGGGCCGCTTCTGGATGAGTTCGGATAAAGGTGTTTTCAGTTGTAGCCGCGAACAGCTCAACGCAGCCGCCGATGGCCGCATCGGGCGCGTGACTTCAATCATCTACGGAATCAATGACGGCATGAAGAGCCGCGAATGCAATGGCGGCTTTCAACCGTCGGCCTGGCGCGCCAGAGATGGGCGGCTGTATTTCCCCACGAGCGGCGGGCTGTCGATCGTCGATCCGGCGCACCTGAAGCATCCGCCGGAGCCCATGAAAGCGTTCGTCGAGCGCGTCGTGGCGGACGGAAAGCAAGCAGATCCGAACCAATCCATTACCATTCCGCCGGGCAAAGGCCAGTTGGAATTTCAGTTCACTGCCCCCACCTTTATGGCGCCGGAGCGGGTGCAGTTCCGCTACATGCTGGAAGGCTTCGATAAAGATTGGACATCTGCCGGCTCCCGGAGAATCGCGTACTACACGAACATCCCGCACGGTGAGTACAAATTCCGTGTGCGCGCCGGGCTCGATGGAGAATGGGGACCTATTAGCCGGCCCGTTACGCTAACGCTCCAGCCGCATTTCTACCAGACGGTCACGTTTAACATCACGATGATTTTGCTGGGGCTGACACTCTGCGGCGCCGTCTACCGCCTGCGCGTCAACCAGCTTAAATTGCGCGAAAAGAAACTGATCGCGCTGGTGAACGATCGAACAGCGGCGTTGCGGGAGAGTGAACGGCTGCTGCGGCGCTCGCATGACGACCTGGAGATTCGCGTTCGCGAGCGAACCGTGGAGCTGGTGAACGCCAATAGGGCGCTCGAAGAAGAGATCGCCGTCCGGAGGCAAACGGAACAGCAACTCATTGTCGCCAAGGAAGCGGCGGAAGCGGCGAGCCGCGCCAAGAGTGACTTTTTGGCCAATATGAGCCATGAGATCAGAACGCCGATCAACGGCATCATTGGCATGACCGATCTTACGCTCAGCACGAATCTGGATGAAGAGCAGCGCGAATACCTCGAAATCGTCAAATTTTCCGCCGATTCGCTGCTGGGCATTGTGAACGACATCCTCGATTTCTCCAAGATCGAGGCGCGAAAGCTGGCGCTGGACAGAACGCCCTTTGAGCTGCGCGCCGCCATCAAAGAACTGGTCCGTTCGCTTCAAATGCGCGTGAAACAGAAGGGGCTCTCCCTGAATTACGGCATCGCCGAGGACGTGCCGAAGGTGCTTTTGGGAGACCCGTTGCGGTTGCGCCAGGTGCTGTTAAACCTGCTCGATAACGCCATCAAGTTTACTGCCGAGGGAGGTATCACGCTCACCGTCGGCCAGGAGCAGCGCTCCGATCACAAGTGCACGCTGCACTTTGTAGTAAAAGACACCGGCATCGGGATTCCGGTTGAAAAACAGAAAACGATTTTTGAGGCATTTTCACAAGCCGATACCTCTTCGACGCGCCGTTACGGCGGCACCGGGCTGGGGCTGACCATCTCCTATCAGCTCGCCTCGATGATGGAGGGCAGTTTGTGGGTGGAGAGCGAACCGGGGCAAGGCAGCACGTTCCATTTCACCGCCTCGATCGATGTGTCCTCCAGCGATGAGTTGCAGGCGGCATCGCAGGATGCGGCGCCGGTTACGGTCTGAAGGCGCCGAATAAGTAAAAGCTGTCTTTGAGTTGCGGAATGACGTGCGTGGTCCAGCGGATGCGCGGGAAATGCCGCTGCCACTCCAAGAAAAACGCCTCATTATCGATTCCGGCGAAATTCGATTGATAGGCGATGAGAAAGGCATCGAAGCCGGCTAGCAAAGCGGTCCAGGGCGCGCGAGCTTCCAGAGGCGCTTCGTCAAAGGACCAGGTAGCGATGAAGACCTTGCGCGAGCCGGGGGCCGGATCCTCCTGCGGCGTGGCCGATTGCAACTCTACGCAACAGCCGCGCAAACAGTAGCGCTGCAGCGCATTGGTTTCCGGTAAATCGAAGATCAGGTAGCGGCCGGCAAAGCCGAGGTCAGGGACAACGCGGCACATCTCGCCGTAGCCGCCGCCGAACTCAAGAATGAAATCGAAGTCGCGGATGGCGAGGCCGGTTGCCGCTTGAAAACGGCACAGATGATACATCTGATGGATCGCGTTCGCCTGGAGAAACCCAGGCGGCAGAGGCCAATTGTGCGAAGCGAGATAGCGCTTTTCGAGGCGGATAAAGCGCGCATAGGGCGGCGGGAACATCGTTTGAGCTACTACGTCCCAGGCAAAGAAGGCGCGCGGGTCTTTGGTCAATATGTCCTGGCGCAATTGAAGCCGGTGCTGTGACCAGGGGCCGGCAGGCGCGGGTGCAGGAAGTTTTTGGACTTCGTCCCGCAGCTTATCGGCGGCCTCTTTGCACTCCGCCCCGGCGGGAATGAAACGAATCAGATTGCGCGCTACGATTCTGTAAACGCGCCATAGAAGAGCTGCGAGTGCAGACAGACGGCTACAATGCTACCAGCAACTCTCAACCGCGCACAACGGACAGCAGACGTCCTGTGCGCTATGGTTGTTTTCTCGCTTGGGATGCGAAGCTTCGCTGAAATCAGGTTCCGCGCGCGCCAGGAAGTGATGAATCTGGTGCTGGCCGCACGGCCGCCGGAACTGTCTGAGTTCCCTGATTCGCCGTTAGCTCTTCCGGATCCAGGCGGCGCCGTAGCAGCACTCCAGGCCACGGACTACGCGCGGTCCCTGCAATGGATTGCGGAAGAGATTCTGGCGCACAAGTTTCCGCTGCTCGGGCTGACGGTCGAAACGGGCCATGAGATTCATTGGCGGCGCGATTACCTGCGGGGCATCGAAACCGGCCCGCTTTATTTTCGCCGCATTTCTTACCTCGACTGCGGGCGCGCGGGCGACCACAAAGTTATATGGGAGCTGAACCGGCATCAACATCTGGTGCTGCTGGCGCAAGCGTATCTGTTCACGCAAGGCAAAGAGTACAAGCTCGAAATATTCCGCCAGATCGAGAGCTGGCTACGGCAGAACCCGTTCCAGCACGGCATCAACTGGGCGAGTGCGCTCGAAGTGGCTTTTCGCGCGCTTTCCTGGATCTGGATTTACCACCTGATCGGCGCGGAGATGCCCGGTGCGTTCCGCCGAACATTTCTGAGTGCGCTGTATCAACACGGCTTGCATCTGGCTGAAAATCTTTCGATCTACTTTTCGCCGAATACTCACTTGTTGGGAGAAGCGGTCGCGCTGCACGCTTTGGGTGAGTTGTTTCCGCAGTTTCCGCGGGCACGGAAGTGGCGCGAGCGCGGCGGCGCGATGGTCGAACAGCAGCTTGAATTGCAGGTGCAGCCGGACGGCTCGCATTTCGAGCAATCGTCTTACTATCACGTATACGCGCTCGATTTTTTTCTGTTTTCGTATCTGCTTTTAGGGCGGCCGGAGCACTGGCAGCCGGTGCTGATCAAGATGGCCGAATTTCTGCACTGGCTGCTCGGGCCGTCCCGCCGCATTACGTTCTGGGGGGATGACGATGGCGGCCGCGTGTTTCATCCCTATGGCGAGCGCGCGCAGTTCGGACGCGCCACGCTCACCACGTGCGGCATTCTATTGGGCCGCGAAGAATGGATCGGGAGTGCAGAAGACACAGCCGAACAGGCGGCCTGGTGGCTCGGAAAGGACGCGCTCAGTTTTTCGCAGAGCGTACGCTGCGCACCGGCCGGCGCGCGCCGTTTTGCAGACAGCGGGCTCGTGTTTCTCGAGGCAGACGAGTTCTTCCTTGAAATGGATTGCGGCGGCTTTGGTTACGGCGGCGCTGGGCACAGTCACTCGGACGCATTAAGCATCACGCTGCGACTCGCGGGAGAATACGTGTTGCGCGATCCGGGCACCTATACCTATGTCGCCGATGCAGCCGAGCGCGCCTGGTTCAGAGGCTCCGCCGCGCATAATACGGTCCGCATCGACGATCAGGATCAGGGCACGCAGGCAGGGCCATTCCGCTGGCCGGTGAAACCGGACGTGCAACTGCTCGAATGGGAACCGCAGGAGGGCAGAATTGTCGCAGCCTGCCGCTACGCGGGATTTCTGCACCGGCGCACGGTCCAACTGGACACGCAAAATCTCGCTGTCATAGACCTGATAGAAGGGCCGCCGGGGGAGCACGCCTGCGAGCAGATCTGGCAGCTCGGACCAGCGGCGGAACGGGTGGCGCTTACGTTTTCGCACGATCCGGTGTGGCAGAAATCGAGGTTTTCGCCGGTCTATGGCGTGAAACTCCCGGCGGAATCTTTGATCGTCCGTGTGAAATGCAAGCTGCCCGTCACGATTGCGATGCAGTTATCCACTAATGATCCTGCCCTTCTTCGCCGATAGAATGGTGACGTTTGACTAGCACTGGTTCAGATATCGCCGTCATCGGACTTGGTTACGTGGGCTGCGTGACCGCCGCCTGCCTGAGCAGTTTGGGGCATCGCGTCACAGGCGCCGACCGCGACGAGCATAAGGTCAAAAGCGTTTTAGAAGGCCGCGCGCCGTTTTATGAGCCGGGTTTGGAAGAGCTTGTCCGTGAAAATGCCGCAGCCGGACGGCTGAATGCAACTAGCGATCTCAGGCAAGCGATTGCGGAAGCCGATATCGCGCTCATCTGCGTAGGCACGCCTTCGGAGCGAAACGGCAATCTGGGACTCGAACAGCTTCGCCGTGTCACTGGCGAGATCGCGACTACGCTTGCCGGCCGCACGAAGCCTCTCATCGTCGCCATTCGCAGCACGGTTTTCCCCGGCACTTGCGAGGAAGTTGTGATCCCGCAATTGCACTCCGGAGCCCAGGTGGTTTCGAATCCCGAATTCCTGCGTGAAGGTGTAGCGGTTCGCGATTTTATGGAACCCTCGCTGGTGGTGGTCGGCGGGCCGAATCGCGATGCGGTGGAACAAGTAGCGCGCATCTACGAGCCTCTGGGGGTGAAGGCCTGCCTGGTATCGCTACGTACCGCCGAAATGATCAAGTACGCGTGCAACGCCTTCCATGCCGTCAAGATCGCTTTCGCGAATGAGATCGGCGCGCTGAGCGCGGAGCTTGGAATTGATCCGCAGGAAGTGATGAGCACCGTCTGCGAGGATACAAAGCTAAACGCCTCTGCGGCGTATCTCAAACCGGGCTTCGCGTTCGGCGGCTCCTGCCTGCCCAAAGATCTGCGCGCGCTAGTCTATCGAGCGGGCCGTATGGATTTGAATTTACCGCTGATTGAATCGGTACTGCCGAGCAACGACCGTCACCTGGCGCGGGCTATCTCCGCCGTGCTGGATTTGCCGGCGAAGCAGATCGGCGTTGTGGGATTGGCGTTCAAAGAGAACACCGATGATCTGCGAGAAAGCCCGGTGGTGAGTCTTCTGGAACAGTTGATCGGCAAGGGCCGCTCGGTGCGCGTCTATGATCCGCACATCCAGCTCGATGCTATCTACGGCAGCAATCGAAATTTCATTCTGGAAAGCATTCCGCACATCGGCCGCCTGATGGCGCCGGATCTGAAGAGTTTGCTGGCCTGGGCAGATTATCTGGTGATTACGCAGAAGACAAGCGCGGATATTGCCGCGCAAATCAGTGAGTCAGAACTGCCGGTTCTGAATCTTCAGGGAAGTCCTGCCATGCCGGCAGCGCTGGCAAGCCGCTAGTTATTCCTGCGCCGACATTTGCTGATCGGTATCGCGCCAGGCGCTGATCTTCAGCCGCCGGCATACCCAGCAAAGATTTTCATCACCGGCTATCTGTGGACCTGTCAGCGGAATGCAGGGCGCTCCGCACACAGCACAGGGCTTGGATGGAGACGGACGCTCCACCTCGACCGATTTCCTGGCCATCTCCAAAATCTCCGGGGAGATGATCGGTTCGGCCGTCGGTTTCTTTTTCATCGTGATTTCACTATAGAACAAATCGGCCGGAACATGAGCAGGGAGCACTGCGGCTTCAACAATTTTGGCCCGCGTGGCTTCGCCCATCCGGTAGATTGGTTCACGATAGTGCCTCCACTTATGAGACGTAATCGTTCAGGGATGAATTCAAATTAATGGGCCATATCGCGTTTCTCTTTCCAGGGCAAGGGTCCCAGTACTCGGGCATGGGCAAAGCGCTCGCCACCCAGTACGCTGAGGCGCGCACAATATTTGAGCGTGCCGATGCAGCACTTGGCATGAAGCTTTCGGATCTGTGTTTCGAAGGGCGGGATGAAGAGCTAAAGAAAACCGAAAACACGCAGCCGGCGCTTCTAACTGTTTCAGCGGCTGCTTATGAAGTTCTGAAATCGCTGGGATATCGTCCGTCCATCGTCGCGGGCCACAGTTTGGGAGAGTACTCGGCGTTGGTGGCCGCCGGCTCGTTGCAATTTGAAGATGCCGTACGACTGGTAAGAAAACGCGGGCAATACATGCAGGAATCAGTCGCCGCAGGCGTGGGTGCAATGGCCGCGCTGCTGAAGTTGCCTGCGGGCAAACTGGAGGAGATTCTGGAGCAGGCAGCGCAGGGTGAAATCGTGTCGGCAGCGAATCTCAATTCACCCGATCAAGTCGTGATTGCCGGGCATGCCAAAGCTGTCGAGCGAGCGATGGAGCTAGCCAAAGCCGCCGGCGCCAAACGCGCTATTTTGTTGCCCGTGAGCGCGCCATTTCACTGCCCCCTGATGCGGCCGGCACAGGAAAAATTGCGTGCCGATCTGGATGCCACCGAATTTCGCGATCTACAATTTCCGTTAGTTAACAACTGGCGCGCCGAAGAGATCACGAAAGGAAGCGAGGCGCGCGAGGGGCTCTACCAGCAAGTACCGAACCCGGTGCGCTGGACCGATACGATACGTCGGATCGTGGCACGCGGCGTTCGCGGTGCTGTTGAAGCCGGCGCCGGTTCGGTGCTTGTTGGGCTATGCCGGAACATCGACACTTCGCTGAAGACCGCAAAATTCGGAGAGCCGACCGATCTCGAGCCGGTGGCGCGCTTATTCGAAGAGGCCCGGACTCTAGACCGACCTAGCAATATCGACCAGATCGCTAAATAGCCCGTAGGCCGTCTGTTCCACGCCGGGATCGATCGACAGGGTTCCGATGGTTCCCATCAAATCGGTATACAGCAGCAGCAGGTTCGATGTACCGGCTACGCTTGCCAGCAGATCGGTATTAGGAAGAATTTCCGGCGAGACCTGCAGGCGAACTGAGCCATTCGTGTACTCGGCACTCGATACAAGCTGGATCGTTTTTCCGGCGCGCGCCAAACGCGCGGGTTCCTGCGGATCGATATCGCGCAGGCCGCGGCGCTCCACCTCCTGCGGGTTAGTTTGCGCCTGCATCAGCACGTTCGCGAGCGCGGCTGCCTTGGCGGCCGAATCCCAACCGTCAATGTCATACCACGGATCTGCTTCCGCTACGCCCATTCGCTGCGCTTCCCGGATGCCTTCCTCGAGCGTCAGGCCACGTTGCAGCGCCCCAAGCACTACCTTCGAGGTCGAGTTCAGGACGCCGCGGAATCCAAGTATCTTCACCCCCGGCAGATTATTGCGAACGTTACTAAAAATCGGTGTTCCATCCATTACCGTCGATTCGAAGCGGAACTCAACCTGCCGTCGCCGCGCCTCAGCGTTCAGTGATGAGTATGCATGCGCGATAGGTCCTTTATTGGCGGTGATGACGTGAATGTTGCGCGCAAAGGCACTGCGGATGTGAGCAATCGCCGGTTCCCCGCTCTCCGGATTCAAAGTAGTGATTTCGATTGCGACTTCCGGCTGCGCTTCATCCAAAAATGCTTCTACGGAAGCTGCTGCGGGTCCCCATGGAGGCGCTAATCCCAGTCCGTTCGAGTCGTAGGCAGTACCATGACGGGCTGTGTGTATGGCAACAATTCGGAAGGGGAATGTAGACTGTTTGACTTGAAGTAGCCGGGCGAACGCTTTGCCGACATTGCCATAACCGATTAGCGCAACTCGCAAGTACTGAGATTAGCAGCGCGGCCGCGCCACTTAGAGTATTGACAGCAAAGGGAAGCCTTCGTCAGACTGGGAAGTCGATGGGGTCCGAATCACGGTGAGGCTGCGCACTCTTTTTATCCTGAGCCTGTTGGGCGGCTGCGCGGCAGCTCAGCAACCCGGCACAACCGCGCCGGTGGCGGCGCCCGGCCCAAACCCGCTGGTAACGCTGGCGAGCGAGTTCTTCGAGCACGATTTTGTAAATTTCTACGCCTACGGAGACGGCGTACTCGACACGAACAACCCGGTCGTGACGAACACCGGTCAAGTGAAGAACTCGTTGGGAACCGGATTCGATCTGGGCGGCGGCGTCAGCCTCTCTCACACGATTCGGAACGGGCAAATCAGCCTAAGTTACCAGGGCGCCTGGCGTGATTATCAAAGTAATTACTTCGCCAGCGGAACCACGCAGAATCTCTCAATCGGGTTTTCCAAACGCGTCAGCCGCCATTTGAGTATGTACATGAGTATTGGCGGTGGCATTGCTCTCTACGGTGGAACTTTCATCAATAGCGCCGGCGGCAATACGCTCACGCCGGTCATCACGAACCCGCTGAGTCCCGAAACCCGATACGTCGGCGCGAATCTGGGCTTGACCTACCAGCAGACGCGCCGGTTGAGTTACTCCCTATTCGGTGGCTACTTTCTGTCCCGCTATAACACGCCCGGCTCTATCGGCAGCACCGGGGTTTCTGGCGGGGCATCGGCCAATTACAGGCTGACCGCGCGCGATACATTGTCTGTCTCGTACACCCACAGCTACTTTACTTTTCAGCGCAATGCCGGGACTGATTATGCGGATCAGGTCGGTCTGGGGTATTCACGCGAATTTAACAACCACTGGTCGGTTTCGCTCTTTGGCGGCGGCGCAAGAAGCGTTGCAAGCGGCACCCTGGCTCTGCCGGTCACATTGGTTCTGCCCAATGGGCAAGGCATCGGAGGCTACGAGCTGGGGAGCTACCGGCAGACGGTATTTGTGCCGAGTTTCTCCGGCTCCGTATCACACAGCTTCCGGCGGTCGGCATTGGGCCTGTCTGCAGGCGAAGGCATTGCCGGGTCGGGAAACGGTTATTTTATTGCCTCTCGCAGCCTCTCGGTCACGGGCTTTTTCTCTTACAGTTGGCATGGGCAAAACATCAGCATGGCCGGAACCTCTTACCGGCTCACCAGCATTGCGAATACGGTGAGCAGCGCCTATGTTGGAAACACGTTCAGCGCTTCCTACGGACGCTCCCTCGTGCGCTACGTCGGCATGTTTCTGCGCTATGATTTCCTGCACTACGGAGCGCTGGCGCCGCTTAGCGGCGTTACTGATAACCGCATTTCGTTCGGGCTCAGCTTCAGCTCGCGCAGCGTGCCTCTGACGCTTTTCTAAGCAGGTGCGCAAAACGGTGGCCGTCAGGCCACGCCACCAGAGGCCGTCAACATCCTTTGCAGGCGGTCCGCGAAATTTTCACCCGATTCGGTCTCCAGCTTGCGCATTTCTACCGGCAAAACGCGCTCCCATTCATGCACCAGCCGGAGCAGGCTCTTAATGTTCGATTCGGTCAGCTTGGCGCTGCCCGCGATATCGGTTCGCGGCAGAAAATGACTGTCGACCCCGAAATCAATACGAAAATCCTCTTGTTCGCGAGCAGACTGCTCCGTACCATTGTCAAATTCCGGTCCGAAGCAGGAGAGCGCCACCCGCGCCGGCCGCAATTCCCAATCTTTGTCGAATTGCCAAAGATCCCACCAGCCTTCGAGTACGTACGCGATGTCGTCCCCTTGGTAATCCCGGAACGTTTCCATCGCGGCCGCGACATCCAGCGGTCCATTGAGCGGGCGCTCCAAAAGCGGCGGCTCGGCTGCTGAAATGGCCTGAATCAGGACGGCGGATTGCGGCTGCTCGCGCTGGGAAAAAGGAAACAAGTGCAGTGCTTTTTCAAACCACTTGACACGATCCCGGCGCGCCTGCGGCGTGAGCCAGATCGAGAGGGACAATTGATCTGTCACGATTCTTATTATGCGCGCACAACGGGCACCATGCGCCCTGTGCGCTTTGATTACCCGCGCACAACGGGCACCATGCGCCCTGTGCGCTTTGATTACCCGCGCACAACGGGCACCATGCGC
>JAJPJN010000109.1 GCA_021324185.1 Terriglobia bacterium | reverse complement strand
TTCAAAGTCCTGGACTCCGAATCGCAGTCCGAATTCGATCGGCTCCTCGCCGGCTTTCTCCGTTCCGAAGCTCCCGTCGGCGACGACGAAATCGAAATGGTCCACCAGATGGCGGAAGCTTTCTGGCTGTCCCGCCGCTCGGTCCGCCTGCAAAACAATTGCTTCGCCGCGCTGGAAACCGGCACTCCGGAAGAGCAGCGCGCCGCCCACAAACAGCTCGCGCTCTACCTCAGATACCAGACCGCGCATGACCGCACCTTCACCCGCTACGCGACCGAACTGCGCAAGCGCCGCAATGAACGCGCCCGCGCCGAGCGTGGCTTTGTTTCGCAAAAGCACAAAGAAGCCGCCGAGCGCCGCCGCCAGGAAATGCACGTCACGCGGCAAGAGATCCAAAATGTGAAGCAGGAAACTCAGAAACTTCGCAATCGTCTCGCCGCCGCCAAAGCCGAAGCGCTCGAACTCAAGAATTTGGCTAACAGAACGGCAAGCGCCAGCGCGTGGCTTGCCGCTGCCGCGTAATTTTCACCCGAATCTCAAGCAGCGAAGTGGCGCAGACCATCGTCTTTCGTGGTCTGCGGAACATTCCGGCATGCTATCGAACTCACTGCGCTAGTGGCTCGCGCTGGCTGTGAAATGACGCGCGCGGGTCCCGGGCAGAAGCATTGCCGGCCTGCTCGAGTGCAAAGCGCATGAGCAGCGATCCAACAGTGCCCAAAATCCCGGAGGCAAGGCGTTTGCCGCGCGTTGGGCGCGGCAGCAGATTCATCACAACACTGCCTGCCGTGAGGACGGCTGCCGTTCTCCAAAGAAAGCCGCTGAATCCACGCTGGAAGGGGCGGCCGACGCGCGCTACCTGCGAGGCGTGTTGCTCGGCGATCACGCTCGCGGCGATTTCGGCCAGTTTTCCCACCGAGCCGAAAGCGCGCGTAACGCGAGCTTCGTCCTCATCCTGATCGAAGAGTTCAAACAATGAGCCGGCGCTCGTCACTGCAGAAGCTGCAAACAATACCGGCAAAACTTTTCTCGACGCATTCCACAGCGGCACCGCGGTGTTGCTGACCAGAACGCCGGTATAGGTGGCGAGAGCCATGCCGAAGAGTCCGGCGGCGTAACCGGCCTGTCGGAAGAAGAACGCGGCGGCTGATGCCCCCGATGTACCGCTCAGAATCCAGGCGCCCACGTTCATGGGCGAGGTTGGCCGGAAAACGCGCAGCATGTTCAGGAAGCGCTGCGGCTTTCCCAGATCGTAGACGAGAAGCGCGCCGCTCACGCAACAGCCAAGGAAACCGATCCAGTGGCAGCGCCGGATCAGGCGATCGAATTTTGCGGCGTGTTGCAACTCGAGCGCCGCGCCCAGGGCGAGCGATGCGCCTGCCAGGCCGCCCACATAGTAGTAAGTCGGGATCGCCCACCCCCAGACGGACTCATTCAGCAGCGGGCGATCGTAATAAGTTGGATCGGCGGCGTGCGGCTGCGGCAACTGCGTCCAGGTTCCGGCCTGTTTTTCAATGTGCTTGCCGGCAGCGCCCGAGGCCTGCTGGTCCGCAGCTTCACCGGCGAGTTCCGCGATCTTCCGATCGATATCGCGGCCGTCGGTCGAAACGGGATCCGGTGATGTTTTGTATCGAACGGTACTCATGATTGCGCGCCGTTTTTATGAGCAAAAAATGCCGCGCCGAGAGCGGCCAAGGCGATCCCCAATGCTCCGGCAGCCATGGCGGTCCAGGCGTCTTTGACTGTTTTGGTGGGCACGATTGGATCGGGCGGCAGGTTGTAGACTTCGGGTTTATCTACCAGCAGGAAAAAAGCATGCAGGCCTTCGGTTCCCGGCTGGCTGGCTGCGCTTTCGCCGTAAAGATACGCCTCGCGCATGCCCTGGCTGTGCAGCTTTTCGACGCGCTCGCGCGCCTGTTTGCGCAGGTCTTCCAGGTTGCCGAACTGGATGGATTCGGTCGGGCAGGATTTTGCGCAGGCGGGCTGCATATCGGCGCGGAGACGGTCGTAGCAGAGTGTGCATTTCCACGCGCGGCCATCTTCCTCCCGGCGATCAATAACGCCGAAGGGGCAACTGACGATGCAGTAGCCGCAGCCGTTGCAGACGTCCGGCTGGACGTACACGGAACCAAATTCGGTGCGGATGATGGCTCCCGTGGGACAGGCTTCGAGACATCCGGCGCGCGCGCAGTGCTTGCAGACATCGGATGAAAACAGCCAGGAGAAAGCGCCCTCGTTTTGCGGATGCAAGGGCGCGGGTCGCTCAATGAAGGCGACGTGACGCCAGGTGGAGGCGCCGAGGTGCGCCGTATTGTCGTACGACATGCCGGTGAACAGGAAGCCGTCATCCGGCAGTTGGTTCCATTGTTTGCAGGCGACCTCGCAGGCTTTGCAGCCGATGCAAAGAGTCGTATCCGTGAAAAAGCCTTTGACGGGAGCGGCCTGTGGCTGGCCCGGCATGTCTAGACGTTTCCTTCCTTCGTCTCCATGGCTTTGAAGCCATGGCTGGTTTCGGGTTTATGACGCGCCTGCGGCAGATCGCGGTCCTGCTCGCGGCCGGGAAGCTTTTTGACCAGGCGGCCGCTGGTGACATGACGCCGGCCCTTGCTCTTGCGGCCGGGCTCAATCATGCCCGTGAACGCTTTCGATTCCTGAATCGAGACATTCGGGTCAGCGACAAAGCCGATCAGCTCATTGGCGGCGTCGCCCCGAATCAGGCCTTTGCTCGACCAGTGATACGGCAGCCCGATCTGATGAATGATGCGGCCTTTGATGCGCAGCGGAGGGATGCGGTTTGTGACCAGCACACGGGCTTCAATTTCGCCGCGCATGGTGCGGATGGTGGCCCAGCCGCCGTTCTTCAGCTTGCACTCTTTGGCAAGCTCCGGTGAGACTTCGCAAAACATTTCCGGCTGCAGCTCGGAAAGCCAGCTCAACCAGCGGCTCATGCCGCCGGCAGTGTGATGTTCGGTCAAGCGATAGGTGGTGATGAGGTAAGGGAAGCGGGGATCGTTGTAGGGCTGATGGTATGGATTATCTTTGCGCATCCATTCCATGCGCTCCGGGTTGCATTGCTGGCCGTAGAGCGGGTTTTGAATCACGGACTCCTGCGGCTCATAGTGCGTGGGCAGAGGGCCGTCCTGCAGGCCGGTCGGCACGAAGATCCAGCCTTTGCCGTCGGATTGCATGACGAAGGGATCGATGCCGGAGATGGTGTCCTTACCGCGCGCCTCTTTGCCTGGCCGATAGTCCGGCGGGCGCTCGACGATGAAATCCGGAACATCGTGGCCGGTCCATTGCTGCTTCTTTTCATCCCACCAGACGAGGGCTTTTCGCTCAGACCAAGGCTGGCCTTGAGGGTCGGCGGAGGCGCGGTTATAGAGAATGCGGCGGTTGTGCGGCCACGCCCAGCCCCACTCCGGTGCGACCCAGTTCTGTTCCCAGTGCGGTTTCCGGCGCGCCGTCATGTTCACGCCGCCGCGGTAGCAACCGGAATAGATCCAGGCGCCGCAAGCCGTGCTGCCGTCCTCTTTGAGTGAAGTGAACCCTTCCACCGGTTTGCCGTCGTGCACGGTATAGCCGTTGATCTCGTGCAGGACCGCTTCGGCATCGGGCTCCTCAAGCGGTCCCTGGGTGGGATAATCCCAGATCAGATCCCGGATGGGCCAATTGCGCGGATCTGCGTATTCGTATTGATAGAGACGCTTGAGCCGCCGGCCCAGTTTGAAGATGAAATCGAGTTCGCTGCGGGCATCGCCAGGCGGATCGATAGCTTTGTGATGCCACTGAAGCAAGCGCTGTGTGTTGGTGAAGCTGCCGTCTTTTTCTGTGTGAGCTGCGGCCGGGAAAAAGAACACTTCGGTCGCGATGTCCTGCGGCTTGACTTCACCACGCTCGATTTCCGGAGCTTCGCGCCAGAAATCGGCGGTTTCGGTGAGCTGGAAATCGCGCACCACCAGCCAGTCGAGCTGCCGCAGTCCTTTACGCTGCAAGGCGCCGTGCATGGAACCGGCGACGGGGTTCTCACCCATCACGAAGTAGCCTTTGACAGTGCCGTCAGCCATGTCGACGACCGTGTTCATGTGCGAGTGATCGCCGGTCAGGGTGGGCAGATAGTTGTAGCACCAGTCGTTTTGTTGCGTTGCCGCGGGACCGTACCATGCCTTCATCAAGGAGACAAAGTATTTCGTGTACTCGCCCCACCAGCCCGATGGAGATTGATTCAGTTTCAGATACGTTTCGAGATCTTTGTCGTGCTTGGCCTTGGGCATGGGCAGATAGCCGGGCAGCAGGTTGTACAAGGTCGGGATGTCTGTTGAGCCCTGAATGGAGGCGTGCCCGCGCAATGCGATGACGCCTCCGCCGGGCCGGCCCATGTTGCCAAGAAGAAGCTGCATGATTGCGGCAGCGCGTATGTATTGCACGCCCACCGAGTGCTGGGTCCAGCCGACAGCGTAGATGAAAACGCCGGTGCGCTCGCGTCCGGAATTGCGGCAGAGCGTTTCGGCCACTTTGAGAAAAAGCTGTTTTGGAATGCCGCAGGTCTCTTCCACCATTTCGGGCGTGTAGCGCGAATAGTGGCGCTTCACGATCTGGAAGACGCAACGAGGGTGCTGCAGGGTCAGGTCTGTGTGTTCGGCCTGAATGGGCTGCCGCTGGATGGGCTGGCCTTTCTTGGCGGCTTCGGATTCGCGCTCGCCGCCGGCCGGCTCTGGGTCGACATCTTCATACATCCAGGTTCTTGTCTGGTAGTGACCCTTATCTTTCTGCCAGCCGCTGAAGAGGCCATCGAGATCTTCGGTGTCTTTGAAATCTTTGTTGATGATGGCGGGCGCGTTGGTGTAATGGACGACGTAGTCTTTGAAGTAGCGCTCGTTCTCAATGATGTAGCGGATGATTCCGCCGAGGAAGGCAATGTCGGAACCGGCGCGAATCGGCACATGAATGTCGGAGACGGCGCTGGTGCGCGTAAATCGCGGGTCGACGTGGATCAGCGTGGCGCCTCTTTCACGCGCCTTCATCACCCAGCGGAAGGCTACCGGATGGCACTCGGCCATGTTGGAGCCTTCAATGACGATGACGTCGGAATTGACGATATCGCCCGGAAAATCGGTCGCTCCACCGCGGCCGAACGAGGTCCCCAAACTGGGGACCGTGGAGGAGTGTCAGATACGGGCTTGATTCTCGATTTGGACTATGCCGAGACTGGTGAAGAGCTTTTTGATGAGATAGTTCTCTTCGTTATCGAGCGTGGCGCCGCCAAGATGGGCGATGGCCATAGTGCGGCGCAGCGGGTTGCCCTTTTTGTCCTTGTCTTCCCAGTTGGCGTCACGAGTTTTCTTGACACGATCGGCGACCATGTCCATGGCCGTTTCGAGCGGAATGGTTTCCCATTTTGTGCCGTAAGGGCGTCGATAGAGGACGTGAGAGACGCGGTGCGAGCCGGTGACAAGCTGAAATGTGGCGGCGCCTTTCGGGCACAGGCAACCGTGTGAGAGCGGCGAGCGAGGATCACCTTCGATGTCGATGATCTTTTTATCTTTTACATAGACCAGTTGCCCGCAGCCGACGGCGCAATACGGGCAGACTGAGGCCACTACTTTATCGGCGTGGGTGGTGCGCGCTTCGAGTGATCCGGTGCGGGGCGATGCGGCAGAATCGCCAAGCCCCAGAATATCGCCTTTCGCCAGTTGGCGCAGCACGGGCCAGAGGCCGGCCGCGTTATTCGTTTCCCCATCCATACCAATAGATAGAGTGATTCCAGGCCAGGTATGAAACTAGCTAAACTGCCAGTTGAAGCGCGCCCTGGTGGTATTAGAGCGGGACACCGAGGCTCTTCAGCTTTTCGTTCGCAGACTGGATCTGGCGAATAAGTTCTTCCCGTTCGGCAAGAAGTTGCAGCGTGTGATTGACATCAATCTGGCTCAGGACTGAATGGAGTTCGGAGCGTTCGTTAGCCAACAAACATTCGAGCTGGCTGCTCGCTTTCTTGAACAGCACGGCAATGCTGTTCAATTCTGAATTGATGAAGGCCAGACGCTGGCGGTTTGACGTCTTGATGCGGTAAATACGGCCGATCAGCTCGTCTTTGTTGGTGGTTTCCATGGCATGGATTCTCAACTGGCGGTCTTTATGGAAACTTTACTCAAAATAGCTTGGGAAAAGTTTTACGGAAGTTGCGCATCCAAAAGGGCTTTAAAATCGTCCTTTACTATGAGGCTAGTAGAGCCTCACTAGAGCAACGATTGTAGGGCCTGACTCGTCCTGACTTTGTATGAGCGTATGGTAGTGAGATTTGCCAGATGAAAAGTTCGCCAACTGTCCGGCTTCTTTTAGGATTGTTGATCACGCTGGCCGCCGTTACCGGCTTTTCCTCCTATGCCCTTTATCAACTGACGCGGCTGGAAGCGTTACAGAATGAGACCATCGATCTAAACCGTCATGACTCGCTGCTCTTATTGCGTATCCAAAACGACGTAAATACGATCGGCCTGAAACTTCGCGATATGACGCAGGTGTCGCATCCGGGCGGCATCTACACCTATCGCGATCAGTTCGGCCTGCTGAAACAGGATTTAAACAGCGCGCTGCAGAGCGAGACGAAACTGAGCCGGGCACGGCCGGAGAGCAGCCGGCGCCGGGCGCTGCTCGACTCTCTGAAACAGTTCTGGCTCACTTCGGATCAGGTCTTTAGCGAAGCCGGGCAAGGACATGAAGCGGCGGCGCGGGCGCTGGTGCGAACGCAGTTATCGGATCAGCAAACGTATCTCGCAAACAGCGTGTCGCGGCTGCTACAGAAAAACACAGAGAACGAAGCCAGCGCGGATGCGACCGTGGCTTCCATCTACCGGGGCGTGGAGCGCGATGTCTATGCCTTTCTGGCCGCTACCATTCTGACGATCGCGGTTACGAGTCTGTATCTTATTTACTCGAATCGCAGAATCTTCGAAAAGATGGAATCGCTTTCCAAACAGCGGCGCGTGCTGGCGGCAAAGCTGATCACGGTGCAGGAGGAGGTGCTGCGTTCGGTGTCGCGCGAGCTGCACGATGAATTCGGGCAGATTCTGACGGCCGTGGGAGCCATGCTGGCGCGGGCGGAACGCAAGGGCCTGCCGCCCGATTCGCCGCTCCGGACGGAACTAACCGAAGTGCGGCAGATCACGCACAACACGCTTGAGAAGATGCGCAGCCTGTCGCAGATGCTGCACCCGACTGTGCTCGACGACTATGGGCTGGCGAAGGGAATCGAGTGGTATGCGGGAGTGTTCCAGCGGCAAAATGGAATTGAGACCAACGTGCGCATTACCGGAGAGCCGGTGCGCATCACCGGCCAGCCCGCAATTCACTGCTTCCGGATAGTGCAGGAGGCGTTGACGAACGCGGCCAAACATTCCGGATCGAAGCGCGCGGAAGTGCATTTGGATTTTGGGCCGGATCGCCTGACGATCAAAATTCAAGATTTCGGCCGTGGCTTGGGGATCGCGCGAAGGAGCGACCATTTCTTTGGCACGCACAACGGCCAGCAGGCGATGTTTGCACAGCCGGGACTCGGATTAGTTGCCATGCGCGAGAGAGCCGAGTTGCTGGAGGGCACGCTGCACATTTCCTCAGAGCCGAACGCGGGAACGGTGGTGCTTTTGGAAATGCCGCTCAAACACGAAGAGGCCGCAATCGACCCGGCGGCCGGGGAAGCAAAGGAAGAAGAGGTACTGACACGGACTTATGAGTGAACCAATAACTGTTCTGCTAGCAGACGATCACAGTCTGGTGCGCCGGGGATTCCGGCGAATTCTCGAAGACGAAGAAAGCATGCAGGTAGTGGGCGAGGCCAGCAACGGCGTAGAGGCTATACGGAAAGCCTACGAGTTGAAGCCTAAAGTCGTGGTGATGGATCTTTCGATGCCGGAGCTGGACGGCGTACAGGCGACCAAAGAGATTGTGAAGCATCTGCCCGGAACCGAAGTTCTGATCCTGAGCATGCATGCGGACGACAATTATGTTCGCAACGCGCTGGATGCGGGAGCAAAGGGCTACCTGCTGAAAAGCGCGATCGACGTTGACCTCGTGGGCGCGATCAAAGCCGTTGCAGAGGGGAAGCGCTTTATCGGTTCCGGGTTAAAATACGTTGCTCAGAATCAGGAAGACGAGGTCAACAAGCTGACCGGGCGCGAGAAGCAGGTGTTGCAACTCATTGCGCAAGGCAAATCCAACAAGGAAATTGCCAAGCTATTGGATTTGAGTGTCAATACGGTTTCGGTGCATCGCGCCAATCTGATGGAGAAGATGAACATTCACCGGACAGCAGAACTTGTCTTGTTCGCAATCCGCAAAGGATTGGTCGCGCCCCAATAAACGTAACTGGTTTAGCGCGCCAGCACGGCGTGTTTCTCTTTGCAGTCGCTCGAGCAGTAATAGAACGTCTGCCCTGATGCCTGCCGCCGGAACGGAGTAGATTCGGCGACATAGGTGCCGCAGACAGGATCTTTATGCAGCTCTCCGGCACGTATATTCTGCTGCGGCGCCGCGTTTTGGGCCGCCGCTTGCGGCGGGGCCGAAGCTGCCCGCCCGGCATTGACGAAGCCGCGCATCACGCTGGTGAGGATGGCGCGGGCAATGACAATGGCGATGATTGTGAGGACTACTTCGAGGAGGGCGCGCATTTACGTTGTTGCGGCGGCTGAGGCGCTTGGGATGTGCGCCTCTTCCTCCATACTACTGCTTATTGTTTCTTTTTCTTCGCGCCCGGAGCCGTGTACTTGGTCTGAACGGTCTCGCCGAGTGAAGCCAGCATATCTTTAGACGACTGCGCATACTGGCCGTCCGGCTTCAACTCCAGATACTTTTGAAATTGATCCGCTGTACCCGGCGGCGGGGTGATTTTGCCCGTCTTCGTATCTACGCTCGCTTTGCCCATGAGGCAGATGCCGAGCTGATAATGGGCATCGGCATAGTTGGGATCGGCTTCAATGGCCTTCTGAAAGAACTGAGCAGCCTGATCCGAATTGCCTGCATTCACGAGGTTTGCGCCCATGTTGTAGTAAGCCTTGGCAGCGAGGCTGGGATCCAGTTGGGCTGCCTTGGTCAACATGTCGGTAGCTTCGGGGATCTTCTTTTCGGCCCCGTAGATATTGCCGAGCTGGTTGTAGATGGCGGCCTCATTGGGGTTGAGGGCCAGCACCTTTTTATAAGCATCGATTGCGGCATCGAAGGCTTTGGTGCGATCGTCGCCGGTCTCTACCTGGCCGAGCCCGTATTCGGCATCACCCAAGCCGGCCCAGATGGCTTCCTGTTTGTCGTCAATGGCCGCCGCTTTATTGTAGGCATCGACGGCTGCCTGATAATCGGCTACTTTCTGTGCTTTGTCAGTATCGGCCTGGGCTTTGGTTAGAGCATCTTTGCCGGCGTTATAGGCGTCGTTCAGAGCCTTGTTCTTCTTGATGATCTCCTGATTCTTCTTCAGCGTGGCTTCGTACTGCTCTCGCTGCTCTTTGCTCATGGCGCGCTGCTGCTGCTCTGTGAGCTGCCCGCCGGTGTTGACCTGCTGGGTTGCGGCTTTGGCCTCTTCGACTTTCTTCAGATCGAAATTGACGGGAGGATTGTCGCCATAGCCGGATTTCACACCGGTGACTTTATCGACCACCTGACCATCGACCGAGCAGGAGATGTCGTAAGTGCCGGCGGGGAGGCCCGTATAGAGCCAGTGGCCTTTCTTGTCTGTTTTGACGGTGTAGTGTCCTTTGATATCGGTGCGGTTCAGTTCAATGACCGCGCCTTTGACCGGCTGGCCATCCGCACCTTTGACATCCCCTTGTAAGGTGGTGGTTTGTGCCCAAGCTGTGCCGGCCAGCAGGGCAAATGCTGCGAAAATGATCGTGCTTCGCAACCGGGCGAGCATAGTTTGTGTTCTCCTGTTAAGGAAGTCGGTTTTCAGCCTCAGCATACTACAACATTATGGACGCTCAATTGGCTCTATTGGTGATCCGGATCTGTTAGCAAAGGCGCAGTTCGGGATATTCAGGCGGGTGGCGGCAACCCTGCTAAGTTTTGCGGCATCCTATAGATACGCGTCATGCCGAAGCTGAATAGAGGCGCAGCCGTTCTGCGCAGGAGCGGGCTCGCCGGAATCGCCGTCACAGTCTTTTGTGGCGCAGGACTGCTCATTGCGCAAGGCCTTGGGCAGGCCGAAGACCGGTACCAGCACGCGGATTATCTGGCCTCGCTCGCGCTGCTGAACAAAGGCACGCAGGATGCGCCGACGAACTTCCTGATCGGGCGTAATTACTTCATGCTGGGCGACTGGAAACAGGCAACGGCATTTCTGCAAAAAGCCAGCGAGCAGCAGCCGGCAAACAGCGAATACATGGACTGGCTGGGCCGCGTTTACGGCAAGCGCGCCGCGACGGGAAATGTGCTGATGGCGGCCGGTTTTGCTGCCAAAGCGCGCGATTGTTTCGAGCGTGCCGTGGAGTTGAACCCGAAAAACAGCGATGCGGTCAGCGATCTCTTTGACTATTACTTGAATGCCCCTGGCTTTATGGGCGGTGGCTACGAGAAAGCAGTTGCCATTTCGAACAGAATGGCCGTGATCGACCCGCCGGAAGGCTATTCGGAGAAGGCCAAGCTGGCGCAAAGACGCAAAGAATATGCCGCCGCTGAGGCGAATCTGCGGCGGGCTGTGGCGGCGCGGCCGGGCGAAGTGGGCCATCTGCTTGCCCTGGCTAAGTTTCTGGCCGAGCAAGGGCGCACCCAGGAGAGCGATGAGGCTTTCTGTTCTGCTGAAAAGCTGGCGCCCAACGCGCCGCGCGTCTGGTATGAGCGCGCGGGCGTGCTGATCCAGCAGAAACGTGAATTGAATGAAGCGCGAAGCCTGCTGCAAAAGTACCTGGGGGCGGCGATCACACCGGACGATCCGCCGAAGCAAGAAGCGATGCGGCTATTGAAGCAAGCGGGCGGAGCGTAAACTTTCTGTATCAATGAACCTGACCGAGGCCGTTAGCTTCAGTTTCCACGCTCTTCGGGCTAACCGGCTGCGCACCTTTCTGACGGCGTTAGGGCTCATCATCGGCAACGCTTCCGTCATCCTGGTGGTGACGATT
This sequence comes from Terriglobia bacterium, assembly GCA_021324185.1. Classification (GTDB taxonomy): domain Bacteria; phylum Acidobacteriota; class Terriglobia; order Bryobacterales; family Bryobacteraceae; genus Bog-105. Next base: position 4,628 of record JAJPJN010000109.1, on the reverse strand, counting down.
TCGCTTGCCAGTAAGAATCTGATTCTGGATCAGATTCGCGGCATCGGCTCCAACCTGGTGTACGCCGATTATGAAGCAGGCGGCCAGAACACGGCGCAGGTGGAAGCGGATTTCGTCAAGCTTTCTGACGTTCAAGCGATTCGGGACAGGCTCGGAAACTCGATTATTGCGGCATCGGCTGTGATGAACAGCAATGACCAGATCGTGGTGAACGGCAAGGTGCGAACGGTTACAGTGGATGGGGTCGACCAGGACTACTCCAAAGTTCGCAACCTGATCATCCTGCGCGGGCGGGCATTCGACGACAGCGATATTTCGTTGCGCGAGCATGTGGCCATGCTCACCGACAAGCTGGCGATACGCATCTTCGGAAGCCAGGATGCCGCGATTGGCCAGACGATCAAGATCAGCCAGCTTCAGTTCACGGTGATCGGCACCTTTCGCGAAAAGACCAGCACGTTCGGACAGGGCGAGATTACGGACGAAACGATTCTTATTCCGATTACCGTGATGCGCTACTTCATGCAGTACGAGCGCATTAATCCCGTCTACATTGAGGTTCGTAATGCCTCCGATGTGCCGTTGGTGACCCAGGAAGTGAACTCGATTCTGGAGCATCGTCATCGCGTAGGAGCGAAATATAACGTCCAGAACCTGACGGCGATTCTCGATACGGCCGACCAGATCGCGACCATTCTTACGATTGTCCTGATTATCGTTTCTGCTATCGCGCTGGTGATCTCCGGCATCGGGATTATGAACATCATGCTGGTGACTGTGACAGAACGGACGCGTGAAATCGGGCTGCGCATGGCGGTGGGAGCCTCGCGGCGCGAGGTTTTGCTGCAATTTCTGGTGGAATCGGTTCTCATCAGCCTGGTTGGCGGAGCGATTGGGATCGTGATTGGCCTCGCTATTCCGCTGAGTGTCCGGCTCATCACGAACCAGATTCGCGTGCCGATTTCGCCGCTCTCCATACTGGTGGCGTTTGCGGTATCGTTCACGGTGGGTGTTGCGTTCGGCCTCCTGCCCGCGCGACGCGCGTCGCAGCTCAATCCGACGGAAGCTCTGCGGTACGAATAACCGCCGCTTTCTATTGCGAGTAGGCTCGAGCGAAATCGCGCAGCTCTTGCATGTTCAGGTCTGAAACGGCCCAATAGACGAGGCCGGAATCCTGCCAGCGGACTAAGTTGAAGCCGTTCCACGCGAGCGCCAGGCTCTTGGGCTGGGCGGCCGATGCAGGCCAAACAAACAGGTTGATGAGATGCTGTCGACGCTGGTAGACGAGGGCGGCGACGGGCCGGTTATCGACATAGTCGAGCCTGCCGCCGATCAGTTCGTATCCTTCCCCGGTGAGCGTTTTGACTTTTGGGGAGAAATCGATTTTTCCGGCGAACCATGGCTTGACGGTGTGTTGATCGGTAGAGCGCACATCGAAGAGATGGCCGGGCATTAAGGACCGGACATGGCTGGCGACCAGTTCGCGGGCGAGCAGGTCCGGCGCAGTACGCGCGGCAGCGAACTGCTGGACGAAAACGATGGAAAGCGCAAGCAGGAACCCGGCAGCCGCGGCAAGCGCCATCCAGGACCAGGCGGGGCGAGGCCTTTCCGTCTTCATGGCGCCGTGCTCCAGCGCGCTGACAATTCGCGATTGCAATTCTTCCGGCGCGCTGTAATAGGGCGCATCTGCCCGAACACGTGACCTCAACTGCGAGTACTCGAAATGGATCTCGGCGCAATTGACGCAACTGTTGATATGCTGTTCCACTTCCGCGCGCCGGGCGGCTTCGAGTTCGTCATCGATGAAAGGTGAGATGAGCTCGCGGGCGGATTGACAATTCATTTCTTCACCTCTTTCAAACTGGACCCGAGGCAGGATTGCAGCTTGAGGCGTGCTCGCGAAAGGCGCGACATTACCGTTCCGACGGGTATGCCGGCAGCGGCGGCGACTTCTTTGTACGACATCTGCTCGAGATCGCGAAGAATGATCACTTCGCGATAATCGACGGGCAGATTTTCGAGACAGGAGCGGAGCGAATCGATCTCGGATTTACGCAAGGCCTCAGACTCTGGGTTTGCGCTCGCCTGGCCGGCGAGGCCCGCGTCGTCGGAGAGTTGCCCGGTGACTTCGCGCCTGGCATTCTGCTGGAGATACGTTCTGCAACGGTTGCGAACGATGGCCAAGAGCCAGGCCCGGGCATCGCTTCCATCGAAGCTGTCGAAGAAGCGGAAGGCGCGCAAGTAGGACTCCTGCACGGCGTCCTCGGCATCGTGCGGATTGTGCAGCAGCCAGCGAGCCAGATTATATGCTGCGTTCAGATGGGGCAGTACCGCTTGTTCAAAGCGCACCAGGTTGGCTGGCCGTGCATGGATGGCCTGCCGTGAAGGCATTGCCGCGATGGTATCACCCGGCTCGCCTTTCTTTTCACGCGCGTAGCGGCCGCCTGACCGTTCGCGCGCGAAGTGTGGCTCGCCCATCAACAGAGAATACCCGTGGAACGGCAAAAAAATTCCCGACGAATGAATTTTCTTTTCAATTTCGCGGAGCGGCATGTGTGGGGACCAGCCGGGTCCTGATCGTACGCTGAAGATGTGGCCGAGGATCGCCCGCATCTTGCAACTCTGGTTGATCAATTCGCCCGTAACGGCGGCGATATCGCGATCGTCAGCCCGCGCGGGGTGCGACAAGAGAGGACGCGCTATAAGCAGTTGGCGCAGATCAGCCGCCGCTTTGCCGCCGAGCTAGAGGCGCGCGGTATTAGGAAAGGCGACCGCGTGCTGATCTGGGCGGAAAACAGCGCCCAATGGGTCGCGGCGTTTTTCGGCTGCGTGATGAGAGGAGTGCTGGTTGTTCCGCTGGATGCGGCCGGCTCCGTTGATTTCGTGCGGCGCGTCGAGGCGGAAACGGCGCCGAAGCTGATCGCGGTTGACACGGCGCGGGCTGATCTCTTCGAGGCTTCGGCGCAGATTATCAATCTGGACTATTTGGAGTCGCAGATCACCGGGGAAATAGCCGGAACGATTGAAGGGCTGAACGAGAATGACGCCTTGCAGATCGTATTTACTTCCGGCACAACGGGCGAGCCGAAAGGAGTTGTGCACACGCACAAAAACGTGCTTGCGAGTCTGCGTCCTATTGAAGCGGAGATGGAGAAATATCTTCGCTATGAGTGGCTGGTGCATCCGGTGCGTATATTGCACACCCTTCCGCTCAGCCATGTGTTCGGGCAGTTTATGGGCCTGTGGATTCCGGGGCTGCTGCGCGCTGAGGTGCATTTTGAAACGCGGCTGGCGCCGAGCGATCTGGTGGCACGCATCCGGCGCGAGCGTATCTCGATTCTGGCTACCGTTCCGCGGGTTCTGGATTTGGCCGAGCACTACGTATCGCAACGATTTCCGGATCTAGAAGAGCGCATGTCGCGGGCCGGGAAGCTGAGCGCGTGGAAACGCTGGTGGCGCTATCGCGATGTGCATCGTCTTTTTGGCCTGAAATTCTGGGCGTTTGTTTGCGGCGGGGCGTCGCTGCCATCGAATACCGAGAAATTTTGGAATTCGCTTGGTTTCGTTGTGGTTCAAGGTTATGGAATGACGGAGACGACAGCGCTGGTGAGCCTGAATCATCCCTTCCATGCGGCGGAGGGCAGCGTGGGGCGCGTTCTGCCGGGACGCGAAGTGCGCCTAAGCGAAGAAGGCGAAGTGCTGGTGCGCGGCGATACGATCTCGAACGCAATCTGGCAGAACGGCCGGCTGCAGCGCCAGGGTTCCGAATGGCTGGCCACGGGAGATCTGGCCGACTTCGACAGCGAAGGAAACTTGCGTTTTCGCGGGCGGAAGAAAGACGTCATCGTCACGTCGGCGGGTCTGAATATTCACCCGGAAGATTTGGAAGCGGCTCTGGCGAAGCAACCCGGCGTGAAAGCCTCCGCAGTGATCGAGGTGGATACGGAAAGCGGCGCCGAACCGCTCGCGGTTTTGGCAATGAACGGGGGCGCAGATGCCAGCGCTGCGATTGAGGCAGCGAATCGAGAACTGGCTGGCTTCCAGCAGATGCGCCGCTGGATCGTTTGGCCGGAGCCCGATCTGCCGCGCACGTCTACCGGCAAAGTATTAAAGCGCGAGGTGACGCGGCGCATCGCGAGCGGTGAGATCGGCGTGGGAAACGAAGCTGAGCCAGGCGGTGATTTGAATCTCGACAGCCTTGGGCGAGTGCAGCTTCAGGCGCAGTTGGAGCAGCAGTACGGAGTGCATCTGGACGATGCCGCGATTCAGAGCGCAAAGAGCAGAGAAGATATCCGGCGACTGGTGGCACAAGCGCCGGCGGGAGCGCCCGGACCGCGCCGGGGCGACGAACATATCTATCCGCGCTGGCCCTGGAATCCGGTTCAGCAGGCGATTCGAACGGTTTTCCAGGAGTGCATTGCGGAAGCGGTTCTATGGCTTCTAGCGAAACCGAAAGTGGTGAGCCGGGTGCGCGAGTGGCCGCGAACGCCGCTGCTGATTGTGGCGAATCACGTCACCTCATATGACGCCGCTTTCGTTCTGCATGCGCTTCCTGCGCGCATTCGGCATCGGGTTGCGATTGCGATGTCCGGTGAGATGCTTCTTGACATGCGCCGGGCGAGGAATCA
>JAJPJN010000056.1 GCA_021324185.1 Terriglobia bacterium | reverse complement strand
TGAATCCGCTCGGCCGGCATCATGACATATTGATCGCGAATGTCTTTGCGCAAGCAGAAGCACTTGCGTTTGGCAAGACGGCAGAACAGGTGAAGGCTGAAGGCACGCCCGACTGGCTGGTTCCGCACCGCGTTTTTGAGGGGAACCGCCCGTCAAACATCCTTTTAGGCGATCGGCTGACGCCGGAAACATTGGGAAAACTGGTGGCTCTCTATGAGCACAGCGTCTTCACGCAAGGCGCAATTTGGAATATCGATTCATTCGATCAGTGGGGCGTGGAATTGGGCAAAGTACTGGCCCAGCGCATCATCCCGGAATTAGAAGCGAAAACTGAACCAAAACTCGAACATGATAGCTCAACTAATACCTTAGTTCGCCGCTACCGAGCGGCTAACGGATAGCATCCTCCTAGGGGCTCCAGACGCTAAAAGTGCAGTTTCAAGGCGAATTGAAGAATGCGATTTGTCCCTAACTGACCGGGACCGGTCGATTGTGTCGAGGTAATCTGACCAAACGTGCTCGAGTTATTGAAATTGAGGCTTGGATTTCCGAAGTTGGTGTGATTGATGACATTGAAGCCTTCCGCACGCGCTTCCAGCCGCCATCGTTCGGTAATAGCAAAGATACGGCTCAAGGAAGCATCAAACTCGAATGTTCCGGGACCTGTTACGGCGTTCCGGCCCAGGTCGCCGAACGTGCCGACTGCATTTTGGAAAAGCGCGGCCGGATTCAGGTACTGTGGCAGTCCCGGACCCCAATTGGCGTTCACGAGATTGCCGCCGGCGTAGTTGTAATTTGGCCTGTCGAGTCCTACGCCCGTTTTGGAATTATCTACTCCCGAGGTGATGTTGATCGGCAGTCCTGAGTGGGCTTGGATGACGGGAGCGAACTGCCAGTTGCCGATTATTTTGCTCCAAAACGGCCCGCCGATTCGCGGCGTGGCGCCCACAAACGACATATTGAAGTTGTTCCGCACATCCATATCGCACGGTCCGTAATCCTGCCGCAGATTGTAGGGATTCTCGAAGATAGGCCCGGTGATCTCGCCTGTAAATTCGGCCTCACTCGAGCAATGCGACCACGTGTAGTTCGCGAGGAACGTGTAGTTGTGCGCAAAACGGTGTTGAATAGAGGTGAGCATGCCTTCGTAATTGGCGTTTGCCCCATCATCCGCGATGGGCAGTGAACCGATCGGGAGCCCTTGCGTGGGATTCAAAAGCGTGAGCACACGCCGATTTTGTGTACTGGCCGAACTTCCCGGAATATAAACCGCAGGATTGGTCTCCTGGCCGACCCAAAGGTGGCTGGTCTTGTTGCCCAGGTAATTTACGGTCAATAACCAGCTACCGCCGAATTGGTGTTGGTAACTGGCATTCCAAGTACTGATGTAAGTGGGCTTTATATTTAGCGGCATGATGACATATAACGCCGCGGATGCAGGAAAGTACGGTTTCGTTATGGGAAACGGATTGCCACCGGGATATGTGATCCACGGATTGGTCAACGTCCCATAACCATTCGCCGTCTTGGGCAGAATGCCATTCTGCAGCGTCCAGGTCTCATCGATTTCATCTACGAACGGTGGATTCGATTGAACGCGTTCGTCGAAAAACATCTCCGTTGTGTCGTACAGGATTGCACCGCCCAAGCGGAACGTGTCATGGCCGCCTTTAGGCGCGTATACCAAACCAAGTCTGGGTGCGAAATTGAGCCATTTGTCATGTACAAACGCTTTTGGTATGCCCGTGTCACCGTAATACAACATCCCGGCAGGAGCATTGGGATACACACTGCTATGCACGTTATTGATGAAATCGCTGAAATTGAACGCGCTGCCGCGGCCGAACACATCCTGTGGAAAGAGCATGGGCTCCCAGCGAACGCCCGCCGTTACGGTGAGCGTGCCGGTAGCGCGCCAGGTGTCCTGCACATAAAGACCCGGGTCGGTTTGCCGGTTGGCGGTGGCCTGCACGCGGCTTTGGCTGTATGCAGACAAGTCGCCCAGCATAAAATCCGCTAAGTTATCGCCGCTCAGAGCCTGTGTGAATTGGAAGTTGCCGTCCAGGACGTAGTTATTATTAGCGTTCATCTGGGTACGGATAACATCCGCGCCAAACATGATCTGGTGGCGCCCCCGGATCATGGTGAAATCATCCGTGTAGGACCAGGTATTTGTATTGAAATAGGCGTGGTTACAAGTACCACAGTAAGTGCTGAAATAACCGCTGACGCCCAGCTCCAGAAAATCGGGATCTTGCGAAAAGACTTGCGACCCGATCGTCTGTGGACTGATTCCCGTCGCGTTGGGGCCACGGTTATCCCGCCGGCGCAAAAACGTCGCATGAGCGGAATTCACGGTGGTGGGGCTAATCGTATAAGTGTCGCCTAGCGTGATGCTTTGGGCCCGCTCGGCATTTCCAGGATTGGTAGTCACCAGCACGTTATTCGGTTGAAAGCTGGCATTCAAAGTGTAGTCGTCAATGAAGTACCGTCCAAAAAAGGTATGCTTCGGGCTGATGACCCAATCGACGCGGCCGATGGTTTGATATTCATTCGTATTGGCCGGAATTCCATAGGTGACCAGTCCACACGCATTCGTAGCCGCGGGCAGGTATTGCAGCAGCTTCACGGCAGCCGGATCGAACATGGATACGGGAATCTGGTCGTTGGCAAAACTGGCGCCGGTGAACGGATTTTTAAGTTGCTTGACAGTATGATTGCTGGTACACCCGGCTCCATCGATGGTTGAAAAATCGCCCGCCTCCACTGCCGCCGTCGGGACATGAGAGATAGTCGCCGGTGGATTGGACCGCGTCGGAGTACCTTGGAAGCCGCCGAAGAAGAAGAGTTTGTCCCTGATAATCCGCCCGCCCAGGGTTCCGCCGTATTGATTGCGCTTCAGCGTGTCACGAGCAGTTGCGAAGTACCCGCGAGCGTTGAAGTCGCCGTTCCGCAGGTAATCAAACAAATCCCCATGGAACTGATTCGTTCCGGATACGGTGACCGCGTTCATTACGCCGCCCGGATGTTCGCCATACTGCGCCGGCAGGGAGCTCGTTTCAACGCTGAATTCCTGCAGGGCATCGGGAAACGGAAAGGGCATATTCACGTTGGTAAATGTGTCTACGTGATAACCGCCATCCAGCAGGTAATTGGTCCCGTTCGCCTGGCCGCCGGCAATCGAAATAGTCGTCGAACTGTAAAAATTTTTGCTGCCCGTGAGGTCGCCACCGGATGGGCTTATCGTCACCGCCGCACCTGACAGCAAAATCAACTGGGTTGCATAACGGCCGTTTAGCGGCAGATCATTTACTTCTTTTTGATTAATAACCTGAGCTACCGTACTCTCGCGCGTTTCCACCATGGCAGCATTCGCTTGCACTTCGACGGTTTGCGAAACATTGCCAAGCTGCATGTCCACATTGGCGCTCACGTTCTGGCCCACCTGCAGAAGTATCCCGGTCTGAACGTAATCCTTGAAGCCTCGCGCCTTAACCTCTAGCCGGTACGGGCCGACGGGCAGATTGTTAAAGACGTAATGACCGGTAGCATCGGTGATGGTGGAGTGGCTTTCCTGACGTTCCGTCTGTGTGATCGTCACCTCAGCGTTTGCCACTGCCGCCCCAGTGGGGTCTGTAACCAGTCCGCTCACGCTGGCAACGTCAACCGCCTGGCCGAACAAGGGATAACCGGCCAGCAGGAACGCGCTAAGGACCAGTGGCGCATAAAGCTTGCATCGAATACGATCAACGAGGTTCATTTTCCACCCTGGAGCAAACTCCGGTGCGCATTTGCTGCTTGACCGGAAGATTAAGCCGAACAGCCGTGAAACCACCAAAGGTGATTGAGGCCGTCGTCCGCGATCAAAAGAATCTTTAGCCTTAGTATGCGGGTCCGCAAAGGCGCGGCAACTGAAATGTTCTAAATGCCTGTTTTAGAAAAACTAAACGATGGCTCCCGTTCGGGGGGTATACACCTTTCGGTTTCCGGGATGGAAAACCATGTAGCGGCGGTATCCTACAAGCAGGCGGTCGAGTTTCAGAGTCGAAGGAGTTCCACAAATGACAGTGCTCGAATCTTTAAAGAAATACAGTGTTGTAGTAGCGGATACTGGCGACATCGAGGCCATTGCGCGGCTAAAGCCCCAGGACGCCACGACCAACCCTTCCCTGCTCTACAATGCAGCTCAAAAACCTGAGTACCAACACCTGGTGCAGGACGCCATGGAGGAAGCCGAAAAGCACGGCGGAGATGAAAAACATCAGACCGAAGCGTTTATGGATGCTCTGTTTGTCAGCTTCGGACGCGAAATTCTAAAGCACATTCCCGGGCGCGTTTCGACTGAGGTAGATGCCAGCCTCAGCTTCGATACAGAAGGCACCATAGCTAAAGCGCGCGGTTTGATCAATATGTATGAGAAGTTTGGGATCAACCGCGAGCGGGTCCTGATTAAAATCGCGAGTACGTGGGAAGGCATTCGGGCCGCAGAGCGGCTGGAGCGCGAAGGCATCCACTGCAATCTGACGCTGTTGTTCAGCTTTGCTCAGGCGGTTGCCTGCGCCGAAGCGAAAGTGACACTTATCTCTCCTTTCGTGGGCCGCATCTACGACTATTACAAGAAGGAAAACGGCGGCAAGGATATTCCCATTGATCAGGATCCGGGCGTCGCTTCGGTAACTCGTATCTACAATTACTTCAAGAAATACGATTACAAGACCGTCGTTATGGGGGCGAGCTTCCGGAAAGTTGAACAAATTGAGCGGCTCTGCGGTTGCGATCTTCTGACCATCAGCCCGGACTTACTGGAGAAGATGCAGCAGACTGAAGGCGAACTTACTCCGCAACTTACGCCGGAAAAAGCCAAGGCGAGCAAGGACGAAAAGCTACATCTGGACGAGAAGACCTTCCGCTGGATGCACAACGAAGACGCGATGGCCACAGACAAGCTGGCTGAGGGCATCCGCAGGTTCTACGCCGACGCGCGAAAACTGGAGCAGTACGCACGTACGCTGGTTGGTGAAAAGGTAACTGCCTGATTAGAGCCGTAGCTCCCGGGCGCACTGCCAAAGCGGGCGGTGCGCTCAATCGCCGGTGGAGGCGTGTTTCGCCAGGGCGTAAATATGTTGCGGCGGCCTCTTAAGGTCCCAGACTACACCGAACCAGGAAAGGACTTTCAGCACGTAGTGCGTAATGTCCACTTCCCACCAATAGAAACCTTGCCGTTCGGATGAAGGCAGGAAATGGTGGTTGTTATGCCAGCCTTCGCCGAGCGTTACTATCGCAATCAGGAAGCTGTTGCGGCTGTCGTCCTTGGTCTTGAACCGCTGGCGGCCAATAACGTGCGCCAATGAATTGACAATGAAGGTGCCATGATAGAGCACCGCGGTACTGATAAAGTACCCCCAGACGAGCATCTGCATCGGCGAAGTATGTAGACCAGGAAACCAGCGCCGAAGGGCCCATCCGGCAGCAGTTACTCCGAGCGCCAGGCTGAGGGGCGGCAAGACGTAACATTTGTTCAGAAATCTCAGTTCTCGAAAACGCGCCAAGTCGGGAATAATTTTGTAATTGGTCTCGTGGAACTTATCACATAAAAACCAGCCCACGTGGGACCACCAGAAGCCGTGCCTCGGCGAATGCGCATCTTCATCGCTATCGGACGTGGCGTGATGGTGGCGATGGTTCGCCGCCCACCAGAGTGGCCCTTTCTGCGTAGCCGTGGCGCCCACCCAACCCAGGATAAATTGAAAAACACGACTGGTTCGGAACGAGCGATGGGAGAAATAGCGGTGGTATCCGGCAGTAACTCCGAACATACGGACCACGTACAAAGCTATGCAGGTAATTACTGCGACCGGGCTAACTCCGGTCCAGAACACGGCTAAACACGCCACATGAATCAGCAAAAACGGCGTGCTGCGCACCCAATCGACGCGGTATTCCGGCGCGCCGTTATCGCGCGCGCTCTCGACAGGTGCTTCCTGTAAACCAATCATGCACTAAATGCCTTTCGAACTTTCTTCAAAACTTTAGCCGGGGTCTTTCGCGCCATGCGGCCCCCATGCGGCGGCGTATGCTGCAACATCCAGTGATAAGCAGTCATATCATCCGTTGCAAAACAATGGACACAACCCCAAAGATAGAGCCGGAAGCGGCGATACATCGATTCGCCCCAACGCGCCGCGATGGTGGAACGATTCCGGTCGAGATTCTCTGCCCAATGCCTGGCGGTCAACATGTAGCTGATGCGATCGTTTTGCACCAGGCACAATTCGAGCGGTGAATCGCAGACCGCCTCTAAATAACTCGGCAGGTGAAGAGGCGTTTCATTGCCCGGATAAATATATTTCAGGATAAATCGTGAGAATGGATACTTACCCGGCGATGCGGAGGCGTCCAGGTATACTCGCCCGCCCGGCTTCAATAACTTCGCATATTGCCGGAGGGTCGCCTCGTAGTCGGGCAGATGTTCGGTGACGCCCAAGTTGATGATGGCGTCGAATGGTTCCGGGCTGTTGTATTCGAGGAAATGCTCGCGGACGACACGGCACGGCAGATCCGCATTCTGAATCAGGCGGTTACAGAACGCTTCCGAATCCTTCGAGATCGTCAATGAAGTGACCCGGGCGCCGCGTTTGCCGGCAAACTCCAGAAAAGAGCCCCACCCAGCCCCGATATCCAGCACGCGCATGCCCGGCTGAATACCCGCTAATTCGAAAGCAGTCGTGAGCTTTCGTTCGATTGCGAACTCCAGCGGCTCATCGTGGCATTCGAAATAGCCATGCGAGTAGCAACGAAACTGCCGATCGAGAAATTGCAGATGAAAATCGCCATCGATATCGTAATGCTGGGCGACCCATTTCTTATCGCTGGCAGTCTGGCCATGCAGAAGGCGTTGTCCATACGTCGACCACAAATAGGCCAGGATGTGTTTGTCTGTGAGGCTGTTACGCAAATCGAAGGCGGCCAGAAGGTCGCCTTCTATATCCAGGTCTGCCGAAAGGTACGCTTCGGCGATTCGAATTTCATCCAATGACCTGATTGCCGAGGCGGCCGCAGCGTTATTCGCTGCCACTCGGAATTTGACCGTTCCTGAGCCGATTCGCCATGGCGCCTGACCTGGCATTTGCAGTTCGAAGGCGCTGTCCTCCGGCAAAATCTTCAAAAAGGCTTTTTCGAGCGCCGCAGGAACACGCGTTTGCGGCGCTGTTTGCGCGATTTCACCAACCCGGCTGGCTTGCATTGTCCAGTTCCAGTATATGCATGAAGACCCGGTCGCTTTGCTTCAAGTTGCCTTCAAAACTGCCGGTATCTATGAAAACGTGGACAATCCGTTCGGCGGGGCGAGCTTGGGCCGTCAATGAAAGAAACGATGCAGCACTTTGCGGCGGAAGTCAGGCCAGAATTCCGGCGCCAGATTGACGAAGCCATTATCGGCGAAACTGGTGCCAAAATGGATCAGCATCGCTTTGCCTGTCCTGCTTGCAGGCGGGTAGTAGAGATTTGAGAATCCTGCGCTCGCGGCGCTTCCAAGCAGATTGTCCCAGTTGAAGGTGTGGCGCCCTGAATCGGTCCGGATGACAGCAGCCCGGCTGATGGCATATCCGATGCGATTCCATAGGCCGTATTCTTCGCCCCGCCGGATATAGCGCGGATCTTCGTGCAGCGCAGAGGCGACAACGAAATCGCCAAAAAAGTTCTGGCTGGCGATATCGGCAGCCGAAGCACCCACGCGCTGGCCGAATGCAACTGCGTTGGTTCCATATCTCGGGTCCGAATTGGTGACGTGCGAAAAGCCCGCATTTAAGATGGCGCCGGCCGCTGTTAGTGGATTGAATGTCTCGGTAAGGAAGAGATCCCAATGTTCGCGAACCGAGCCTATCGGGGGCTCTTCCTCGAGCAACCAGTTCGGATGGTTGCACACCCTCGGATGAACGGGCCGTTGGGCATTGCTCAGATTGGGCGGCGAGGTGAGGTTTTTCGAATTATCCTGCGGCCAGCAGGGCATGCATAGGAATGCAACTGCAGCGGAGACGCGAATGTGAGACAGACGATAGAAGAGCACTCGCCCGTGAGACTACGGCGGGCAAAAACCGCTACAAACGTTTAGGGGTGGGATCGTACTACTCTGCGCCTGTATCATTTGGCACAGAGCAGGCCGGAACGTGCCGCCGGAAATTCGTGTTGCGAAGGAACCCACCCGGCATAAACTTCGTACCTGCTTCTTTACCAGGCCCATGCAAAATTTGATTGCGATGCTTCGCTACACGCTGCGGCAGTTTCGGCTTTCTCCTGTTTTCACCCTGACCGCGATACTCACGCTGGCTGTGGGGATTGGAGGAACGACGGCGATCTTCACCTTAATTGATGCCGTCATGCTTCGCTCATTGCCGGTATCGGACCCGGCGCGCTTATACCGTATCGGCGATGGCGATGATTGCTGCGTCGAAGGCGGCCCGCAAGACATCTGGGGCATGTTCTCCTTTCCGCTGTATCAGCGGCTGATAGCGAATGTGCCGGAATTCGAACAGATCGCAGCTTTTCAGGCCGGCCAGGGCCGCCTTAGCGTGCGCCGTCAGGGTGTCGATGCGGTGGCCAGACCGCTAAGGTCCGAATATGTCACCGGCAGCTATTTTTCGACGATGGGCGTACGCGCTTTTGCCGGACGAATACTAAGCGCCAGCGACGATAAGCCGTCGGCAACACCGGTAGCTGTAATTAGTCATCACACCTGGGAAGCGATCTATGGAGCCGACCCAGCGGTAGTCGGGTCGACGTTCATCATCGAAGGAAGTCCTTTCACCATCATTGGAATCGCGCCGCCTGGCTTCTTCGGCGACACATTGCGCGCCGACCCGCCTGACCTTTGGATTCCGCTGCAGCAGGAACCGCTGATTGCGGGCCGAAATTCGCTACTGCATCAATCGATCTCCGCCTGGCTGCGGGTCATCGGCCGGTTGCGTCCCGGGGCCTCGGTTAATGGAATGGCGCCGCGGTTGACCGGGGTGCTGCGGCAATGGCTGCTTCACGATGCGGGTTATCCGTCCAACTGGCTGCCGGAGGTAGTTCGTCTACTTCCAAAGCAAGTTATTCGGGTGGTGCCAGCAGGCGCGGGCGTCGCCGTGATGAAAGAAGAGTACGGCCGCAGCCTACAGATTCTGCTGGCTGTCTGCGGGCTGGTGCTGTTAATCGCCTGCGCCAATGTTGCTAATCTGCTGCTGGCCCGAGCCGTGTCGCGCCGCTCCCAAACAGCGCTTCGGCTGGCGATTGGAGCGACGCGGCGGCAAATTATCTGGCAAGCGCTGGTTGAAAGCATCGTTTTAGCGATTGCCGGAAGCATTGCCGGGCTGCTGGTTGCAGTTGGAGCGGCGCGTCTGCTACTGGCGCTGGCTTTTCGCAGTGCAACGTTTTTGCCCATCAGCATCGAGCCATCACTCATCGTGCTCGCATTCGCGTTTGGGTTGGCGCTGCTGACGGGTATCCTCTTCGGCGCGGCGCCGGCCTGGTTTGCCACGCGCACCAACCCGGTGGAGGCGCTGCGCGGCGCCGGGCGCAGCACTGGCGGGAATTCAAGCTTTACGCGCAGAGCCCTGCTGATCCTACAAGCGACCTTGTCCATCGTCTTAATAGCCGGTGCGACGATGCTCGCGCGCAGTCTGAATAATCTGGAGCATCAGAACTTCGGTTATGAAATCTCGAACCGGCTTTTAGTGAGTCTGAACAGGCCTCCCGCCAGTTACAGCGTTCCTAAACTCGAGTCGCTCTATCGAGAGATTGAAGATCACGTCAACGCTTTGCCGGGCGTACAAGGATCAGGACTCGCGATGTACAATCCGCTCACGGACAACTGGGGCGAATTGATCATGGTGGCCGGCCATCCGGCGCCGAAGCTGACCGAAGAAGCGGGAGCCTCGTGGGACCGGGTCAGCGCCAATTATCTGCAGAATTTGGGCGTGAGACTGCTGCGCGGCCGCTATTTCACTGCGGCCGATAACGAAAATACCGCGCCGGTTGCAATAGTCAACGAGGCATTTGTCAAACGCTTTTTCAGACCGGATGAGAACCCGATGGATCAACACTTCGGCCTGGACCTGCCCGAAAATGCCGGCACGTTCCGAATCATCGGTATCGTTCGCGATGCAAAGTTTGCCGGCTGGGGCCTTCGCCGCCCGGCGCGGCCCATGTTCTACGTACCGCTTGCCCAGAACGTCGAATATAAAAACCCCCTCATGCGGGGCCTGGAGTTGCAGTCGCATTTTATTGGGGCAATGATGCTCGTGACGAAGGCCTCTCCGGGCGAAATGGAACCTTTGCTCCGGCGCGTGCTGGCAGACATCGATCCCAATCTCACGATTGCCAGTGTCCGGACCATGCAGGAGCAGGTGAATCTTACCTTCGATCAGGACCGCGCAGTGGCGACGCTAGCTGAACTTTTTGCGATTGTCGCTCTGCTGCTTGCTGCGGTTGGGCTCTATGGCATGACTTCTTACAGCGTGGCGCAGCGAACCAATGAGATCGGAATCCGCATGGCTCTCGGCGCCGATCACGGGAAAGTGATCCGGCTTGTTTTGCGCGGGGCGTTCCATCGCGTCGTTCTCGGGCTGCTGCTGGGTTTGCCCTTGGCTGTTGCCTGCGGAAGACTCATTTCGGCGCAACTATACGGCGTTACCTTTTGGGATCCGCTGGCGTTAGCGCTGGCAGGGCTTTCGCTCAGTCTCTGCGCGCTAATTGCCGCTCTCATTCCAGCCAGCCGCGCGGCTTCCATTTCTCCCATGAACGCTCTGCGGGTGGAGTAAGAATTTACGAGCGCTGGCGCGGCGCCGGCGAGCTTTCATACGACTCTGCGGGTAGCCGCGTCGGGCGATCACAGATCGCGAAAAAATTCCTTACCGGCGGTAATCGTAGGCAATCACGAGACTTGCGGGCGGCCGCCTTTTAGCGAAAAAGATCGTTGGCTGTTTTCCGGTTGTAATTTCAAATTGTGAATAAGAAGGATCTGGCGCAACGTTTGGCCAAGGAATCGCACCGTTCGCGGGCGCAAGCCGCGGATGAAGTGGACGGACTCATTCACCGGCTTCTCATGGACCTGAAGAAGCCGGTACAAAGAACGAAATCTCAATCCAAGAAAGTGGGCATCGCCGACCGCTGCAAGGAAACGCTGTGAAACGTGCAGTGATCAAACGGCGCATCGTCCGGCTGATCGATCGCTGCCTGCGTGAGGGAAGCTCGATTGACCTCGGCGGAGCTGGCACGTTTGAATTGGAATCCGGCCGTGTCGTGTTCCAGCCTTCCGGCCGAATTCGAGTTTTTATTGCGTATGCAAGCGAAGACCGCGCGGAAGCGAGAAAGCTGTACAGCGCGCTGAAAAGTCATGGGCTCGAGCCATGGATGGACGAGCAAAAACTGCTTCCCGGCCAAAACTGGCCGCGCGCGATCGAGCGCGCCATTGAAGTATCGGATTATGTGGTGATCTGCTTTTCGCGCAGATCCGTGGGCAAACGCGGTTTCTTCCACTCCGAAATCCGGTACGCATTGGACGTCGCCGCCTGCGTACCGTTGGATGAGATATTTCTTGTCCCGGTACGGCTCAGCGAGTGCACAGTCCCCGATCAAATCGCGCGCAGAACGCAGTACATTGATCTGTTCCCGGACTGGGAAGCGGGGTTTCAGGCATTATTGACTGTGCTGACGAAGCGAACGATTGAGGACCAGCGCCAGCAGCCCAAAATCTTAACCTAGACCGGCCAGCTTCTTTCTCGCTTCTTTCGCAAACTTGGAATCGGGCGCAAGCTTGATGACTCGTTCAAAGGCGATCCTGGCGGCGTCTTTATTGTTCAGCTTCTCTTCCACTTCCCCGACTTTGAAGAAAGCCTCGGCTGAATTCGGATCGTACTTTGTGGCATCTTCATAGCGCCCCAGGGCGGCCCGATAACCTTTGCTGCCCTTATGCATGTAGAAATTGCCGATGCTGATGCAGCGCTGCGCTTCCAGCGGATCGAATGCATAAGTGCGGGGCGCAACCGAACTGTCTTCTTCAGGCGGATTCGTCTCGTCGGGAGGCTGGGCTTGGGTTTGGGGCGTTTGCGGCTTCTGCTGCTGTGTTGGATGCGTTTGGGCCGCAAAGGCCGGTGACACCGCCTGCAGAATAATGAGCCAGCAAGAAAACAGCAACTTGCGTGTCACAATTGGATTATAGCTGCCAATTAAGAAATGGAACTTCGCGAGAAAGTTGCGCAGCTTCCCACCCGGCCTGGCGTTTACCTCTACAAAGATGCACAGGGGAGTGTCCTCTATGTCGGCAAGGCGAAGAACCTTCGCAGCCGCGTGCGCAGTTATTTTAATGACGACAGGCTGGCGGAAGCAAAGACCGGAAGCCTGATTTCCGAAGCGCGCGACATCGATTTTATACAGGTCGACAACAACGAAGAAGCTCTGGCGCTTGAAAACAATCTCATCAAGCAGTACAAGCCGCGCTTTAACGTCTTGCTGCGCGATGACAAGACATTCCCATACATCCGGCTGACAAACGAAAAATATCCGCGCGTTTACGTGACCCGGCGCATTGTGAAGGACGGCAGCAGTTATTTCGGCCCTTATTTTCCCGGAAATCTGGCGCACCGGCTGGTTCACTTTATTCACCGGCATTTCAAAGTGCCGTCTTGCAAAATCGATTTGACTCGCAAGCACACGCATCCCTGCCTGCAATACCACATCCATCGTTGCCTGGGCCCGTGCACTCCCGGACTAACGAGCGATGAGGCGTATGCCGCGGCGGTTCGCGACGTGCGGTTGTTTCTGGAAGGACGTCATCGCGATCTGGCCAACGAACTGGAAGAACGGATGAACAGCGCTGCCGGAGAGATGCGTTTCGAAGAGGCCGCAGCGCTCCGCAATCTGATGAATACCGTTCGCGAAATGGAGGAACGGCAGAAAATCGCGGCGGTTGAAGGCGATAACATCGACATCTTTGCCTATCATGCCGAACCGCCTCTGGTTGCGGTCAATCTGTTCCACTTGCGCAATGGAAAGATCGTGGACCGGCGGGAGTTCTTCTGGGAGGATCAGGAGGATTTTCATCCATCGGAATTTTTCGAAGCGCTTCTCAAGCAGGTCTATCTGAACAATCCTCACATTCCGGCGCGCATCCATGTGCCGGCTGATTTCGAGCAGCGGGAGGAACTCGAAGAGTTTCTTTCCGACCTGCGCGGCCGGAAAGTAGAAATTTCGACTCCGCAGCGGGGGACGAAAAAGGCGCTGTTTGCGCTGGTGGAGACAAATGCAAAGCACAGCTTCGATCAGTGTTTTCGCGTGCTGAAACCGTCTTCAAAAGCAATTCAGGAAGCTTTGCGGGACGCGCTGAACCTTCCCGAGGCTCCCAGGAGAATCGAGTGCTTCGATATTTCACACATTCAGGGCACCGATAAAGTCGCCAGCATGGTGGTGTGGGAAGACGGCCGGATGAAGAAATCGGATTATCGCAAGTTCATCATCCGTACGGTAGCGGGAAACGACGATTTCGCGTCGATGCGCGAAGTGATCAGCCGCCGCTACTCCAAGCTGCAGGAAGAAAGCAAGCCGTTTCCGGGATTAGTGCTGGTGGACGGCGGCTTGGGGCAACTTCACGCTGCGGCGCAGGCGCTTGAATCACTCGGCAACACGTATCAGCCGCTTGCTTCAATTGCTAAGCGCGAGGAATGGATCTACGTATACGGCCAGGAAGACGAGCCGGTGATTCTCGACAAGTACTCGCCCATTCTGCATCTGGTGCAGACCATTCGCGATGAGGCGCATCGTTTCGCAGTGACGTTTCACCGCACGCGGCGCAACGCCCAGCGGCTCACTTCGGAATTACATGACGTGCCGGGCATTGGCGCAAAGACGGTTGAGAAGTTACTCAGGACGTTTGGCAGCCTGGAGCGGGTACGCCAGGCATCCGATGCAGAGTTGAGCGGAGCAATTGGAAAATCTGCAACCAGCAAGCTGCGAGCCTATTTTTCCAGTGCGAGCACGCATGCTCTGGTTCAATTGCAGACATCACAATCCCTGGAACAACCGGAAGGCGAGCACGTCGGGTAGATGGGCCTGCCGGATCTCCTGAGCGCTTTGCTGCACCGGATACTCGACGCGGCGCAAAGTGACAATTCTTTGTCTGGAATCGTAAACAGCATAAGCAGCGCGCGCATCGCCGTCGCGTGGCTGCCCGACTGAGCCCGGATTCACCAAGTAGAGCGTGTCCGGCTGCAATTCGATGACAGCTTCGTCGCGCCCTTTGCGAACCGCCGGAATGACACCGATACGCCCGTGCCTGGAGAAAAATCCACCTTGCAGATGGGTGTGCCCAAAGAACGCCAGCGGCAAAACGAAATAGGAAAAGCAGGGCGCGGCTTCGCGGGCATTCGTAATGTATTCGTCTTCATCGCGGGGCGATCCGTGCCACATGTGAAACTCTTCCAGATGAAGAGGGCCTTTCTGTAGCTCTCTCAAATACTCGATCTGACACCTGGTGAGCTGGTGAATGGTCCAGCGCGCGGCGCTTTGTGCAATGTCGTTGAACCAATCTAAACTTTCAAGGCCGGCCACCACCTTGTCGTGATTGCCGCGAATCGTGTGCGCAGAATTCGCGCGCGTCCACTCCACCACACGAGCGGGCTGTGCGTTGTAGCCGACCAGGTCGCCACAGCAGACGATCTGATCGAAGCGGCCTTCTGCGTGCGCCAGAACCGCTTCGAGAGCGTGCCAGTTGGCGTGAGTGTCGCTCACAATCAAAAAACGCACACTCAGATTGTAGCGGCAGAAAGCGGCCGGAACATTTTGTGTGTTGAATGATTATCCCGCTACAATGCAAACAATGTCATTGGTTGTTGTCGGGTCGGTCGCATACGACGGAATAGAAACGCCGCACGGGAAGAGAGAGCGTATTCTGGGCGGCGCTTGCACCTACATTGCGCTCAGCGCAAGTTACTTCACCAGAACCGGTATCGTCGCTGTAGTGGGAGACGACTTCGCTGAGGAGGACCGCAAGTGGCTGATCGAGAAAGGCATCGATCTGGCCGGTTTAGAGAAAGCGCCGGGCAAGACATTCTTCTGGTCTGGCGTTTATTCGGACGACATGAACGACCGCACTACTTTGCGAACGGATCTGAACGTCTTTGCCGATTTCGATCCTAAGCTTCCATCCGAATACAAGTTGCGGCCTTATCTGTTTCTGGGAAATATCCAGCCTGAATTACAGCGCCGGGTGCAGCAGCAGATGAATGGCGTTCGTTTCGTAGGCGGGGACACCATGAATTACTGGATCAATGGGACTCGTGACGAACTTCTGGCGGCAATCCGGCATTGGGATTTTTTACTGATCAATGATAGTGAAGCGCGAATGCTTTCGGGCGAACAGAACTTGCGGCGGGCCGCCAAGGCCATTTTGGACATGGGCCCGAATACGCTGGTGATTAAACGCGGTGAACATGGCGCCATGCTGTTTCGTAATGACACGCTGTTTATGGTGCCGGGCTATCTTTTGGAAGATGTTTTTGATCCGACCGGGGCGGGCGACTGTTTCGCGGGCGGCTTTGTTGGTTATCTCGCCGAGCGTGGCTTCGATCTTCGCAACGGGCATTTCGATGTGCACGAGCTCCATCGCGCGGTGATTTATGGATCCGTCATGGGGAGCTTCTGCTGTGAACGGTTTGGCGCCGAGCGATTCCGCGATCTCACCCGCCAGGAGATCGACCAGCGATTTGAAGAATTCCGTAAGTTCACCGCGTTCTGAGTACGTTTTGGCCGCCGCCCTGCTCGCGGGCCTTGTGGCATTGGCGGCATGGTGGAACTTCGCACACGGCTATATTCTTTACTACGGCGATGCGCAGTCGCACCTGAACCTAAGCCGGAGCATTCTTGATTCGCGCACGCCTGGTTACGATCAGCTCGGCACGGTCTGGCTGCCGATGCTGCATGTCCTCTGTTTACCTTTTACGGCCAGCATGCAACTGTGGTCGACCGGATTGGCGGGCACAATCCCCGTTGCTTTGTGCTTTGTGATTGCGGGAACTGCACTCTTTTGGGCGGCTCGCGAAACGTATAAGAGCCGGCTGGCGGCATGGGTCGTGATTCTCTGCTTCGCGTTGAATCCGAATCTGCTGTATCTGGCCACGATCCCGATGACAGAGGTTGTCTTCATCGCGGGTCTGGCGGTGATGTTAGCGGCGCTCATTCGCTTTGAAGCAACAACAGATCTGCGCTGGATCACGCTTGGCATTTTCGCTTCCTGGTGGATGAGTCTTACTCGCTATGACGGCTGGTTTCTGATTCCGTTCGCCGCCTTGTGGTTTGCGTGGTCCGCGAAAGCAAGGCGCTGGCGAACCTTTCTAGTCTTCGGTATGCTGGCATCGCTCGCGCCGCTTTACTGGGTGGCTCACAACTGGTGGGAGAGCTCAAACCCGTTTGATTTTTACAACGGCCCCTACTCAGCGATGGCGATTCAAGGCGGCAAACCCTATCCGGGTTATCACAACTGGCTGGTTGCGATGCAGTACTACGCGAAGGCGGGCCAACTTTGCGCCGGCTGGCCGCTTCTGGTCATTGGAGTCGCCGGGTTTGTTTGCACTCTATGGAAAGGCAGCGCGTACCGTCCCGTGCTTTTCCTGCTGCTGACGCCGGTGTTTTACGTCTGGAGCATGCACTCTTCCGGCAATCCGATTTTCGTCCCGCAACTGCCGCCGCACGGGTATTACAACAGCCGTTACGGAATCGCGATGGTTGTATTTGCCGCATTCGCAGCCGGTGCTCCGGTTACGTTGCTTCGGGGCCGCTGGATGCGGCTTGCCTGCGCCGTGCCAATCATGGCCGTTCTACCCTGGCTGCTTTGGCCCTCCCAGCAGAATTGGATCTGCTGGAAAGAATCGCAGGTGAATTCTGAAGCGCGCCGCGCCTGGATGCAAGCCGGCGCAGACTTCTTCCGCACGCACTATGTTGCGGGAACAGGCATCCTGACGCCTTCGGCATCGGACGATCTATCCGGAATTTACTGCCGCGCTCGCATTCCTCTGCGCGAGACAATCAACGTCGGGAATGGACCGGTCTGGATGGCGAACACAGCGCGGCCGCTACTCATCCATCAGGCACTTTGGGCGGTGGATCAACAGAATGACGCTCTGTCGAGAGCACTGAACGGATCGCCTTACCAGACGATGCAAGAAGTCAAAGTGACGGGGGCGCCAATTGTCTCTATTCTGAAACGGACACCAGATGCTTCCCTTCACTAAACTTCACGGCGCCGAAAACGATTTTTTGCTCACTTGGGCTGACGATGCTCCTACAGAAAACCTCCCGGAGATTGCCCGCCGCATCTGTGCCCGGAGAACGGGTATCGGCGCCGACGGCTGGATCCTGGCTTCGAAGAGAGGCGGCGGGCTGCAGATACAACTCTTCAATTCGGACGGAAGTGAAGCCGAAATATCGGGCAATGGAACACGCTGTGCGGCGGCGTTCGCGCTATGGAACGGCGCCGCAACGGCTCCCGAAGTCCGCATTACGACCGGGGCAGGCGAGAAAACGTTACGTCTGCTTTCGCGCGACGGCAATCGCTTTCTTTTTGAAATGAACATGGGCACGCCGCAGGTTGAAGAGCTCCACGCGAAGATGCACCTTGCGGGCAAGGACTATGATGCGACCTTGCTAAACGTCGGCAATCCGCAGTGCGCCATCTTTGTGGAGAATCTGCCGGAAGACTGGCTCGCGGCCGCTCGCGAAGCAGAAGCGCATCCTCGCTTTCCGCATCATGCCAACGTTTCCTTCGTTCGCGTGGTGGACCGGCACATCATTGAATGTGTCTTTTACGAGCGCGGAGCCGGCGAAACCAGGAGTTCCGGTACCGGCTCGACAGGCGCTGCTGCCGCTGCTATTCTCAGGAAAGTAACCGAGAGCCCGGTCGAAATTCGTACTCCCGCCGGGAGTATGACTCTGCGCTGGCAGGACAACATTTACTTAACCGGGCCTGCGGAGCTAATTGGCGAAGGCAGGTTCTTTCTTGATCTCTGACACAATACAGGCCGCGCCGGCTCAGGTGGCATCGGCGGCCGGAATCTTACGCGAGCGCATCGCGAATAAGAAGGCACACGTTGGCGTGCTGGGCCTTGGATATGTCGGCTTACCGCTCGCGGTTGAGTTCGCGCGCGCCGGCTTCGAAGTGACCGGCATCGACGTTCAGCAAAGCAAAGTGGACCTGTTTAACGCCGGCCGTTCTTACGTCAAAGACGTGCCGGACGCCACCTTCGGGCCGCTCGTCCATAGCGGCAAATTACGCGCCACAACAGATTTCTCCATCATCGAGCAGCTAGACACGATTGACATCTGCGTACCCACGCCGCTGCGAAAGACCAAAGATCCGGATATGAGCTTCGTCGTCGCAGCGACGGACGCAATCGCGCAGCACATGCATCCCGGACTGCTGGTGATGCTCGAGTCGACTACTTACCCCGGCACGACGGATGAGCTAGTGTTGCCGAAGTTGCAAGCCAGCGGGCTGGAAGTAGGAAAAGATTTTTTTCTTTGCTTTTCGCCGGAGCGTGTTGATCCTGGCAATCCGAAATACCAGACGGCGAACATTCCGAAAGTGGTCGGCGGCATCACTCCGGTTTGCACGGAGATGGGAGCGTTGTTCTACAAGCAGGCCCTCGAAACCGTCGTGCCGGTCAGTTCCACGCGCGTGGCGGAAATGGTGAAGCTGCTCGAAAACACGTTTCGCATGATCAACATTGGCCTGGTGAATGAGCTGGCTCTGATGTGCGATCGCATGAATATTAACGTTTGGGAAGTGATCGACGCGGCGGCGACAAAGCCGTTCGGGTTTATGCCGTTCTATCCGGGTCCCGGTCTGGGCGGTCACTGTATTCCGATTGATCCGTTCTATCTTTCCTGGAAGAGCAAGGAAGCCGGGATTGAAGCGCGTTTTATTGAATTAGCCGGCTACATCAACGGCCGCATGCCTGAATTTGTGGTGGAAAAAATTCAGAATGCTCTAAATGACGCCGCCAAGCCGGTGCGCAGCTCGCACGTTCATCTGCTCGGAACCGCCTATAAGCGGGACATTGACGATGTGCGCGAATCCCCCGCGCTCGATATCATCCTGCTGCTGCAGCGGCGCGGCGCGCACGTCAGCTTCTCCGATCCGTACGTGAAACAGATCCGCATCAACGAGACCACCCTGGCAGCGGAACCGTTGCTGCCGTCAGTTGAATCTGCCGATTGCGTGGTGATCGTCACGGATCACAGCGGCGTTGACTATAAAACCGTGGTGGAGCGCAGCAAACTGATTGTCGATACGCGCAACGCACTAAAAGGTTTTCGATCTGAAAAGATCGTGCGGCTTTAACTGCTCACTGAAGCCGCGCCTTCACCCTCTTCCGCGCCGGAATCCATGCCCATCTGCGAGAGCCGGTAGCGCAGCGCATTACGCGTGAGTCCCAGCATTCTGGCGGCCTGGCTCTTATTGCCGTTGGCGCGGCGCAAGGCTTCGCGGATCATCATCTGCTCCCAGTGTTCCAGCGTTTCGCCTTCGGGCAGCAAAGGCGCCTGCTGGGCCTGCATGGGAATGTTGTTTCTCGGCGCTTCGATGCGAATGTCGGCAGCCTGTAGAACATCGCCTGATGCAAGCACGAGGCTGCGCTCGATGGTATTTTCCAGTTCGCGCACATTGCCCGGCCAGGAATGAGCGAGCAGGCGCTCCATCGCCGCGGGCGCGATTTCGCGCGCAGGTGTGCCCAGCTCTTTCGAAAGCTTTTGCACGAAGTGCTTGGCTAAGAACGGAATATCTTCTTTGCGCTCGCGCAGCGGAGGAATGTTGATTGGCACAACATTGAGGCGATAATACAGATCTTCCCGAAAACGGCCCTGCTCGAGTGCAGCACGGAGATCTACGTTGGTTGCAGCAATCACGCGAACATCTACATTGCGCGTCAGGTTGGAACCGAGGCGTTCGAACTGGCGCTCCTGTAAAACGCGCAGCAGTTTTACTTGAATATTGCCGGGAACGTCGCCGATTTCATCGAGAAAAACGGTGCCCTGATCGGCCTGTTCGAATTTGCCGGGCTTACTCGTGTTGGCGCCTGTAAAAGCGCCTTTCTCGTAACCGAAGAGTTCGCTCTCCATCAGGTTCTCAGGAATGGCCGTGCAGTTAATCTTCACGAACGGGTGGGTTTTGCGCGGCGAGTGCTGATGAATGGCGCGCGCAATCATGTCTTTACCGACCCCGCTTTCGCCTGCCAGCAAAACGGTCGCACGCGTGGGGGCAACGCGCTCCACAGTGTGAAAGATCTCGCGCATTGCGGAGCTGCGGCCGACAATACTGTCGAACTGATAGCGGTGGTCGAGTTCCTCGCGCATGCGTTCGTTTTCCGCCCGCAGCGATTGCACCGCCATTACTTTGTGCACGACGGTAGCGAGGTGGTCGAGCGAAAAAGGTTTTTGCAGGAAGTCGGCGGCGCCCAGTTTCATGGCCTCTACAGCCGCTTCCACCGAGCCATGCGCGGTCATTACGATCACCGCTGCAGAAATGCCGCGGTTGTGTAGCTGCTTAATGAATTCCAAGCCATCCATGCCGGGCAGCCGCAGATCGGTAATGATCAGATCTGCGAGGGTAGCAAGCGGCAGCGCCTGCTCCGCGGTGGCCGCACCATCGACTTCGTAGCCCGCCGATTCCAGATGCAATTGCACAACGCGCCGCAGCTTGTCTTCATCTTCGACGACCAGTATTCTTCCGGCTGACATGATTATTTCTTTTGTGCCCTCGGTAGATTCAGCTCAAAGCGCGTACCCGACCCGGGCTCGCTGAAGACACGAACTTGCCCGTTGTGCTCGTCGGCGATTTTGGAAACGATCGCAAGTCCGAGCCCTACGCCGTTCGGCTTCGTGGTGAAGAACGGATTGAAGATACTTTCGAGATGTTCGGGCATTATGCCGCTGCCGTGATCTGTAACAAAGATCTCCACGTCTTCCTCACCCGGCACAATTCGAAGTTCCACTTCCTGACCCGTTTTACTGGCTTGAATGGCATTTTGCACCAGATTGGAAAGAGCGACAGCGATCAAGTCGGGATCAAAGTCAAAGATGAGGGGCCCGTCCGGCATGCGCAGCGTGAGCGTCACGCCACTTCTCAACGCCAGATCTGCCTGCTGGCGAAGCACGTTTTCAGCAACCGAACGCAAATCGGCTTCAAGGGCGCGGATCTGCAAGGGGCGCGCGAAATCGAGAAAGCTCGAAATGAGCGCATTCATACGGTCTACCTCGCTCCCAATGTATCCGGCCATTTCAGACATAACTTCAGGACGGCCCTGCGTTGCTGCCTTGTTAAGCATCTCGGAAGAAGCTTTGATAGTACCCAGCGGGTTGCGCAATTCGTGCGCCAGCCCGGCGGTGAGCTGGCCAAGCGCCGCCAGCCGCTCACTACGCCGCAGTGAGGCTTCCGCCCGGCGCAGGCTGCGGTTTGATTCCGCCAGCCGTTCGGCCGCTTCCTGAGTGCGCTTCATCTCTGCGCGTTTTGCTTTGGCCTGTTCGTAAACGACCAGCGCGACCACGACAAAGAAGCATGCATGCAAACAATAAACATGGATGTCCTCATTGGTTACGAGCGAGTAATCGACGGGCCAGATGGGCAGAAGAAAAGAAAAGTATGCGCACGTAGCCATTGCCGTGACGAGCACAACGCCCTTGCCGTCGAACATGGTTGCGGCGGAGATGATGGGAATCAAAAAGATCAAATAGTAAACACTGGCAAAGGTGTGACTCCAGCCGACAAGCAGATAGCTCAGCACCATCTTGATGGCGATGGACCATATCTGGCCGCGGCGCGAAGAAAACGCCTGGAGATGCGGCTCGGCAATCTGAAACGCCGTCAGCGGAATGAGCACAATGATGACGTTATAGTTGAGCTCCGGATCGGACAGAATCAGTCCCGCGCCAAAGAGCAGCCACAAAAAATCGCGCGCCCAGAACCGAGGCTGCGGCCTGTTGGCGGCCATTGCCGCTGTCTGTAATTCTTCCGGCATGATCGCGACCCTATGCCAGAATAAGGGTGATCCCAGCAGTCATGAGTAATGTCAATTTCGATCCCCTTGTCCCCGGGGAAACCGCCGATTCACTTCAACCGAGCGAGCAGGAAGATTCCACATTTGCCGAAATGTTGGCCAGTTTCGAGCAGCAACACGCCGATCAGGCGAGCGCGGAAACTGTAAACGGAACCATTGTCTCAGTTCAACCGGAGAACATTCTGGTCGATATCGGACGCAAAATCGAGGGATCGCTTCCAATTGCAAAATGGCGTGAAACAGAAACCGGAGATCCCGCCGTGGGCGCGACGATTGCGGTTTCCGTCGGGCCACGCAACGAAGAGGGATACTACGAACTTTCTACCATCAAAGTGGAGCGGCCGAAAGACTGGAGCGGGCTGCAGCGCGCCTTCGCGGAAAAGCGGAACATTTCCGGCTTGGTCGCGGAGCAAGTGAAAGGCGGTTTTCGCGTCGATGTAGGGGTGCGCGCGTTCCTGCCGGCTTCGCGCAGCGGCGTGCGCGAGATGGCAGACATGGCGGGCTTAATTGGCCAGGAGATTGAGTGCCGGATCACCAAGCTCGATGTCGAAAAGGAAGATGTTGTCGTAGACCGGCGCGTGGTGCTCGAAGAACAAGAAGCGCAAAAGCGCCAGCAGACCTTTTCCGAGCTGCGCGAAGGCGCCGTCGTACGCGGCAAGGACCGCAATGTGATGGATTTCGGCGCCTTTGTCGACGTGGGCGGAATCGACGGCTTGCTGCATGTCGTCGACATGTCTTACTCACGGATTGGTAAAGCCAGTGACGTCGTCAAACCGGGGGACGAGCTCGAAGTCAAGATCCTAAAAATCGATCCGAAGAGCCGGAAAATTTCGCTCGGGCTCAAGCAACTGCAAGAAGACCCATGGAGCGTGGCGGCGCGCACCATTCACACGGGCGCCCGCGTAAGCGGGACGATTCAGCGCCTGACCGATTTCGGGGCGTTCGTCGAACTGCTGCCCGGTGTGGATGGCCTGATTCACTTATCCGAGCTGTCCTGGGATAAACGGGTGCGCAAACCGGGTGATCTCTTGAAGATCGGCGAACGGGTGGATGCGATCGTTCTGCAGATCAATCCATCTGAGCGGCGCATCAGCTTGGGATATAAGCAGGCGCTTGGAGATCCCTGGGACGAAGTTCCCAAGAAATACCCCGTTGGCGCGACCATCGAGGGGCCAGTGACCAATCTGACGCAGTTTGGCGCTTTCATCGATCTGGGGGACGGGATTGAGGGAATGGTACACGTCTCCGATATCACCAACGAAAAGCGCATCGATCATCCGCGAGAGAAGCTCTCGAAAGGACAGCCGGTGAAAGCCGTTGTGCTCGAAGCCGATCGCGAGAAGCGGCGCATCCGGCTCGGCATGAAACAGTTGGAGCCGACGACCGTAGACCATTACATTTCGGAGCACCAGACCGGGCAGACCGTGAGCGGACGGCTCATCGAGGTGAAAGGCGACCGCGCCAAGGTTCAATTAGGCGAGGGCGTGATCGGGACCTGTCATTTAAAGCCCATTAGTGAAGAAGCGGGCGCCGGCAGCCGGCAGAAGCCTGCGGACGTTTCTTCCATGTCGGTTATGCTGGCGGCGAAATGGAAGCAGGGCGAAGCGACGGAGCGCACCCAGGAAGCAGCCCGCGCCGGACAAGTGCGCAGTTTCCGGATTGCCGGTTTGGACCCCGCTAAAAAGCTGATAGAACTAGAGTTAGCCAGCTAAGTCCCGGTCTTCGGGGGCGCGCGGAATGCATTCCGTGACAAAACCAAACTCCATACGTCCATCGCTTTGGTGGACACTCGCGTTGAACCAATCGGACGAGTAGCCGTGCACGGCTCCGCTGACCGTTCGAATGAGACCGCACTGATTCGGGCCGCGCAGGGCGGTGATGCAGAAGCTTTCGAGCAACTGGTGCGGTCCTATGATCAGAGCGTTTTGCGCATGGCGCTCAATCTTCTGCACTCTCCCGAGGATGCGCGCGATATCTATCAGGAAGCATTCCTACGCGTTTACAAGAAGCTTCCGCAGTTCCGCTTCGACTGCGCCTTCAGCACATGGCTGTATAGAATTGTGGCCAATTTGTGCCTGGACCAGATTCGCAAACGCAAGGTGCGGAAGGAAGAGGCGGCAGCCGTGACCACTACGAGCGGCGAAATGGACCGGTTCCAGTTCCTTCCCGAGCAGCGCGCCGACGTGGATCCGCAGCGGCAGCTCATGAGTTCTGAAGTGAGCGAGCGCATCAACGCGGTGCTGGATAAATTGACGCCGCGCGAACGCCTGGTTTTTGAGATGCGCCATTACCAGGGCATGAGGTTGCGCGCAATCGGCGAATCGCTGGGCGTGACGGAGGAAGCGGCGAAAAATTGTTTGTTCCGGGCGACACAAAAAATGCGAGCTGCGCTGGGAGATTTCTTATGACCTGCCAGGAAGTTCAGTTGAATCTGTCGCTGTATCTTTACGGAGAACTCGACTTTGCCCAGGAAGAGGCGTTCGAGCGGCACTTGGAAGGCTGCGCATTGTGCGAGCGCGCTCTGAACCGCGAAAAAGAATGGCATGCCGCGGCTTATGCCGAGCGGCAGGATGTTTCTTTCGAGCTTTTGTCGGAATGCCGGCGGAGTCTAAGAACAGCGCTGCGCTCGGGCAGGTCACCGGAACTACGCACGAGTTGGTGGGCGCGGTTCATCCCCACGGGTTTTTCCGCCACGCGCTGGTCGGTACAGATCGCAGCCGCTTCGTTTCTCGTGTTTGCCGGATTTACGGCGGCGCGATGGATGGATAACGGCCGCTTGGCTCCTGGTTCCGGCAGCGGTTTCGCCCGGATGGGGCTACTGGATATGTCGAACGCGCATGTCCGGGAGATTGAACCAGCCGGGCAGAATGGAGTGCGGATCATCATTGATCGCGTTCAGCAGCAGGAAGTGACCGGAAATTTGGACGATGATACAGTCCGCCAATGGGTGCTGGCCGCGATGCAGGATCCAAGCGATCCGGGCATTCGCGTCAATTCAGTCGAAATACTGCAGCATCAAAGCGGCCCCGACGTTCGCGATGCGCTGATCAATACTGCAAAGACAGACTCGAATGCGGCCGTGCGGATAAAGGCTCTGGAGGGATTGCGACAGTTCGCGGCCGATGCCGCGACGCGCCGGGCAGTGGAGTTCGTGCTGAAGCATGACAACAATGCGGACGTCCGGGCAGAGGCGATCGATATATTGGTGCCCGCGGACCGCCCCGCGCCAGCGATGACACCGGACGTGCTGACGACGCTCCAGGACATTCTGAATAGCGAACAAGAGAACGATTATGTTCGTGCCCGTTCTCTTCAAGTGCTGCGCGCAATGAACATCTCCGGACCCGTGTATTAAATGAGGACCGTGTCTGTTTCGGCTTTGATACTGGCTGCGGCGTTACTCGTTCCCGTGGTGCAGGCCGAGCAGCCCTGTGAATCCGGCAATTGGCGTTTGGCCGAAGTACTCCAGGTATTCCCACGCACAGCTAGCGACAATGCCGGTTTTCTGGGCGTGCGGTTAGCGGATATCGACGCTGAACGCGCCAAGGCGCTCAAACTGAACCAGGAGCGCGGGGTTGAGATCAGGGCCGTCCTGGAAGGAGGGCCCGCCGACAAGGCTGGAATTTTACCCGGTGACGTACTACTCAGCTATAACCGCGAGACAATTCTGAGCGCCCAGCAGCTCTCCCGGCTGGTGCAGGAAACGCCGCCCGGCAGAACCGTGAAAGCGGAGTACTGGCGCAACGGGAAAACGCAAACTACGACTATTACAATCGGGACAGCACCGAGCAACCCGTTGCCGGGCCCGTTTTCAGGCATGCCCATGCCGAGCTGGCAAGTGCCGGGGATGGATTTTCCCAGCCCGCTATTGGTGTGGCGCAATCCTCTGATCGGCATTGAATTTGAGCGGGTCGACTCGCAGCTTGCCGATTATTTCGGAGTGAAGGGCGGCGTGCTGGTGCGGTCCGTGCAGCGCGGCTCTCCGGCCGACAAAGCGGGTCTGAGAGCGGGCGATGTGATTTTCAGCGTTGCTCAGCAAACCTTGGCGACAGAGCGCGATTTCTCTTCGCTATTGCGCCGCGGCGCAAGCGTGCCCGTTTCGGTTATGCGCGATCACAAGCATCTGGAGCTGACGCTCAGCGTGCCGTAACGGCACATTTTAAGCCGCTCCTTTCTGCTGCGGCCAGCGCTTTTGCATATACGAGCGCAACCGCAAGATGGCCTGTGATTTGAGCTGCGAGATCCGCGATTCGTGCAGATCAACAATTTTCGCAATCTCGCGTAATGTCATTTCCTCGTAATAGTAAAGCGACAGAACCGTCCTCTCGAGTTGCGGCATCCGTTCGATGGCTTCGGCCAGCAATCTTTCCAATTCCGCGCGCTCGACGATCTGCGATGGCCAATCTTCATCGGAATCGGCCAGATACCGTAGCAGGTCACAGCCATCTTCTTCCGTTCCCGCGTTTTCCAGGCTTCCCAGCGTCAGACCACGCACATCGGAAAGCCACTCCTGGTACTCGGCTACGGAGAGATCCAGTTGGGCCGCGATCTCTTCTTCGGTCGGCATGCGATGATGCGTCTGCTCGAGCGACGCAATAGCCGCTTCGATGAGCTTGGCCCGTTTCCGCTGCTGGCGAGGCGCCCAATCCAGGCCCCGCAGGCTGTCCAGGATCGCCCCGCGAATCTTGTATTCCGCGTAGGTCTTTAGCTTTACGTCGTGACTCGCATCGTAGCGGTCAATGGCAGCAATCAGGCCGAGAACACCGGCTGAAATCAGGTCGTCTAAGCTTACCGAAACCGGTAGGCGTTCATGAATCCGTCGCGCGATCAGTTTTACCTGGGGGAGATGTTCCAGAATTAACTTTTCTCGCAACTCAGCAGTCAGGGGCGCCGTTTCCAAACTCTTGACGTCTTCGCGCGCAATCATTGAAACCTCTTTTAGTCCTGTGGCTAGAGAAGTATTCGGTTGATTTAGGCGCTTACTTCACGGTTTTGCATTTCAGGCTTTACCTGATCGCATGACCAGTACTGTTTCAGGTGTTTATCGGATAAACCAGAGTGTTCAGGTGTGCAATTTTTGAGTTAAGATCTGGTTGAAGGAATACAGCGCAGTGGCCAAACCTCGTTTATCGGAAAGACGAATGGAACGTTTCTTCGGGGCGGCAGCCGGGGTTCAGGGGGGTGAAAAAAGCTTACCACCCGAAATTCGCGAGGGAGATAGGCCTTGTTGCAGGGAGACTAGGGTGAATGAGTTGAGGCAGCAGTATCAGAAGGGCACTTACCACATTTCGGCTGCAGAGATAAGCGCAGCTATCATTGAGAAACATCTAAAGCGTTAGACGATCTGCCCGGGCCAGCAGGGCGAACCCGCGGGTCCCGATTTCGAAATTCAATCCTCTTTGCGCGGCTGCTTGCTGAATGCGCAGCGTGACCTCTCTTTGGAATTCCGGCTGAAACCATTGTTCTTCCCCGCCCCGCCTTGCGATCGCATAGGCGGCTTTGCGAGTGGTGGCGCCATGCGGTTTACTGCTCCGGATGTGTAGCGGATCGCCGATCAGATCTCGTTCGGAGGCAGCGATGGCCAGCGCCGCCAAGTGCTCCGGATTGCACGGCAGGAGCGGCGCCAGCGTGGCGTAGGTTTCGATGCCCTGTTCGCGCAGATGCACGATTGCCGCTAATCGCGCTCCATTCGGTTCACAAAACGGCTCATAGCGCTTACGAACCGAGTCCTGATCGGTCGTGACGGACATACTGACACGTAGCTGCGTGACGGCGGATAACTGCTTCAGCAAATCGAGGTCGCGAGTGATTAAGGGCGCGCGTGTCTGAATCGTGAACACGCGCGGCGGCTGCCTTAACAATGCCGAGAGGAGGCGGGGCATCAACTCGTAAGTGCGCTCAACAGGCTGGTACGGATCGACCAAGGGCGAGCAGTACACGATGGCGTCGCGCAGCCGCGCGCGCTCGAGCAGTTCGGGCGCATTCGCTTTAAACGTCGTGAACTGTCCCCAGCGTTTCGACTCTTCCGCTGAGAGCCCGGCATAGAGTCCCATTGTGGGCACATAACAATATGTGCAGCCGTAGGTACAATTGCGCGCCGGGGTGAGGGAGTGCGTGAAACCAGCGTGCTTGATAAACCCCGAGGTGGGGGTGAGGATCGACTTAGCGGGCGCCTCGCGTACCGGCCACACTCTTTAGTTTGGCGCAGCGGCGGCGATCACGCGCATACCCTCCCGCTTACTATGAAAAGACCTTTCATCGCAGGCCCCACGTTGCCAATCACGATCAGACCGGTTGAACAGACCGATATAGCGGCCATGGCGGCGCTGCGCGCCCGGAGGTCGCACACGGAACCCTTCTGGGCGGATCGAATCGACAGGTATTTTCGGGGCGAGCACTCTCCACAACAGGCACTCTCCGTTCGAGCGGGATTTGCCGCGATGAACGGCGGCGAACTGGTGGGCTTCGTGGCAGGCCATCTTACCCGCCGGTTCGGTTGTCAAGGCGAGCTGCAGTGGATCGATGTTGTGGAACACGCACGGGGACAAGGAATCGGTTGTCTGCTCATCGCGCAGATTGGGAACTGGTTTGTAGAGCAAAGCGCAACACGTATATGTGGGAATGTTGACCCGAACAATACGGCTGCGCGCAGGCTGTACGCCAAATACGGTGCGCAGCCATTTAACGAATATTGGATGATTTGGCACGATGCTCGCGGGATGGCCGCAAACGGCAGGATAGAACAACCGGCGCCGTCAAGCGAGTGAGTTCGCAATTCACCCTGACGTCCGGTTTGGCAGCGGTTCATGGAATCGACGGTGCTTTATCAAGTCGTAAGGGGAATACCGCAATTCTGGCCGGGTCTACTTACCCTCCCGTAGGCTCAAATCGACCGCCCACTCCCCACTTTAGAAACATTAAGTAGGAATGAGCAGGCTTACCGGACTCGCCAAACGGGGTAAAAGAAACGAGAAATGGTCCATTGGCCATGATGGCTGGGCTTGCCTCCCGATAGTGGTACAAGGTGAACGAGCGCACGTTCACGTCACCCTTTAATACGACCGAAACGCGGAACGGAGTTTCGACGCCAACTGCTTCACCGATGCCGGGAACGAGGGAGTGCTCACTTGTATCTGTTGTGTCCGCAAGTGGGGTTGCAATTACCACAAAATCGGAATTGTCAAATTGGGTCCGATAATCGAGGATCGGGACCACCCGAGCATCGAGGCTAAAGGCCGCGGACAGGAAGACGGCAATAATTACGCTTGAAAAACAAGGATGTAGGAGCCGCAGGACCCGAATCTTAGCTCCGTGGAGAGTATAAGTCCACGTCTGGACTCGCTTGGCCGCGAAACTATCCGCATGAGGTCAAAGGCGATCAAGCACGACCCGGTGTATCAAAATCCGCAGGGGCCACAAGAAGTCGCACACGATTCAGAATCTGTGCCCCAAGCCGCCCGTGCCCGTGCGTCACCAGCCCCTCACGAAAGCGGAGAATCCGAGGTTATACAAACGCGTTTTGAATAGTCGGTACAGCAACTCTACAGCAAAACTCTTGATCTCGTATTGGCCGCAACGCGACGCGAGAACCAGCATTTCTTAAATTCGGGGCGAAGGAGGTCATCGTAGCCGAAGGCCCAGGCCACGAGCGCGATACCTATCTGGCCCTCTCGGAGACGGGATTCAAAAGCCAATTACGCCTGCGCCACCTCCAATTCGTCGATCTGAACCGGAACGAAATCGTCCGCGTGCCACCCAACACCCGGTTCACGGGACTCGATTCCCTCTGGCTGCCGCGAACGGTGCTGAACGCGGATTTCATCGTCTCAATCTCAAAGTGAAAATGCCGGGAGCAGCCTATGGCTGGCCAAAGACATTCTGCACTGGAAAGGGATCGATCGCAGCATCCTCGATATCAATGCGGCTGTACCGGTCCACTTCGTGATTGCGGATGGGATCATCGCGATGGAAGGTAATGGCCCGCTGAACGGATCTGCGCGAACCCTCGGGCGCATCGTTCTATCCGATGATCCGCTTGCGGCTGACTTCACGTGTGCGCGGTTAATGGGGCTGAATCCCTGGCGTGTTTTTTTATCTGGCGCAAGCCGCCGAATTCCTCGGAAACGGCGCCACGGAACGGATTCAGCAGTTGGGCGAAAGCCTGCCGCGAAGCGTCCAGCCATTCGCAATCTTACCCGAATTCGCGCACCTGGTTCCATAAGCCACGAGAACACGGCGCTAAATTTCCAACAGGGGGCTTTCACGCTCAGCTTGGTTTGGCGCTGGCGAGTTTTTGACTGAGTTGCATTGTCAGTCATAACACTGGCATGAGAGCTTTTCTCAAAGAATTCGCTCTCCCCTCGAACAAAAGACACTCTTGCCCCCTCAACCGATCGTGCACAGCCTCTGCACAGCGGATCCGTTCTTGACTTGGTGGGCTCAAAATGAGAGCATTGATATCAAAAGGTAAGGAGCTAAATGGCCGGAAATCTGCATGTACGTAACCTCGATGATGACCTGATTGCCCGGCTGAAGCGTCGCGCCGCGCGCCACGGCCGTTCAACCGAGGCTGAGCACCGGGAGATTCTTCGCCAGGCTCTTGCTAATGAGGAGGAGGCTTCCTTCGAGAAGTTGGCCGCCGACCTGCGCAGCCTGACGAAGCGCCGCAAACAAACGCCCTCCGAAGTGCTGCTCCGTGAGGGACGCGCCGAGCGGTGACTACACTCGTCATTGACGCCAGCATCGCCGTTAAATGGGTAGTCGAGGAAGATAGCACAGCCGAAGCCTTAACAGTTCGACGGCGCGCGAAAGTGATCGCTCCCGAACTCCTAACAGCCGAATGTGCAAATATCCTTCGGAAGAAGGTTCAGCGGGACGAACTCTCTAAAGACGAAGCCTTGCTGGCGGCCCGACTTCTTCAAGCCGCCGAGATCGAGTTTGTGCTGACTCGTTCTCTGCTGGAGGCGGCAACGCAGATTGCCATCGAGCTCAGTCATCCAGCATACGATTGCCTCTACCTCGCACTCGCAGCCGAGCGCGACTGCCGGTTTTGCACTGCCGATGAGAGCTTCGTGCGCAAACTCGGCGAAGGTCACCGGCGCCGGTTTCGCGGCAAGGTGATCGGCTTAGCACAGGCGGCTCGAGAATTAACTGGGCCGAGATCGACGGAGCTGTGATCACAATGCATAGCGCCGATTCGGACGAGGATAATGGCAAGGCGTTACCGCTTTCAAAATTGGTTGAAGAACTCACCCGCGCCCTCGGCAGAAAGCTGACGGCTTACATCGCTGGCGTCAAGGACGTTCGCGCGCTCGATCGCTGAATGTAGGGCGCCGCTCCGTACAAGAGCGCTGAGGAGCGTTTGCGGTTCGCGTACCTCAGGCGATTCGAAAAGAACGATCAGACGTTCAACGAGGGCTGAGGATCCACACGCTGCATTTCGGCTGAACGTCGGATCAACCCATGGCGCCTGATGGCGCGCGTCTGGACCTATTGTCTTGAGATGCGGTCGAGCAAGCTCCGTAACTCCTAAACGGTTTCGATTCTGGCTGACGATCCTGGTGCTGGCAGATCGTCCACAGCGGATAATTGCGCGGCCGTGGCCATGAAAGCATCCGCGATTGCATTCGCGCTGCGAAGTATGATCGCGGGACGCCAGCCTGTGTTCCTATGGCAACTCCGCCATCATTCATCAAGTCGCAAAATCGCTCGCGATTGAACTCCGGGATATTCGCGCCCTCCTTGTTGATGTTGTAGATCTGCGAGGTCTGCCGTTTCCTGGGCGCAGATGGTCGCGGTTCCGTTCTTCGGGACGCTATGCGTGCCTCTCAAGCTCGTTGCGGGTCCGGTTCCGACCATGGCGACGGACGGCCGCCGGATCGTTTACAACCCGAAATACATCGAGGAACTCAAACCGGCCGAACTCGAAGGCGTGCTGGCTCATGAGGTTCTACACTGCGCGTTGGCGCATCATTGCCGCCGCGGCCAAAGAAACCCCGAACTGTGGAACGAAGCCGCCGATTATGCAGTGAACCCAATTCCGCTGGCCACCGGCATCGTGCTTCCGCCTGGGGTGCTGGCTCGTCCTGCCTTCGCAAACCTAAGTGCCGAAGAGATCTATGCACGCCTGATGAAGACCCAGAAAAGCAGCGAGCTAGATTCAAACGATAAATCAACAGCAGGGGAGCAACAGGAATCACAGCCGTGTCGACCCGGAGGGTCGGCGGAGTTATCGATGCCGTCGGTAAAGAGGGTAAGTGTGCGTCTCAAGCCGAGCGGCAACGCAAGGAGCAGGAATGGAGCATCGCGGCGGAGCAGGCGACCCGGTGTGTGAAATCGCGCGGACATGAGCCGGCCGGGGTGGAACGCGCTCTTGAAAACCAGCGGAATGCACACGTCGATTGGCGATCCGTATTGCGTGATTTTATCTCGGCATCGCGATCCCGTTTGGAGAGACGCTGCGCATCCTAGGTGACACCTAGCGCGAAGATCGCGGAATACTCGGTGGCAAGGACGTTGCTGAGCGCATCATCGCGAGCGAGATGTGGATACGCGTGAAATTTAAAACGAAACGAAAGGAGCAGTTGATGAGCAGAGACTATCATTCGACCGAATTGATCGGCCGGCTTGCTGCGTATCCGGTCGTCAGCTATACCCAGAACAGCGGTACGCCTATTGCCCGGCTGAAAGTGTTGGTCAATGAACACTAGAAAGACCAGGGCGGAAAGGACCAGAAGGATGTGGAATCCTACGCCCGTGATCACGTTTAATGGCCACGCCGAAGTGTGCGGCAATTACCTATCAACGGGCGAAGGATTTTCGTTCGAGGACGAAACAGGACACGCAGCTATGAAAAGGATTGCAGCAAGCGGTGGGTGACGGAATTGATTGCCTACGGTTGTATTCCTTGATGGGCCGAAAGGCGTCGAGACCGAACAACGTCCACCGCCGGGGAAACCGCAGCCGGAGCAGGATAAGTCCATCACGGACGAGGACTGTCCCTTTTGAATTCGGCCCGCGCGGCGTATAGCTGACGCGGGCCAATCTGGGGTTTTGATGGCGGCCAGAATCACCCCGGTAATAGAGAATCCGGGCCAAGGCGAAGGCGATGACGATGACTCCGAAGGCGTTCCGGGATGATCTCAAACCGGATTCCGGGATAAATGTGAACACCGGTTCTGCGATGGAGCCGGACAGTTTCAGACCAATCCCGGAACAATGTTCGGTTTCGCCGGAATAATTTAGACAAGCTAAGTGAGTGGGACCACACAATGGCAAGCAGCCTCACCTTGGAAAGAGAGCATCAGCTTATTCGCTGAGCAGCATCACTCCGAAAAGGGCTCGAACGGTTCGGTTACCATCCTGTCGTCAGCTCGCGTGTTTGGGCCGGGTTAAGTAGTACTGAACGGCGGGAGTGATGATGAGAGATAGAAACATCGCGATCAAGATACCGCCGATAACCGCAATCGCGAGCGGCCGCAGCACTCCCGAACCGAATGCCAAGGGTGCCATGCCCGCGACGGCCGCGATTGCCGTCATCATGATAGGCCGGAGCCTGCGCCTTCCGGCCTCGATCATCGCGTCTTCTGCGCGATGACCTTCGGCGCGGAATTTGTGATCGGCATCGATCAGCAAAATGCCGTTTTTGGAGACAATGCCAATGACCATAATCAGTCCCATGAACGACGAAATGTTGAAGGTGGTGCCGCTCAACAAAAGAGCCAGGAACACTCCAGCCGTGGAGAGGATGGCCGAAGAGAGAATGGCGGTCGGCGCGGATAGATTCTTGAATTCAAACAGCAGCAACAGGAAAACGAGAATGAGTCCGATAAACAGGACCACCATGAGGCTGCTGAACGAACTCTGCTGGGTCTGATAAGTGCCTCCATACTCGACCCGAATAGAAGAAGGGAGCCGTAGCCCGGCGATAGCCCTCTTTACTCCGGCGATCGCGGCGCCCAGGTTCGTGCCTTCCAGCCGTGCCGTGACTGCCACGTAGCGTTGCAGATTTTCCTGCAGGATCTCGGTCTGGCCCGGAAGATCGGCAATGTCAGCCAAGGACCCCAGGGTGGCAGTCGTTCCGGCCGCGCTGGCGAGTAGGGTGTTATTCATAGCGTCGACAGAGGAGCGGTACTTTTCCGGGAAGCGGACCCGGATCGTATAGGCGCGGCTATTGAGAAGCAAGGGCGTGGATGCAGCCGCACCCTGCAGAATGGCGTGGGCATCGCTTTCCACTTCATCGGGCATAAAACCGGTTTGGGCGGTAACGTCCGGTTTGATCTTGTACATCACGCCGGGGCCGCTGGTGGTGTTATCGATTCCATTGAGCACGTCCACGACGCCATTGATTTTCGAGATGGCTTGGGCGACCAGCGGAGCCCAGTGCTTCAGCAGGGCATCGTCTTCAGAGAACAACTTGATATCGACTGGCTGCGGCGCGCTGGTGAGATCGCCGATCATATCGTGGAGGATCTGGCCGAATTCAATGTTGATCCCGGGCTCTTCCTGCTTGATTTTCGAGCGCACTTCCGCGATGATCTGATTCGTTGTATGAGTACGATTGCTCTTAAGCTTCACCGAAATGTCGCCAGTATTGGCTTCCGTGACGGCGGCCAGCCCCAGTTGTAAGCCGGTGCGCCGGGCTGTGGTGTCCACGTCGGGAAAAGAGTCAATGATAGACACGACGTGGCTGACGACGCGATTCGTCTCCGCGAGAGAGCTGCCCGCTGGCATAATATAGTCCACCACGAAGCTGCCCTCGTCCATGGCCGGCAACAGGTTGGTGCCGAGCTGGCCGTAGCTCCAGTAGGAGATGAAAATGAGGATGCCTGCGAACGCGGCTAGCCACCAACGATGTTCCAGCACCAACTGCAGCAGCCGCTCATAAGCACTCAGAATGCGCTCCAGCAGGCCAGGGCCGTTTTCCTTTTTGGATGTATCAGGAGCTTTTTTCTTGCTCTTCAGGAGGTATTGGCTTAGGTTCGGTGTCCAGGCCAGAGCCAGACAAAGCGAGGTGAGCAGCGCCGCTGCCATCGTGATAGCCAAGGCGCGGAAGAAGCTGCCGGTCACGCCAGTCACCGTGACCAGCGGCAGGAACACGCTCACGGGCGTAATAGTAGAGAAAAACAGAGGCTTCATCAACTCCTGTAAAGCTATCTGGATCGCCTGCTTCGGCGATTCTCCAGCATCGCGGTGGCTGACGATGTTTTCCACTACGACAATTGCGTCGTCGATCACTAAGCCGACTGCGGCGGCGATTCCTCCCAAGGTCATCATGTTGAAGGTTTCGCCGAGCACCTGAATGACAACGCAGGTAATGGCAATGGTGACCGGAATGACCGAGCCTGCCACGAGAGAGCTGCGCCAATCGCGCAAGAATACGATCAGCACGATGGAAGCGAGAATGATTCCAAGGACAATGGCGTCTCGCACACTTTTAATGGACGAACGGACGGAGCCCGATTGATCGTAGAAGGTGGAGAACTGAATGCCGGGGGGAAGCGTTTTGCGTAAGTCGTCGAGTTGCCGCTTGACCGCATCGGCAACGGTTACCGTGCTGGTACCCGGCTGACGATTGATGTTGAGCAGAACGGCCGGCTTCCCCTGAGCCGTGACAATCGTGTAAACGGGCTTTGCGGATGCGCTTACGTCGGCGATATCGCCAATATGCACCGGGACGCCGGCGACCGTCTTTTTAATCACAATCTTCGAGAGTTCGCTCGGATCGTGCACTTGGCCGTCAACGACATCCAGCATCAATTTGTGTTGAACGGGCATGAGGCCGGGAGAACTGATCACATCCGTGCGGCCAATCGCGCTGAGAATCTGCGGGACGGTGATGGACGTGCGCAGGAGCTTCACAGGATCGGGCATCACGTGGTATTCCGGCACCTCTCCGCCTTCCACGGAGACAGTGGCAACTCCGGCGACGCGATTCAACTGCGGCCGAAGCTGGTAAGTAGCGATCTCCCAGAGTTGAGCGGGCGGAATGGTTTCCGAAGTCATGCCGAACCCGAGTATCGGAAAGCTGGAGAACGTGAGCCGGTTTGCCGTGATCTTAACGGTTGGCGGAAGTGTCCCTTGGACGGTGGCCAGCGCCGATTCGACGCGCTGGAGAGTGTCGAACATACTCACCTTCCAGTTGAAGAACAGATTGATGCCTGCACTCCCGCGGCTGGTCGTGGAGCGCACCTCCTGCAGGCCGCGTACGCTGCTGACCGCGATTTCGACCGGGCGCGTGATGCTCACCAGCATTTCATCGATGGGCATCACACCATTGTTCAGCGCAACGATAATTCGCGGGAAATTGGTCGTGGGGAAAACGGCAGTGGGGATTCGGAAGGCGACATACACCCCTAAAAGGACCAGCGCCAAAATCAAGCCGATGAGCGGTTTGGAATAAGCAATCAACCAGTAACTCTTCTGCGCTTGAGAGTCGGCAGGCTGCGCCGTGTCCGTTTCCGGTATCATGGTTTGTCCCCGGCGCTGGAAGAAGAGACTGGCTCGGACCTGATCTTCGTCCCATCGGGCAATCCGTACGCGCCTTTGGCGACAATCTCCTCGCCGGCATTCAGCCCGCTGACGATTTGCACCTTGCCGTTTTCCTCGATTCCGGTGGTGACGCTTTGGCGATAGGCG
Source organism: Terriglobia bacterium (assembly GCA_021324185.1). Classification (GTDB taxonomy): domain Bacteria; phylum Acidobacteriota; class Terriglobia; order Bryobacterales; family Bryobacteraceae; genus Bog-105. The sequence goes on along the minus strand of JAJPJN010000056.1, from coordinate 36,434 downwards.
CGGCTATCGGACTTGACCACCATCACGGAGGTGGTTCCACTCGAGGCGGTCAGGACGGCGGCCGTCGGGACTACGAGAGCATCCGGCACGACTTTGGCGATCAGGGACACCTCGACCGACGTGCCGGGTGACAGATTATGTTGGGGATTGGAAGCTTCTACCCATATCTGCACGGTGGTGCTATTGGGATCGAGGGCTGGGCTGAGGACTGTGATCTTGGCGGGAACCCCGTTCGGAGAGCCGGGAACGTGAATGGTGGCTGGATCGCCCAGCTTTAGAAGCGCCGCTTTGGACTGCGGAATGTGAAGGCGCACCACTACCTTAGACACGTCCATGATGGTGAGGAGCGGCGTTGCGGCCGATGCCATTTCCCCGGGATACACGGCACGATCGGCCACGACGCCATCGATCGGACTGCGGAGCTTCGAGTAGTTTAATTGCGCAATGGCAGCCAGATGTTGCCCGCGAGCCGATTCCAATTGGCCCTTGGCTGCATTCAACTGCTCGGATCTTCCTGCCGCCCGCAAATTGTCCAACTGCTTCTTTGCGGTCAGATACTGGCTTTGGGCCGATGTGAGCGCAACCTCGGACTGGTCCAGCATCTTGCGGGCGAGAGCATGCTGTTGATACAGCCACAGGTTACTGTCATACAACTTTTGCTGCGCTTTCAGGTTCGCTTCGGCGTTCTGGAGGTTCAGTTCCGCCGTTTGTATCTGCTCAGGAAGGGTGGTGGAAACAACGGTGGTGTAATGGGCCTGCGCCTGATCCAAAGCGCCTTCCGAAGCAGTAACCGCAGCGGCCAAGTCCTCGTTCTCCAGCACTGCCAACAATTGCCCGCGATGCACATGGTCTCCCCGCTGGACATAAAATTCCCGGACAGGGGCGCTGATTTTTGGCGAAATATCGGCTTGGTGCAGCGGATAAAGAATGCCGCCGGCCGTGACGATCGCGGAAATGGACTCCTGCTTCACTTGAATAGTCTGGACAGCAACAACCGACGGAGCGGACGGCGGCGGCGGCGAACTGCCGCAAGAAGCTAGGAGCAAAAATGTCAGCGGGAAAGCCGCTCGCGTTACGTTCTGCATAGCGCTCTTACATGCTCCCGGTGAGCGTCTGAAGATTGGCAAGCGCCACATGATAACGGGCGAGTCCGTCGTCATAGGCGTTCCGCGCGAGGGCGGAAGAGTCTTCTGCGGTCACTACCTCCAAAGCGGTCGCGTCACCGGCTTGGTAGCGAAGCAGCGTGAGCCGGACATTTTCCGCCGCCAGGTTTCGCGATCGCAGCAGTGAAGTCGCCTGATCCCGCGCGGTTTCGGCCTGTCTGAATAAGGAGCGTAGATTGGCGCGCAATTGGCGCTCGGCGTAGCTGAGGTTTAATTGGGCCAATTGGCGGCGAAACTCGGCTTGGCGAACTCTACTCCTGATGGCTCCCCAGTTCCAGACCGGAATATCGAGGGAGATATCGCCGGCGTAACCTAAATTCTGGCGATAGGGGACCAAATTGTTGGGCAGATTGCTCCGGTTGATTCCAGGTGTAGCATGGTACGTGCGCGCGGCAAACTGATTGGCATCGATGCCGTAGTAAAACGTGAGAGCTAAAGACGGCAAATAGCCGTAACGCGCCACCGTCGTGGCAAAGTGCGCTTCTCGCAAGCTTGCCTGTGCGCTCCGTATTTCGGGATTCTGCTGGAACGCGAGGGCTTGTACAGCATCCCAAGAGCGCAAAGGCGGCAAGCTAGCAAGATCGTCGACAACCGTGAAACTCTGATTGAAATCCGGGGAAAGGAGCACAGCAAGTGCAAGGCGCGCCTGATCGGCCGCGAGCTGGACATTTTCTAGGTCGCGCGATCGCGTTTCGAACTGTAATTGAGCTTTTACGACATCGACATGAGAGACATCGCCGGCCGTCTCCTGCTTCTGGGTGATATCCACAAAGTTTTTGGCTTCCTCGAGCGATTGAGTGGCATTAGCGATTTTGCGCTGCGCGGAGACAAGATTGTAGTAGTCCTGCGCAACCGTGACCACCAAGCCACGCGAGGCGATTTCTTCTTGCGCGAGCGCGACCGCCTCGGCCGCCTGAGCTTGCCTGGATTGGCCGCGTCGGACAAGCGAAAATAGATTTTCGCGGACGATGGCCTGTTCGTTATACACATGTACGCCATCGTTTGCGACGAATACTCCGGAGGGAGTGCCGTTGCCTTCGGTATAGATGAACTGATTCAAGGCATCCACGGTCGGCAGCCGCGCGGCTTTGGCCTGTAGCCGGTTCTCGCGGGCAATTCGCGCGTTGACGGCGGCGGTTTGAAACTGCGGACTATAGGCGCGCGCGAGACGCAGAGCTTCTTGTAAATCGATGACTTTCGGGTGAGAGGAAGGCTCGCCTGCCGGAAGTGAAACCTGTCCCGGCGCAGCAAAGGTGCATAACGCTGTCAGCGCTACAACGGCAATCGTCTGTGGCCAAATGTTGCGCCACCCTCGGGTTGGCTGCCAGCGCAAGCAAGTAGTTCGTGGCATTCCATCAAGTAAATCCGGCAAACGACTTTGATGACTGCTGATTGACGCTTTTCCCATCACTGGTAAGACTCTTCAGAAGGCTGCCGTTTATCGCACAAAGAAAACGGAACTATTCAAATGAGAAAAATGGAGAGCAGCAGCAATCGGATAAGAACAATCCTGGTTCACGAAGGCGCAAGGAACAATATCTCTTCACATTTCCCGTGTGTTTGGTCACAAGAACATGCCACAGCAGCGGTGGCTCCAAATGCTGATGTTCGGATGTTGCTGAGCGCACCAGCGTCATAGTGGACGAGCACTTCGGCAATGGCGGTCAGAAGTCTTCTGAACATGTGGTGGTTTGCTACCTTCAAAAGAAAACAACAGGCGGCTCAATCCCCTCAATCCCCTTTATGAGGGCTGCCATCGGCATTCACGGCAACTTCCATATTCTTGCCGTTCCTAGTAAACTGGGCCTCGTAGCTGACGTGCGACCCCCGCGTGACGGACTCAACTTTTTTGATAATTCCATCGCCGATGCGCCTCTGAATAGCATCTTTCGCCCTCGGTGGGATGCTATCCAGATTGACCTCCTGTTCAACTTCCAGCAGGGTGCCGTCTTCAGCGAACGTGAGATCGCGACCCTTGTTGTTTACCCGCGTCTCCACTTCGTATGTCATCCGGCCATCTTCGCGCTCTTTGCTCGCCCCCAGAATCGTCGCGCCATTTGTTTGCGCCTTCATCGCCCTCTGTACTGCCGGCGGCAGGTCCTGGATGTTTATCTTGATTTCGGCTGCAAACGCTACGAGACCTAATGTCGTAAAAAGGCCCAAAATCGACCACGTTTTCATTGATTTTTTCACCTTGTTACTACTATGCGGCTCGATTCTGAAGAACTGCTGAATGTCGTGCGAGTGCGGCACAGAGCATTTGCGAATTCATAGTGACAAATGAGCATGCTGCGATTCTTGTGTTCGCATATCGCGCTCCGATGACTCCGCTTCTAGCAAGGGCCAACGGTGCCAGGACTCAAGTCCGAGGACATCACTGCGAAGAGAAAGACGGTGGCCTCTCAGGACGGCATCCATTTGAGCAGCGCGGCATTTGGAAGTTGTGAAAGACGTCAGCACAAACGGCGGAAAGAAGCTGCGAAGCCCGGTTCTCAAACGCACACGGCTGACGGCAAAAGAGACGGCGCCCAGGAACGGGGAAAGGACTACGGACTCCTCACAGACCGAGTGTAAGTGCGGGAAACGCACCATGGAGAGTGCGCCCAGGCACACCTCGCGCATGATTTGGCAGATGACGCAAACGTTGCACAACCGGGGGCTCGCGTGAGAGAAACGTCTTCGATTGCAGAACGTATGGCTAGGCGCGGTTGAAAATCTCGATACAGCAGGCGGACAACCGCGGATGTTAAGCGAGTGCCGCTTGCCTTCGACTGTGAAATCGAGAATCACGCCGCGTATCGCAGGGACACTGGAATGACTGCGGCACAGGTTCCCATTGAATCGCAACACCGAAGTAGTCTTGCGGGCGTTCCTCGATTGGGACAGTTCCTGTCAATCCTTAAATGCATAATCAAGAGGTATGTTGGGTCCGTCGCAGCAGCGCAATTTAGCGATGTGGATTCTGCTCGTTGAAGATGATCCATTCTTGGGCCCTGTAGTTGCACAGGGGTTGAGAGAAGAAAACCATACGGTAACGTTGGTACGGGACGGCCTGGAAGCGTTAGCCGCGTTGGAGACCGCTCGGCTCGATGCGGTGGTTCTGGACGTCATGCTACCTGGCTTGAATGGAATCGATCTCGCCAGACGCGTCCGGAAGTCGGGCAACCAAGTGCCCATTTTAATGCTCACGGCGCGCGACGCGCCGGGTGACATTGTAAAAGGTTTGGACGCGGGAGCTGACGATTATCTGGTGAAGCCGTTTGCGCTGAGTGTCCTCCTAGCACGCCTTCGCGCCCTTTCCCGGCGCGCCTCGCGGCCTGCCATTGCCGTTTTGCAAGTGGGAGACCTGACGCTCGATCCGGGATCCCATGTGGTTGCTCGAGCCGGCCGGGAAATCGACCTCACTGCAACGGAATTTCGCGTGCTGGAATGTCTGTTGCGGCGGGCAGGACGAGCCGTATCCCGGTCGATGATCATTGAAGCGGTATGGGGCTTCGAGGAAGACGTGGCTGCTAATACCGTGGACGTCTACATAAAAAGCCTTCGTGACAAACTCGACGCCGGACGGCCCCAGAAGCTGATCCACACCGTGCGTGGCTACGGGTACATTCTGCGGGACTGATGTGCGGAACTTCTCGATTCGCTCTCGCCTTACGTTTTGGTATGCAGCGACTCTCGGGGCAGCCTTGGTTCTCTTTACGGCCGGCGTGTGGTTTGCGTTGGTGCACAGTATCCGTCACACAGTCGATCGAGAGCTTCGTTCCCGTCTCGCTGCCGTGCGTTACTACTTGCAGCAACAGAGCCATGAAGGAGACGAGTCCAATCTTACTCAAGAAATAGCTGAGGACATTGACGCAGTAGCGGCCACCTCTCTTATACGAATCCGGTCCGCTGCAGGCGAGTGGATTTATCGCTCACCGGGAACACGCGCCTGGAATGTCATCGCCCCCAATCCCGAAACGTTGCCCGAAAACGGAAGCCTCTCGACGGCAATCGTGCGCGGTGCGCCGATTCGAATTCTGTCGGCTCCGCTGAGTATCGGCCTAGTGCAGATCGGGTTATCTCTCACCGAGTTCCAAAGCGTGCAGAATTTACTCGCCTGGACCGTATTGCTCGGCAGTCCTTTATTGATGCTCGCGGCTTCTCTCGGAGGTTATTGGATGAGTGGGCGGGCGCTACGCCCTGTCGACGAACTGGTGATGAGGGCCCAAAGTATCAGCGCGCACAACCTTACAGATCGCTTACCCTCCCGCGGCACAAGTGACGAGTTAGACCGCCTCGCTGACACCTTAAATGCAATGCTTGCCCGTTTAGAGTCTGCCTTCGAAAGGATTACACGATTTACAGCGGATGCTTCCCATGAGCTGCGCACCCCAGTCGCTATTGTGCGTACAACGGCTGAAGTGACGCGTGCTAAGAGCCGAACGCCCGCGGAACACGAGAAGGCCTGGGAGGTCGTTCTGACCCAGGCAAACGAAATGACGCGATTGATTGATGACCTCTTACTGTTGGCACGAGCGGACTCAGAAACCGATGCTCCTCTCCGTGAGCTGATCGACGCCGCTGAGGTTCTGCGCGAAGCCTGCGAGGAGATCCGCGTGATGGCCGATGTGGCGGGGCTGAGCCTAAATGTACAAATACCTCAAGAGTGCATCCTGTTAGGAGATCCTGCAGACCTGCGGAGGATTGTTCTGATTCTGCTCGACAACGCGATCAAATACACCCCAAAGCCGGGCGGGATCTTTGTACAGTTGAGCTTAGACGGTTCAACGAAGCCTCGCATGGCGGTAATTAGCGTGCGCGACACGGGCATTGGTATTCTGCAAGACGATCTGCCGCATATTTTTGACCGCTTCTACCGGGCGTCGAGGGATCGCTCGCGGAAGACGGGCGGCGTTGGCCTGGGCCTAACTATCGCGCGATATCTGGCTGAGCGGCATGAAGGCTACATCCAGGTGGAAAGCACGCCCCGGCGCGGCTCGACATTTTATCTTTTTCTACCCGTTTAATCAGCACACACCCATTCATCCCAAAATGCAGCGACACACGCCCTCCAGAAGGCTTGGCCATTTGAGTTCTTCTCAAGCGGTTATACCGCCGCTATATACGGGGGCGTTTAGCTCCTGAACCTGGCAGGCGCATGCGGCAGATCGCTGAACAGCATGGATGCTAGTACCTACTTGCATAAATCAGAGTACTTAGATTTGGGTTTAGGAGGGAAGACAACGGCTTTTTTCCACTCGAATGGCGCAACCGTCGAGTTATAGACGGAGACAAAGTTGTCGATAGCTTGTCGTAGTTGGCGAGGCGAAGTGAAACCGGCGCCGCGGAGCGCCTGCCGGCCGAGAATACTGAACCAGCATTCGATTGGATTCAACCATGATGCGTAAGTGGGCGTGAAGTGAAGCTGGACATTACGATGGCGCTTGAGCCAGCGGTCCACATGGACTCTGGCATCATTCATCACCAACATCACTACGTCGCTGTCTCATGCGCCGATTTGAAAACCAAAACTACCGCCTTCGACGATAACTGCACCCGGTGTCGACCATCCTACGCCGCCCTTCTTTCGACAGGTGATAAATTCTTTTCCATATTTAGCGCCGACGATGAACCCTCCCGCTTTCAAACCAGCAATGATGATGGTGCACTCTGCCTGGTCGAATAGGTCTCGCGGAATGCCCTTATCAGGCGCAGCCATAATCTCTGCAAACACATTGGCTGACCGCTCCAGCCGCTGATCAACGGTTCTTCCCTCTGCGCAAAAAGCGGTAAAGCAACCCGAATGGTCGTGATCGCAAATTTGCCAAGGTTCATAGACGTTTTCTTTACCTCCAAGCGGAAATGTCATCGTTCATCGTTAGTTTGCATAACTGCTAAGCCTAAGAACTAAATGTGGGCATGCCGTGTCCCCACGTATCCGGCGGAGATAAGTCGCGCCGCATAGGGGGTCGTTGCATGTCTCGCTCATTCGAGTTGAAGATTTTCTCTCCCTGAGAGATGAGGCAATCGGCCACACGAGCAGCGAGCGCCATGATCGTCAGACCTGGATTGGCCGAGCCTTGTGTCGGCATTATGCTTCCGTCGCAGATGAAGAGGTTGGTAATGTCGTGGGTACGGCCAAATTGGTCAACCACCGAAGTGGCAGGATCGTCGCCCATGCGAGCCGCTCCGACCAGGTGGGCATACCGGGCCTCCTGCACAACTTCTTGTGCTCCCGCTGCCCACATTACCTCCATGGTTTTGTTCTTGCCGTATTCGATCAGCTTCTTGTCGTTGTCATAAAGGTTGAACGTGACCTTGGCGATCGGGATACCGAACTGATCTTTTTCCTCCGCCAACTGCACGCGGTTTTCGGCATTAGGCAGAATCTCTCCCAGAAACCCGAAAGCGGCCCAGTGATTGTAATCCATCATCACGCTGCGCAGGCCCCATCCCCACGCGCCTTTGGCGGTCATCATCTGCTTGGAAAACGCAATCGGCAAAGGGCCCACTGTCTGGATAGCGAAACCGCGCGCAAACCCGCGCTTGGGATCGGTTTCGTAGAATTCTTCAGTCAAGGCATGAGCCGGCGGCGCTTTGTACATTCGGACCAGTTCCTCGAAACGCCCGAGCACGACATTACCTGCTTGTGCCATCAGGTAGCGGCCCACGCAATCGCTGGAATTCGCAAGCCCATTCTCAAAGCCCGGACAAGCGGAATTCAGTAAAAGGCGAGGTGTCTCGATGGAATAGCCGGCTACGATCACGGCTTTCGCTTTCTGAAAATGCTCACGCCCTTCCGGATCAAAATAGCTTACCCCAGTAACGCGGCGATTCTCGCCTAAGTGAATACGCGAAACCATGCAGTTTGCGCGGATCTCGGCGCCATTCCCGATTGCGTCCGGCACATGGGTGATGAGGGTGCTGGCTTTGGCGCCTACCTTGCATCCCTGTATGCAAAAACCACGATAAATACAGTGGGGCCGGTCCGCTCGCGAACCTTCCAGAATTGCGACGGGTCCGCCGGCTGAAACCCGGATACCGAGTTTTGTGCAACCTTGGATCAGCACGTCGCCAACGCCGCCCATCGGGTGCGGCGCGTATGGATATCCATGAGGATCGCCCCATGGAAAATACGACGGTCCTGAGACAGGCAATTCCAGTTCGAGGAGCTCGTAGTAGGGCTTCAAGTCCGAATAAGTAATGGGCCAATCAAAACCAACACCGTCTTCCGAACGAATGCGGAAATCTGAAGGGTGCAGCCGCGGTGCAAACGATGCCCAATGAACTGTGCCGCCGCCCACACCCTTCCCGCTGTTATTCGCGCCGAATGCTAATGGATGCTGGCCGGCTGTAATACGGAGATCATTCCAATAGAGGTTATGAGCGCCCTTTTCATCACTGACCCAATCGCGCTCGGTATCCCAAAACGGTCCGGCATCGAAGCCGATCACCCGAAATCCCGCCCGCGCTAGCCGTTGCAAGACAACACCGCCACCAGCACCCACTCCCACAATGACGTAATCCACCTCTTCGCCCTCCGGGAACCGGTGCATGGGTGTCTCGATCCGCTGGATGGGGCCGAGCATGTGCGATTTACGCTTCTGAGACCGGAACTCTCCCCAAAGCGGCGCTTTCAATGTGTTCCTCCTTGAGCGGGCGAGCCAAAATGCTCTACCCGTCCGGCCACCAATTCGTATTTCCCGGAAAGCGAGTTGGCGGGAGGTTCCCACTCATAGCGCTCCTCTTCCGATTCCCACGGCTCCGCTTCACCACGCTCCAAACGCATATAGGCACGCGGGTAAGCCGGGCCGCCGAAGCCAATTTCGTCCCACGCCCAAGGATGCGAGTAGTAGGCCTCCGCGCAATCGGAAACTAGCATGAGCCAAAAATGGTGGACTGCCATTTTCTTCCAGATTTCATGACCCGCAGACGGTTTGCCATCGTGCAATGATTGAAGAATTTCGTCCTGTTCTCGCGGGCCGAGATCCAGAAACCCACTACCATACTGCTGCTGCGCGATTTCTTGAATACCGCGCAGACCTAACCGGAATGCGTCACGATCGGGCGGCATATCTACGTAGCGATAGCCATCGTGCGAGTTCTCGTAAAGCCGCTTATCGATCTGCGGCACTATGGGAATTTTGTGTGCTTGATCGCGGTCGTCCTGCGGAAGCACGCGATCGCAGATCGCCTCCAGGAGCTTGGCCTCCTCTGGACTAAAGAAGCGGATAGGCGGAACGTTGTTCACGCGATCCAAAACTACATCGCGCGTCTTCGCATCCCAAAATTTCTGCTGACTGAGAGTGCTGAAACCCGGATAGTATCCGGGCTGAGCCATGGGTCCGATTGGTTTGCCCGTGCGTGGGTCAACCGGACGTCTGTCTCCTTGAGCGTTCTGATAGTTCATTTCCGTTTCTCTCTTCGAAGCAGGCTTGCGAGTAATCCCAGGAACCCACTGGCCGCAAACAGCAATGGCGCAAATAGTGGCGGCCCGTAAATAATGTTGTAAATCGGCTTTTTCAAGCCACCTGGCCGCCGCAACACACCGCGTATGTGATAGCCGAAACCTACGCCTCCATTGACCATTGCCAGAGCGGAAACAGCGGGCAGCCAGGTGTGCGCCGCGCGACGGCTTTTCACGGCACCTACTCCCGCGATCATTAACATGGGCGCGATGATGATGGGCGTCCACTGCACCTTGTAGCGGAAGTTGTTTTTGTAATGTGAGTACCAGGCTTCAAAGCCGCTAAAGAAAGCCGAGATAACAGTAGCCATGGCCATCTGCTTCTGAAAACGGCCTTCCCGCAGATCCTGGGACCAGGTAATTGGCTCGTGCTCGTGCGTCAACCGGGTGGCCCAATGCTGCGGGTGGGCTGGACGCGGCAGGACGCCACGGTCGGGCTGCTCACTGCGGCGGAGGAAAGACGCGAGGAAACCGAGATAGGCGCTCACACCAAACAGCAACGGAGCAAAAATCGGCGGTCCCATGATCATGTTTACAATTGGCAGCCGCCAGCCGCCTGGCTTTCGCTGAATCCCACGCACGTGGAAATAGAAGCCGGTGACGCCATCCGCAAGTGTCACCACAGAGAGGGCAGGTAGCACTGTTTTTGCTGCGCGCCGGCTGAAAAAACCAGATACTCCTCCCAGAGCGAGTGCGCCACTCAGGATTACCGGCGTGTACATGATGCGGCGGCTGTAACTTCCCTTGTAGTGCTCGTAGGCGACCTCCACACCGCTCAATATGCTGGACAGACCGGCAATTAACGACAGCCAGCGCTGGAACCGGCCCTCTCGTAGATCAAGGTCGACCTCTTCCAAGCTCCGTTCGAGTCGAGGATCCGGGAGCTCAGCCACGGTCTCCTCCAATGAGGGTGCCAACAGCGGCTCTTGTTTCGGCAATTGAAAACCGGAGCCCCGCAAAGGTAGCAGCCGTCGTCAACAGACACCAGAAGCAAAAGGCGCGATATTTGGTCCACTGGTCAACCGTGAGTTTACCGGCGAGCGCGGCGTCTAGTAATGCCTTGGCCCCCATGCTTATCGGAATCCATGGGTGTGTTCCCCAACGCTTCTGTGCGCCCATACCCGCTGAGCAAGCTGTCACCCGATAATTCACGAAACCCAGCAACGCATCGGGAACGGCGAGGTGAGAATATGCTTCTGCGGAACCGTTCACTTTTTCCGCATTGAATTTACTCCATCGCGGCTCGGGAATCTCTTCCAAAATGCCGAGTTGATAAAGCGCGATTCCTCCCATCACGCCCGCAGAAAACAAAGAAAGGCCCGCGACAGTGTGGCGATGTTTCAAGAACTCACTCGGCCCCTGGCGCAGATCGCTGCTCAGTTCCGCCGGAGTCAATTCGGTCAGCATTATTTCTTCCTCTTTAGAGCAATCAACGCGAGCACTGCCAAACCCACGCCTGCGAGCGATAGCTTTCCCCGATGCATATCCATCCAGGTCTGCACGCTGAAGTCGCTGGATCGCTGATCAAAAACGCCATGAGCCGCAAAGTCGCCCGGCACGGGTTCGAATAAATTATCCGGGCGGTCTGCCGCCACTGGCTCTGAAGTCTGCTGGCCGCTATAGGCAGTTTTTGCCAGATAACGGTCGGCAAACGATGGTGCAATGTCCTGACCGTAAATCGCGAGCACGGTGGGCCAACCAACAAACACCTCGCGACGTTTCTGACCTGCTGCCCAAACGATAGCCCGAGCCGCCACCTCAGGTTGGAAAATTGGCGGCACCGGCTGAGGATGGCGGGGTAAACGCGTGCGGCACCAAGTGAACTGGGGCGTGTTCATCGCGGGCAGCATTACGGCCGTAATATGTACGTTGCTTTTGTCGTGAATCAACTCGGAGCGGATCGAGTCCGTGAATCCCACAATCGCGTGCTTGGCCCCGCAGTATGGCGATTGCAGCGGGATCGAACGATACGCCAGCGCCGAGCCAACCTGAACGATTACGCCACGATCACGCGCGTGCATGCGTTTCAGCGCTGCCATCGTTCCGTAAACTTGTCCCAGGTACGTGACTTCCGTGGCGCGCTTGAATTCCTCCGGCTTGATCTCAAGAAACGGCGCGAAAATCGTAGTCATCGCCACGTTAACCCAGATGTCGATCGGTCCCAATTCTTGTTCGGCACGCTCGGCTGCCGCTTCCACTTGCTGAGCGTCTGCCACGTCGGTGGGCAACGCGACGGCCTTTCCGCCCAATTGTTCGACTTCACGCTTGGCCGCTTCTAAGCGCTCGCGGCCTCGCGCGATCAACCCCAGATGCGCTCCCTGCCGCGCGAACTCCGCCGTTACAGCCCGCCCGACACCGGCAGAGGCGCCGGTGACGACGACTACTTTCCCGAGATTTGAGTTTTCCATTTTGACTCTTCCTGATGCGCTTCGAACCGATAATTCCGGCCCTCCCACTGTTCACGGGTTGTCCAATAAAAAGTGAACTCAACTGCAGCCTGGAATTCGGAAGGGGCTATGTCGAAGTATTCGCCGCCGACCCCGGTAGGCTGCGAATCGTTGTCCTTCCATGTTTTCCATTGATCGGCCGACCAGCGAAGACGGAACGGCTCCGGGGCGCAGATGCGAACCGCGCGGTCTTTCCATACCCGCTGGATTGGATGCTTGGGCAACCAGAACTCCACTTTGCTTTTCGTCTTGCCGTTTGCATATCTGGCGGCGACTTCCGGGATCAAATCAAAGACCTTTCCGTCGTGAGACGAGCGGAGGAGCCGCAGGTATTCCGAATGCGCCCACAGCAGAGGATTGGCTGATCCGGTCGGTTTTCCGCCATACATATGCGCTTCGGGGAGATCCGCTTCATCCCAGATCTGTTCCGGCACGAGGCCACCCTTATTAGCGAACTGCTCCATTGCATTTAGTAGCGGGCGATAATCGCGACCGGCAGCAAGCTCATAGTGTGCTCGTTCGCCGGTAAGAAGCGGCCAGGCGCGTCCCTTTCCCCAACCTGTGTAAGGACCGCCATCGGGCTTCTGACCATAGCCGTCGTGGTTGTAACGGTGCCAGCAGGGGCCGCGGGGCGTGTCTACCTTGAGCGTTGCATCAATGGGCTTCAGACTGTCGAGGATTAAAGGATCGTTGGCAGAAAGGATTCCATAGCGGACCAGTTGCAGAAAACCAGCGTCTACAATGTCTCGTGCCGGAAAGGATTCGGGTGCGCCAGGAGCTCGGCTGGTGAGCTTGAGCTCAACTTCGTCTATCGCTCCGGGGGCCGCGACCTCTCCCGGCTTGGCCGGATTCAGGCGCACAAAATACCGGGAGGAGCCGCTAAGAAGCGATCCTTTCGTTGTGACGGTCCACTCCTCCAGATGCGAGCGCAGAAAGTCTGCGTAGCTCTCCAGAAAATCCGCTGTGTTGCTGTCCTTTTCTGCGCGCGCGAAAGAGGCCGCGCAAATAAAAGCGGAGATAATCACCGCCAGCGTGGAAGGGGAATAGCCGCTCGCCTCTTCCCATCGCTCCTCGCCCGTTACTGGCCCGCTGTGCAGGAGGAAAGCGATAGCCCGGTTTACCATCACGCGAGGGTTGAATTCTCCCAGCAGCTTCAACTGGTGAAGACGCCAGGCTAGCAGCACGGGAAATGCGACTTCGTCGAGTTGCATTCCTTTCCAGAAAGCCGTGCCATCCACCCAGAAATTTTGAGGAAAGCTGCCGTCTTCTTCCTGCCGGGCTGCCAGGTAAATGAGCGCCCGTAAAGGCGCCTCCGTATTGCCGGCGGCGAGCAGACCCATCGCGCTCTCCACCATGTCGCGCGTCCAAACCAGGTGATAACCGCCCTGTCCCTCATGGTCGTTTCGCGCTTCGCCCCAAGGATTCGCGAGCGACGCCACGAATGCTCCCTGGTATAACTTGTCTTCGTGAGTCAATAGCAGGTTGTAACTCGAATGAAACAACCGCCCCTCGTCCCCGCTCGTTTTTTCGAGAGACTTCCTCTCCTTTGATGCTGCAGCCCATTGATCGATGAAAATCTTGCGTTGCTCCTTGTAAGGAAGACCAAGACTTTGAAAGAGCACTGAAAGCGTACTGGGAAGAGTTTCACCGAATGCAATGCCGACCGTGAACTCACGGCCCTTCGAAAGATCGAGTTCTCCCGTAAGCGCCACGTTGCCGTTCTTCGCCTCATCGAACTCAAACTCCATTTTGTGATGCTTTGCGACATCCGTATAGCCATCACTCTGCCCAACGTATCCGCAAGAGAGTCGCGAGAATTGACAAGAAGCTCCTACTGCGAGCCAGCGGGCACCTTTATTAGCGACAAGTAACTCCCGGCCCGAAACTTCGACCACGAAAGCACTGTTCCCCTCGCCTCCATTCTCTAAATGAGGAGCGCACAGCAGGTAGGTCCTGAGATTCTGGAGGAATTTGTCATCTCCTTGGATAGCCGCATGGAGCAAGACACAGGGGCGAAAGGGTTCGACAATCACTTCCTTGGTGAAGTAGAAATGGCCGCGAGGATCTCGCCTGGTGATTTTATAACCTTGTGAAGGCTCCATTCTCTCGATCTCATAATCGAGATCTCGCTTCTCTTCTATGAACGTGCCATTCCCATCGGCGAATAAAAACTCAAGATCGCGCATTTGTGGACGATCCACGGTCGGGTAGTAGATCTCCGTCAAAGCGCCACGCCAAATGGTGAACCAAACACGACTTCCGCTTGAACACGCCGTGCCGACACCGTCTTTGTCAGCGTAAGTCCAACGAGGTTGATCCCCCGGTGCGCCAAACGCGCTCTTAGTTCCTCGAAAACGTGGCATTTAAAAACCTTTCTTAACTAGACCCCCACCTGTAACTCGTTGATCTGGCATTGAAATGAGGTGAGCACTTCTGCGCTCCCCTCAGTGACGGTCACCATGTCGCAGTGGCGAATGCCCCCGTACCCGTCAAAATAAATGGCGGGTTCCACATTGAACACCATGCCGATCTGAAGTATGTCTGGCGATTTCGGGTGAAGGCGTGGCCTCGCATTGGCGCTTATCGCCGAGAAACCTACACCGTGTCCGGTGGAATGCTTGAACTGGTGACCGAACCCGCGCTTCTCCAAAACGTCTCGCGCTGCTTTATCAATGTCCGCTGCTTTCACGCCAGGACGAATTGCGGCCAGAGCAGCTTCGCGGGCGGCGAATACCGCCTCATACATCTGCGTTGCGCGTTGTTCCAATTCGCCAAGAAAATAGGTGCGCGTTATATCGGTCCAGTGCCCGTCCGCATAGGAATTACAATGCACTAAAACCAGATCTCCCCATTCGATCTGCTTAGGCCGTGAACGCGCGTAAGCCCCTGAGGCGAGCGCAGAATTACTTCCCGACATGCACCATGCGAAACCATCGGCCCGCTGCACCTTGGGGTAATCCACAACGCTTGCGCTCAAAGGCTCGCGGAAGATCGCTGCAATTTCCACCTCAGTTGCACCGGCCCTAATCTGCTGGCAGCCGTGCTCAAATGCTGTTTCAGCGATCTGACAGGCAGTTTGAATCCGGCTGATTTCAAACTGTGTGTTACAACCGCGCAGATGTGCTAGAACTTCATCGGCAGCAGTAAGCGCGGCGATGTTGAAAGTTTCCTCAAGCAGCTCGCGCATCGTTTCGGTGTAAAGATGTATCGCTGCATAGAAAGCCGGCTCCGAGGTCTCTTGCGCTTCAAAGCCAACTCGCACCGGTCCGGCGAAAAGTCCTCGCGCTAAGCGCTTCAGAGGCTCGCGTATCGCCTCTGAAGCGGTGATAACTTCATTCAACGAGCCTGCTTTGAAGGTTCGTACCTCATCGGCCCATCCGTGCCTTGCGAGATCCTCCTCGTCCTCCGGAACCAAAAGACTGATCTTGCCTTCTTTCGAAGCAACCGCCACACCCGTACCCACTACAGGCCAATAACCAGAGAGCAAGAGCACATTCATGGGCAGAGCGCAAACTACCAAGTCCCACTTGTTCTTGCGCAATGCATCCCGAATTCGTTCGACGCGCTCGGAGTTGCTCATGGCTAGATAACTTCCCGAACCTTATCTTCGATAACGGTCTTTATGACCTTCCAGCGATCTTTTTCTCCTTTTGCCAGCGCTTCGGCAAAATGCAGCGCTTGTTCGGCCGAAATGTTTCCCGGTAGTGGGGGCTCATTGGGATCGACCACTGCTTCAATTACTGCGGGACCGGGATGCGCAAGCGCCTGCCGCAGTGTACTCTCCACGTTTTTGGGATCTTCAATGGTGAAGCCGGCTGCTCCGCAACATCTTGCGTATCCTGCAAAATCGATGGGCTGTAACTCCACTCCGTATTGGGGATTGCCCTCCTGAGCCATCTGCTCCCACTTAATCTCACCCAGAACGTTGTTTTTAATGACGACAACTTTGACCGGCAGTTTGTATTTGACGAGCGTGGCGATCTCGCCCATCAGCATCGTTAAGCCGCCGTCGCCTACAACACAGACGACCTGCCGTCCCGGGTACGCGACGGCTGCTCCAATGCTGTAGGGGAGGCCATTGGCCATCGTGGCCAGCGAGCCCGAAAGCGAGAACTGCATTTCATCGCGCATTTCAATATAGCGAGCTGTCCAGGTTGCAATCGTGCCGCTATCGGAAGAGACGATCGCGTTCGAATCCAGCAGCTTATTCAAGTGATAAGTCACCACCTGTGGTTTCATCGGAATATCGGTGCGCGTGCCCCGTTTTTCCATAAGGTCATTCCAATCGGCCATGCGCTTCTGCGCCTTTTCAAGGAACCCCCTGTCTTTGTTGTGTTTAATGAGCGGCAACAGTGCCTTCAGGACACTGCGGCAATCGCCGATAAGACCCACGTCCACCGGATGCCGCAATCCAATTCGCGTAGGATCGATGTCGATCTGAATGGTCTTGGCCTGTCCTGGCCTGGGAAGAAACTCCATGTACGGGAAACTGGAGCCGGCCATGATAAACGTGTCGCATTCCTTGAGCGCGTCCTGCGAGGGAGCCGTGCCCAGCAGCCCGATGCCTCCGGTCGTGTACGGGCTGCGATCCGGTATCACCGCTTTTCCTAACAGCGCTTTTATTATCGGCGCGCCCGCGGCTTCAGCCAGCGCCAGTACCTCCTCCCGGGCATTTAGGCAACCGCGTCCAACGAGTATCGCTACCTTCGATCCCTTATTGATCAGTTCGGCGGCTTGCTTTAGCAACCGCTCCGACGGAATCGGATGAGGGGCGGCGAAGAGATCGGCACTGTGCTCGGCAATGTTTGCCGATGAGCGTTCGCTTTCAGATCGCGTCCATTCCTGAATGTCTTTAGGGATCGTGATGTGAGAAACCGTTCTGCGCGTCAAAGACGTCTTGATCGCTTCGTCGACGACATTCACCACGTGCGCCGGGCCCATCACTCGCTGGTTGTAGGCGGCCACATCCATAAAGAGTTTGTCGAGGTCGACATCCTGTTGGTAGTGAGTGCCGATCAAGTCGTGAAAGGTATGGCCCGTGATGGCAAGGACGGGCTGGCCATCGCATTTGGCGTCGTAGAGGCCATTCAGGAGGTGGATGCCTCCAGGGCCGGAAGTCGCAAGGCAAACCCCCAAACGGCCCGTGAATTTCGCATAGCCACAGGCGGCAAAAGCCGCGGCCTCTTCATGCCGTACTTGGATGAAGCGCAGTTTGTCTTTATGCGTGCGTAAAGCTTCAAAAATGCCGTTGATACCATCCCCCGGAAAACCAAAGATGGTGTCGATTCCCCATTCGACTAACCGCTCTATAAGGTGGTCTGCTACAGTTCCTGCTTTTGTCATCGATTTATCCTTTGGAAATATGTGCTCATGTTCAGTGCTGCCCGCCGGTTCGCCTAAACGAGGTATTTTTGTAGGCGGTTCGTGAGTCGAGAAAATCCAGCAGGAGCGTGAGGTCCTGCGGCGTGAGAATGCTGCCGAAGGCGGGCATATTGTTGCCCCCGTTCAGGATGCGCACTGTCATCTGCTCCTCGGTGAGGCGGTCCGCTACGGTGCTGAGATCTGGCCCGCGGTGGCCGCCTTGGCCGCCGATTGCGTGACAGTCTTCACATCCGCGCTCATGAAAGAGCTGCGCTCCCTGGTAGATTGGCCCGCTGGCAAAGCCAATGGTCTGAATCGCAAGCGGCGGCGCATCGAAAGCAGGCGACCAGTGGGCGGTTTTGCCCTGGTACCACAAAGTCGCGACAACCAGGACCACAAAAATGGCGATTGCCGCCGACCACGGCCGGCGTGAAACACTGCGCTCGCCACGATTGAAAATCAGCGGGAAGAAGAGGAGCAGCACAGCAATTACAAGTGGCACCAGAATCATCAAATAGCTCTCCATGTAGTGAGGCGTCAACGCGAGCAACGCGTAGTACCAAAGCAGGTACCAATCTGGCCGTGGTTCCGTCTGAATCAGCGCCGGATTCGGCGGCCCGGCTAGTTCCGGCGCGTGAACGATGCCCGCGAGCACGACAATGCATACCACCACGAGCAAGCCAAAGATGACATCGCGCCAGGCCGCATCGGGAAAGAAAGGCCTTCCGCTGCGTTCGAGCAATCCCTTGTACCACGCCCGGTACGTCTTAGGATTGATCGCATGCCCGGGCTTTGGTGGTTCCGAAATGCCGTTGCGAATGACCAGATAAAGATGGAAACCGACCACGGCAAAGATGGCCGCCGGAATCCAGAACACGTGAACGGCAAAAAAGCGGCTGAGGGTTGCGCCACCCACGGTGTTACCGCCGAAAATCAGGCGTGCGATCCAATGGCCGATTACCGGCACGCGGCCGGCCTGTTCCGCCGCTATCGTCGTCGACCAGACTCCGGTTTGATCCCAACGCAGCAACTGTCCGGTAAAGCCCATCGCCAATGTCAAAAACAGTAAGATGACGCCGGTAAGCCAATTCAATTCGCGCGGGAATTTATAAGATCCAGTGAGAAACACGCGGCCCATGTGCAAGCCGACTAGAAGCACCATGGCGCTGGCGCCAAAGTAATGCATCCCGCGCACCCACCAACCCCACGTCGCCTGATGGCTGATGAACTCGAGACTCTTGTAAGCGCCGCCGGCCGACGATACATACACTGTCGCGAGAGCAATCCCTGTAGCCACCTGTATGAGAAAGGCGATTAGAGTAGCGCTACCGAATACGTACTTCCATCCCGTTCCCGGCGGTATCGGATGGCGCAATAGAGGACCAAGCGTTTTCGAGATCTCGCTTCGATCGTCAAACCACTCCCAAATCTTCCATGGGATCGACAGGATCTTCCAGATCAGTTTCAAAAACCACATGAGGGATTCTCCGATGGCTTTAGGTAATCGGAATCGGAGAAGTCAATATTTCCACGTTGCCGTCTCGAACGCGAACGGGATATTGAGTGAGACCGCGGGGCGGGGGGCCTCCTGCGACCGATCCATCGCTGTAATAAACGCCTCCATGGCAGGGACACATGAAGAGCTTTGCCGCTGGCTCCCAACGCACAGGACAACCGAGGTGGGAACAGTTCACCGAAAAAGCGATGAGTTCCGTTTGGCTGTTGCGCCGCAGCCAAGCGCCCGTCTCTGCGGTAACTCCTGCCCACGGCAGCGGAGACGCGTCTTCAAATTTCACTTCGACGGTGTCGCCGGTTTTAAATTTGTCCAAAGGTCCCACTGCGCGCCACTTCCGTCCGGTATCACGCAGCAGTGGGCCGAGAAGAAAACCGACAACCGGCACGGCCACAATCAGCGCTGTGAGGCCGCCGACCCCGACACACAGCGCGGTCAGGAAATCGCGCCGCAGCTCGCTCGGTTTTGTCTCATTCGGATTTAGACTCATGGCGAAGTTCTCCTATCCAGCCTCTTATCGCGATGATCGAGACCACGGCTCCCACAACGGAAACAGTCCAGCTTGTCGGAGGTCCCCAGGCAAATACCACCACGCCACCCGCCAAAACGGCAGGCCAATAGGTGGGCCTCGGCAGCTTATGAGGACGCGCCAGATTCCAGCCCGGCGGAAGTTCTGCTGTGGATGACTGCTTTGGTTCGATCTGTTCTAATTTGTTATCGATGACGGCGCCGGATTCCAGCGCCTCGCGCGGGTGCTGTTGCTCTGAATCTGCGCTCGTCTCCAGAGTTTCATGGATTTCATGGCCGGCCTCGATCAAATCTTTGCCTAAATCACGCACCTCGCGGCCGATCACGCGGAAGCGGGCCAGAGTGCCTATTATGCCGCCGAGCACGCTGGCGATTCCAGTGAGACCACTTCGAGGAGGTTTGGTCTTATCGTTCATCTCGTCAACTCCGATCCGGAAGAAATCCTGTATTCGACGACGATCTCTTCCGGCGTGCTATACCAGCGCGCAAACATGGCAATCACGGCGGCGAGATAGATCAGGCAGCCGGGCACCCACATAATCAAGCCGCCGGTGTGCTGGTCGGCAGCCGTGATCCCGGGCATCCCGGCGTGACCGCCCGAAGGGGCGAACGCAAGAATAATGCCGAGCAACGTACAACTCAGGCAGCCCCAAACCAGATAAAGCACGGCCCAAGGCACCGGAGTCATTCGCTCGCGCGGAAGCGGTGAAAAAATGGGCCACCAAAACACGATTCCGCTCAAGAAAAAGGAAATGTCCTCAACCGATTCCAAGCCAGGATGGCTTGCGATCGCGTGACACGCCGCAGGCAAATGCCACGTCCACATGGCTCCCATTCCCACAAGCCAAGTGACGGGGCGATGGGACAAAAGCCAGCTCAGTTTTTTTGTCAACGGCTCTTCCGCGATCCGGCTGGCCATCGCGCGAGGGAGTGCGAGCAGCAATAAAGGCGCGAACACTTGCGCCAGAAGCATATGGCCAGTCATTTGCATGCTGAATGGATACGCACGAAATAAATTGGCCAACCAAGCCCACATACTCATCGCGTGCTCCAGAGATAAACGACGCTGAAGACAGCAATCCAAACACAGTCCACAAAATGCCAGTACATCGAGACCGACTCAACCGCAACCTGATAGCGCGGTCCGCGATCTTTCGTCAGGTCGATTCCTAAAATGATGCTCAGCAGTGTGAGTCCGATGATCACGTGAATGCCGTGCATTCCCGTGAGGCCAAAATACGTTGTGCCAAACAGATTTCTGCTGATGGTTACCTGCTGGTCGAGTAAATGCAGATATTCGCGGGTTTCTCCATACAGAAAAACCAAACCCATCGCGATAGTGATGCAGAGCCACACCAGAAATCCGCGCCGGTTTTGCTTTCTCAAGCTGCGCCCGGCAAGCCAGACGGTCCCACTGCTCGCCATTAAGAACGCCGTGTACACTCCGGTACTTGCCGGGTGAAGGCTATTTGCTGCAGTAGGGCCGCTGGAAATGAATCCGTGGAAATAGACATAGGCCAGAATCAGATATCCGAAGAACGTGGATTCCGAGGCGATAAAGAGCGCCACGCACAGTTTTGTCTTTTCAATGGAGCCCGCCACGACTCCTATATCGGTTAACGCTTCCAATCTGGATCCTCCGGATGAGCGAGATCCCACAACGGGCGCCGGCTACGCACCGGTGGAACCGCTTTGAAGTTCTGCAGGGGCGGCGGTGAACTGGTCGCCCATTCGAGCGTCCAGGCATTCCAAGGATTGTCTCCCGCGAGTTCTCCGCGCTGAAAGCTCACATAAAGGTTCCATAGGAACACAACAACCGAGATGCCCAGGACGAAAGCGCCGATTGTGGAAATGAGATTCATGATTCCCCAGCCCGGCAGCGCCGGGTATGTGAAAATGCGGCGCGGCATTCCCGCGAGCCCCAGGACATGTTGGATGAGAAAAGTCATGTTGAACCCGATGAATGTCAGCCAGAAATGCCAGCGGCCCAGCTTCTCAGAAAGTATCTTGCCGCTCATTTTGGGGAACCAGTAATATAGGCCCGAGAAAACCGAAAACAGAGTTCCGCCGAACAGCACGTAATGCATGTGGGCAACGACGAAGTACGTGTCCGTCGTTTGCCAATCAATGGGAACCGCTGCGAACATCACGCCGCTCAAACCGCCCATGGTGAACGTGATCAGGAAAGCGATCGCAAACCACATCGACGTCGTAAACCTGATGGCGCCGCCGTACATGGTGGCGGTCCAATTGAAGATCTTGACGCCTGTCGGGATGGCTATCAACATACTTGCGGCGCCGAACGTCATGTCCCAACGATGGCCCATTCCCACAGCGAACATGTGATGCGCCCAAACGCCCAGACTCAGCAATCCGATGGCTACTGTCGAAGCGGCAACGAAACCATAACCGAAAATCGGCTGCCGCGAGAATACTGGGATCGTTTCCGAAATAATTCCAAAACCCGGCAGGACCATGATGTACACCTCCGGATGGCCAAACGACCAGAAGTAGTGTTGCCATAAAAGCGGCGACCCGCCGCCCTGCTGCGTGAAGAAATGTGTGCTCAATTGCCTGTCCACCAGAAGCATCAGCAGTGACGCGTTCAGGGCGGGCAAGGCCAAAATAATGAGAAACGAATTGACCAGTACCATCCAGACAAACAGGCCCACTCGTTTGAGAGAAAGTCCCGGGGCACGCAAGGTGATGATCGTGACGATCAGATTCAGTCCGGTCGCGACTGTTCCGACACCAATGGCTAACAGCGATACCGCCCAATAGTCCAATCCCGCTTGAAACGAGTAGGGCTTTTCACTCAGTGGTGCATAACTGAACCAGCCTGCATTTGGCGCTGCTCCTCCGAAAAAGCTGAAGTACAACAAGAGTCCACCGAAGAGCACGAGCCAATAGCTGAATGCGTTGAGGCGCGGAAAAGCCATTTCGTTCGCCCCGATCATCAGCGGCGTAAGATAGGTCGCCAAGCCTAGTAAGGACGGCACCACCACAAGAAAGATCATGGTTGTGCCATGCATGGTGAAGATTTGGTTGTAGCCATCGGGCGAGAGTATCGCCATGCCTGGCCAGGCAAGCTGAAGGCGCATTAACAGCGCTTCGATGCCACCGAGGCCGAAGAAGAACAAACTCGTAAGCAGATACATGACGGCAATCTGCTTGTGGTCGACAGAAGCTACCCAACTGAGAAGACTGCGCTTGTTCTCTGCTTCGATTTCGGCCGCGACCGGGAGACTGTCTGCCGGGATCGGGATATCGCTCACTGCAAGCCGTCCAAATAAGCCGTCAGTGATTTCACTTGGTCATCTGTAAGTTGCATATTTGGCATATGGCAACCCGGTTTGATCTGCTGTGGATTTTTCAACCAGCGCGCTACGTTTTCCGGTGTATTGTCGAGGAGTTCACCCGCGAATTTATGCCGGCTCAGAAAATGTGTGAGATCGGGACCCACCTCGCCTTTCGCTTCGGTACCCGAAATGGTGTGGCACTTCATACACGCCTTCTCCTGGAACAGGCGCGCGCCTTCGTTGGATAACAGTTCCGAAGGTGCGGACGCTATTTGGACTTGCTGGCGCTCCCATGTCTCGAATTCCGATTGCGAAGTCACGAGGACACGAAATCGCATCCAGGCGTGCTCTTCTCCGCAGAATTCCGAGCACGCCCCCAGGTAAACGCCAGGCCTGTCAGGGTGCAGCAAAAGGTAGTTGGGGTAGCCGGGTATTGCATCCACCTTGCGCGCTAGCTGCGGCACCCAAAAGTCGTGGATGACATCGTTAGTCTTGATCAGCACACCCATATCGCGGCCGGCTGGCAGATGGATCTCGTTGGCGGTTCGAAAGCCACCTTTCGGGTACTGGGCTTCCCACCACCATTGATGGCCCACGATCACGATGTCGGGAGAAGAGGCATCGGCGGGTGTCGGATCAGAGTTGGACATAGCACGGGCGGTAAAGATAAAAATGGCGACCAGCAGAAGGAAAGGCGCGACTGTCCACGCGATTTCCAGCTTTTGACTGCCAAACCGCTGGGGCGGGTCGCCTTCGCCCGACCTTCTTCGATATCGGAAACACGCATATACAACCAGGCCGGCAACGAGGGCCAGAATTACGATGCAAGAAAGCAGGACGAAAACGAACAGGGTAAAAATTGGCGCTGCTTGGGGAGAGCTTGGATTGAAGACAGGAGTCATCTACTTCTGTTCGGAGCGCCTTTCGCTAGGCGGCGTGTCCATGCGCCACGGGGCCACATTTCGGCTCCTTGTTTTTAACACTCAATAGCAGGAACAGGCCATCGGGCGATTACCCGAGAAAAGCACATTCCAGAAGAATTGCGGGATGACCTCTACGCAACGCCGCAAATACCGATGCTGGATTCCTGACGTACAACTGTGGTGCGCTCACGAAACAACGAGCGCTGTAGGGTATTTATCCGTCGGTCACATCACGGCTGAATGAGACCTCGGCGGATGGCGTGCCGAATCAGGCTAGCGGTCTCATGAGCGTCGAGTTTCTTCATGATCGTGGAACGATGCGTGACAACGGTCTTGAAACTGATTCTTAGCACTTTTGCGATCTCTTGGGAACTCTTTCCGTCTGCAATCAGTTCCAAAATCTGCTGTTCCCGAGTCGTCAGGAGGTGTCCGCTCTTGCTGATGAAACCCAGCAGCCGCCGGATCAGTTGTGCGCTTTGCTCATTCGATTCGAGCGCCTTACGAAGACCGCTGAACGCTGGGTGAGCCTCGTGCAAGCCGTCAAGGTTCGCATCAAAGCTGCCCAAAACGGCGGAGAGGATGCTATTGAAATCGTCAGTCAGCACTGAGCTAAAGCGGCCGATCGTCTCTAGTGTGTAAGAACTTACATCTCTTATGAGTAGCCCGATATTCAACGCCTTTTTGTCTGCGCGAACGGGGTAAAGGCATGCGAGATAAGTTCGCTTTTTAGTGTGTCCACCAACGGGGACCCCGCTGATCTGAAGATTGAGAATGGGCTTTTGATTTTGAAGAACGTTGCGGCACAGACATTCCAGGGCATCAGCATGCTCAGGAAGTGCCTCTCGAAGTGTTTGGCCGATGTGTTCGTCTGCCAAACGACCATCAATGACTTTTAGAGCCGGGTTAATGCGGATAAACCGTAAGCTCGAGTTGAGAAGCGCGAAGCCAACGGGGGCGGCTGCGATCATTTGCAGTAATTGGGATTTCTCTCGTTCTAATTGAGTGATCCGATCACGCAAGCGATTCACGGTCGGTTTTTCACGCGTAACCATCACAGAAGCCCAAAATAATAGATTCCAAAGCAGAGCACACGATTTTGCACCATGACGAGTAAATTATCAAACCATAGGCCGATGCCCCAAGCCTCGAACTTGGGTGTTGGATCAATGGTGTAGAGGGGAGGATAGGCGGAGGTACTGAGTGAAGCCGCCCTGTTTTCCATCCCCGCTCATCAAACCGGGCGTGCCGATTTGCGGCATCCGGCTTTCGGACTGATTTCACAGTAAGCTCACCGCAGGGGCCGAGATATACACGTGAGGGAAGCTGCGGCCACATCGTGCCCGATCCTCCTAATCACCAAGCAGATCTGGCAGGGTTGTTCCCGTTCTCTTGAAATCGTGTCATAATACTGCCGTAATCATACTGCCGTAATCGCTGAGTTGGCCACTTACCGCGCCGACTTGGTCAAAAGTGGGAGTGTGTCGCCGCATTTCGGTGCTGGCGGTCCATGTAAATCCGCAGCAAATCCGGGCTATCGAACTACACCGCATTTCGAAACATCAAATCAAACACCGCTTCTCATGGGCATACTTCAATGCCTCTGCAATCTGGCGAACCAGGTTGACGCGTTTCGCTCACGTTGAGCCTCTCGCCAGACTGAGCCAGGAAATGATCAAGCCGGATAGCATCTGGATCATGGCGAAATATGAGCGCTGGTCCGAGTTCATGCTCGGTATAGTCGAGGACTTGGAGAATGCCAGGATGTTACCTCCGTTGGAGCTTAAGTTATCGGTTTAGCCCCTCGATCAACTCGAATTCCCGTTTTGCGGCTTTGCGGATGCAAGACCTTGACAGACCTAAACGGTTTGGTTTTCGTTCTCCTTCATGGCACCGAACACCGGCGCCCCCAGTTGTGCCCTCGGTACGGCAGACTCCTGAGAACAAGTAAGGTTGTTGTAGTTGACTGAAGTCAACATGGGCCTACACTCGGATCGAAGGGACGATCAAGATGTCCGATTTCGGCAAGCGATTGCGGGAGCTCCGGCACGAGAAGGGCTTGACTCTGAGGCAACTCGCAGAATTGGCAGGCGTGGATTTCTCGTATTTGTCAAAGGTCGAGAACGAACGGGTCCCCTATACTCCAGGCGCAGATACGATTCGTTCACTCGCACATGCGCTTGGTGTGGATCCACTGGAATTTCTACAACTCGCTAACAAGCTGCCCGAAGAGCTTGAGACTTTCAGCGGCCATGCGCAGGCGTTTCTTTGAGAGGGCGCGAAATATAGCATCGCCTGAGGACTGGGACGCTCTCCTGGATGTGTTGGAGAAAAGAAAGGCATCGCGAAGCAAGAGCCGTAAGGAATGATATAGCACTCGATTGGTCCTTCTCGGCAGAGCGCTGTTTTCGCAGGTGTCAGCGGCAATATTACTTTCGTGAAATTGCAGCCTGGCATAACGGACGGGATCCCGTTCGGAGAGAGGCGTTCATCTTAAAGCAGTTGAAAAGCATTGAAGTGTGAAGGAGATGCGGCATCTCAAGATGCGTCACGTGTTGTACCACTTCGGCAACCTCAACTCGGCTATTTAGTGGATGATCTCAGTTCCGCCGAACGGGCGCTCAGCGGCAACGCACCGGTCGATTCAGAGGTAATGCGCGTGCTTCCGCGAAATCTGCGATGCAGCGGATGCGAGCGCCTCAGCGATGTTCCGTCGACTTCGCAGAAGATGAATGCCGTCACTGCTGGAGCAACTTCTACACGACCTTCTGCAGCGATACAGGTCTCTACTCCGGGACCTCGTTGCCGTGCCGTCCAGTTTGCCCCGTGGTGTTTTGGCTTACCGCGATCAGTTCCAGCGGCGCGTCGAACAGTCCACCAATGTCATAGAAGACCTCCTACAAGATTCCGATCTCGCCCAGCCGACGTTCGCTCGAAACATCTTCCAGATTTACAAACGCCTTGCTGAATTCGCGCAGGTCGCCGATGATGGCCCGTCTTCGCTCTCAGCCGGTTTTCAGTCAGAGACCTGTTCCTGACCCGACTTATTGCAGAGATGTGTGCGGAATTCGGTTTTCCCCACGCACGGCCGCTCTGCACGGCGATGAGCACGCAGTATTACTGCACCATCACCGGGGGGACCTGCTCCTGCTTCCTCATTCCGAGCCGGATCATCTTCTTGGGCTTCCAGACACGTATCACGAACTCGGGCATATCGTTCTGTTTCGAACGCGACTTTCCTCGCCAAGATCCGAGAACGTGTTCAAGTTTACTTTCAGGCGGAGATTCTCCGCGCGCAGAGCGAGGGGTGGCCGGGGAATTCCGTAAACGCATTGGAAACCTAGCGAAACCGATGGCTCGGAGAGTGGAGCATCGAGTTTGGATGCGACTTAATTGCGACGTTTGTGTGCGGGCCTGGCTTTGGCTGGACGAACACCCGCCTTTGCGCCCAACTGAGCCCCAACTTCTATGAGATCATCACAGCCACCCGGCAGACGCGGCGCGCACCACGGCGATCAAGCTGATGTTGTAGCGGCTCGGGTTTCATTCCGAGGCCAACGCGATAGAGGAACAATGGGGGGAACTTAGGCAAAGGGGCTGTTCAAAACGAACCGCAGGAGTTTCACCTCGCATTTCCTGCCGACCTGCTGCTTGGGATTGTGCAGGAGGTCGCCGCATTATGTTCGGGTGTCGGCCTAAAGCCGTACGATCCCACTTCAATGCCGATAGCCAAGCTCCTGAACGATGCGTGGCAAGCGTTCCTTGCCAATCCAAGTGCCTACCGTAGGTGGGAAAAATCGAAGATCGCCGACTTGGCTGCCCGCCTGCTGGACCACTAAACGCGAGGTGCAGGTTTCACGAATGCATTGAACCGAGGTGGCATACTCGCTGGCTACGGTATTCTGCTGTGCCCCGACAAAAAGTCCGAGAATATTTGTCCCTGCCCAAGAGCACTTGCCCAATTGACAGAATGCTCACGCCGGCTTCCACGGCTATGAAAATAGCATCCCGTCCTGCCGCACACTTCGTCTCTGACGTGTAAAAGCGAAGCCGCCACTTTTGGAGAAATCAAGCAGCGCGCCTACGATGCTCGCTTAGGGTCGCCAAATGGCGACTGCATACTCCAGATGCCGCCCGGCAACTTCTGCGGGCTAGTGGTATGCAGCCGGCGCGCCGGCTGCGGAGGTCGAAACCGAATGAGACGCGAGATCGAGAACATCATTGCCCAGATTGAATCGCAGTGTCACGCCCGCCCAACCGAGATGGAGTTCGAGATGGCCTACTAAGCGCGCGTTGCCATCGACCGAATCCGTTTCGCGATCAAACACACAGAACAGTTCGCGCCGCATACCGATCAAATGCGCGAAGCTGGTCTCCAACTGCTGGATGCGCTGGAGCGGCCTGAACGCCTCGATTCACCGCTCCCAGAAGCGATCCCGGATTGCATCCGAGGCGAAGCCTGAAACCAAGAATTTCGCCACAAATGATTTCTTTCGCGCGTGCGCCGCCGAGCATGGCAATGGGCGACCCAGCGCGGATTAGAGGAGGTGCACATGGCTGCCAGTTGACCTGCGGTATCCAATGGTGATATCGGTAAGCGGCTCCTGAAAGTCGAGGAGGCCGCCCGGTTTCTCGGCCTGAATGTTGACACAGTGTACAGGAAGGCCCGGTTGCGGGATGTCCCCTCGGTCAAGGTTGGCCGAGCGTTGCGGTTCGACATTAAAGCGCTGGAGCGCTTTGTTGAAGCATGCGTTCAAAATCATTGACTGAAAGGAGATCGCGAATGTCCATTGAGAAGAAGTCGGATGGAGTGTTCAAAATCCGATGGTGGGAAGGAGGCAGACAGAAGTCGGCGCTCGTGCACAGGTCATACGAACTGGCCAGAAAATCGAGTGAAAAAAGCTCAGCGCACGCGATGAAAATCGCCCCCTCGATGTCAGGCGAGTCGTCAATTGCCGGATGTCCACGCTCATCGACCGGTATTGGAAGGTCTACGGCCGCAAGAAGAAATCGCACACGCGACAGAAGAGCGTCGTCGAGGGTATCTCGACGAACCCTGCCACATGGTTGTGAGGAGGTGGATGGAACAGAGATAACGCGATGGTACGAGAACTTGACCGTTAAGCGGGGCTATCTCCGGGGACAGCCGTGCGGCACTTCAATGTCATGCATCACATGATGGAGAAGGCGCGACAATCTGGTCCAAGGAAACCGGCATCGACCGGAATCCGGCCGATCACGGCGAGGTGAAACGCCCAGATGACGAGCGAAACCGGTATCTTTCGAAGGAAGAGCTGAGCCGGCTGATGAAGGTGTTGGATGAGAAGCTGTACCGAAAGGGACCAAGGCGATCAACCGAACGTTCCTTCGCCTTCGGCTGATCGTCCTAATCGCGCTGACAACAGGGATGCGCATGGGTGAGATCTTCGCTCTGAAGTGGAGCGATATTCTTTATGACGAATCCCTGATCACAGTCCGGTCTAGGCTGAAGGGCGGGCGCTTCCGTTATGTGCCACTCACGCCGGAAGTGGCTGCCGAATTCCGACGATATCCGGTCGTATTGGGCGCTGACTACATTTTCCCTCCGAAGCCCGGCGCGAAGGGATAACGGCGGGCGTGTGGATTTTCCGGTTCCACGATCTTCGCCACACGTTCGCGAGTTGGTACATGATGAACGACGGCGATCTCTACGAGCTCGCCAAGATTCTTGCCATTCAAGTATGAAGATGACAGAGCGGTATGCGAAGCCGGCGCGCCAGCATATCGCCCGGACGGGAAGCACGGCGCGCGAGATGTGGTGCCTGCTCAGAGCCGCAAATAACGAAAAGAAAACGGACACGCGAAGAGAACCTCGCCGATGTGTCCGGATTGTGTCCTCGAGCTAAAGTGAGGAAGAGGGGCCGCTGCTAAGTTCTTTAGAATGTGGTGGCCAGGGACGGAATCGAACCGCCGACGCCAGCCTTTTCAGGGCTGCGCTCTACCAACTGAGCTACCTGGCCGTGGATGTAGGCTGCGCCGCGGGTTGGCAACCGGCATACCAGCGTCGCCCGGGCAGCCAAGCGGGCGCGAAGCTTCAGTTTAGCAAAGAGTACCAGCCGTGCAGTCCCGCACAAGATTACGAACCGCGCTGACTACGCTTCCTGATATACTCGCGCATGACGGCGTTCTTTGCATGGGTGAACAGCGACTAGGCGATATCATTGACGACCATTGCGTCAAGTGCCGCCGCATCACTAACCACTCCATCGTCTCCATCGTGAATGGCGAGGCAGCAAAAGTCCGGTGCCGGACCTGTTATCACGACCATGATTACCGGCACGAGCAGCCGCCACCATCCAAGAAAGAGCTGAAGAAAGCGGAAGCTGACGCCCAGGAAGCGGCACAGGCCATGCAAGCGGAAACGCCGCCCGACGGACATGCAGCGGCCCAGATCCGCAAGAAGGTCAAAAGCGAACACGCCTGATTTCAGTTCGGCTCAGCAAAATACACCTCACGAACGTCTGGCCAGGGAAATCATAGTAGCGTTGCGCGGCCACGGGCATGACGCTTATCTCGTCGGGGGCTGCGTGCGGGACCGTCTGCTG
Source organism: Terriglobia bacterium (assembly GCA_021324185.1). Lineage (GTDB taxonomy): Bacteria > Acidobacteriota > Terriglobia > Bryobacterales > Bryobacteraceae > Bog-105. Next base: position 6,170 of record JAJPJN010000056.1, on the reverse strand, counting down.
GGCAACGTGCCCAAGGATTACGACATCAGCACCAGCGCGACACCACGGCAGATCCTTTCCTATTTTCCAGGCTCACAGACGGTCGGCGCTCACTTTGGCGTAGTACTCGTCGGGTCCCCAGGTGGCGTGCATGTCGAGGTCGCCACCTTCCGCAGCGAGACTGCCTATGCCGATGGCCGCCATCCGGATCAGGTTCGCTTTGAGACAGATCCTGCCCTCGACGCGCAACGTCGCGATTTCACGATCAATGCGCTGATGGAGGACCCGATTTCGGGCCGCGTTCTAGATTTTGTGAATGGCCAGGCGGATTTTCAAAATAAAATAATTCGCGCGATTGGAGATCCGGGGCGCCGGTTTACCGAAGATCATTTGCGCATGCTGCGCGCCGTCCGCTTTGCGGCACGTTTTGGATTTGTGATCGAGCCGAATACGCTGGCTGCCATTCAGCGGCTGGCGCCTTTGATTTGCAGGATTTCCGCCGAACGCATCCGGGATGAGATCCTCCGCATTCTCACCGGGGGGAACGCACGTCGAGGATTCGAGCTGCTGGATGAAACGAATCTGCTGATTCAAATTCTGCCTGAGATCAAGGCACTCCAAGGGGTTCAGCAGCCGCCGGAATTTCATCCGGAAGGTGACGTCTGGACGCATGTGCTGCTCATGCTGGAACAACTGCGCGATCCCACCCCAACGCTTGCGTTGGGCGTGCTGTTGCATGATGCCGGCAAGCCGCCTACGTTTCGAATTGCGGACCGCATTCGCTTTGATGGTCACGCCGAAGCGGGAGCGGAAATAGCTCGAAAAAGGCTCTCCCAACTGCGGTTTTGCAATGATGATGTGGAACAGGTAACGTCTTTAGTCGCAAATCACATGCGGTTTAAAGACGTACGGCAGATGCGTGCGAGCACGCTGAAGCGTTTCTTACGCTTGCCAAAATTCGAAGAACATTTAGAGCTTCATCGCCTGGATTGCCTGGCGAGCAACGGCTATACAGACACATATGAATATGTAAAATCGATGATGCAAGAACTCAGCCATGAGGAGATACGGCCGCCCCGACTTATCACTGGCCGCGATCTCCTGGAAGCGGGATACAAATCCGGTCCGGCGCTCGGGCAGGCGCTGGATGCGGTAGAAACGGCTCAATTAGAAGGCGAGATTCATTCCCGCGATGAAGCTCTTGCGTTCGCAAAATCGGTTTTGGATCCAACTGGCCAAAAAAATGCTTAGCGCTTCGAACCCGTAGAATTTCTGCTATGTTGAGCAACACCTTGGCGTCATAAGAACGTTGTGCATCATCCAAGACCGGGGAGATTTGTCCAGAAATGCCCGTTGCAGAACTAACAGCGAGCAAATTGCTGTCCCACATTCAGGCGGTACGGATGCAAAGCGATCGGCTCTTCGAAGTACTAAAACCACACGCGATTTATGAGAGGCCGATTGCCGAGCGCCACCGCGTGATCTTTTATATCGGCCATTTGGATGGCTTCGATGCTATTAAGATCGCTCGCCAAGGCGCGGGAAAAGAGTCGCCCGATGCTGCGTTGGACGCCTTATTTCAGGCCGGTATAGATCCGGATTCAGCACATCTGCCTTCCGATACACCTGCCGATTGGCCGTCCTTGGAGCAAGTGCGCACGTATGTGAGGCGATGCCGCAAACGAGTTGACGAGGCGATAGATCAGTGTCCGGAAGACATTGTATTGATGGCCCTGGAACACCGGCAGATGCATTTGGAAACCCTTGCCTACATGTTCCACAATTTCGATTACAAATTGAAGAATATTCCGGACGAGATTGCGCAACCGGAAAGCGACAGCAGGTCGTGCCCCAGCAATGAATGGCGCGATATACCGGCCGGTGAGGCGATCCTTGGCCGCAAGCACGGCAGCGGCTTTGGTTGGGACAACGAATTCGGGCAGGTGCGCCGACCGGTGCCGGCTTTTCGCATCCAGAAATACAAAGTTAGCAATCGCGAGTATCTTCGCTTTGTAGAAGCAGGCGCCGCGATGCCGCACTTCTGGATGTGCCGCAACGGCAAGCTTTTCTATCGCGGAATGTTCCAAGAAATTCCGCTGCCGCTTGATTGGCCCGTGTACGTTACTGAGCAGCAGGCGGAAAGTTACGCCAAGTGGCTCGGCGCAAGTATTCCGGCGGAGGAACAATTTCACCGGGCCGCTTACTGCACCCCATCCGGAGATATCCGCGAGTACCCATGGGGCGAGGACGTTCCGGCCTGGCGGTACGGCAATTTCGATTTTAAACGCTGGGATCCGGAAAGCGTAACAGCAACGCCGGACGGGGACAGCGCATTCGGAGTCAGCCAACTCACCGGCAATGGATGGGAATGGACCAGCACAACCTTTGGCCCGTTTCCGGGCTTCCGTTCACTTCCCACTTATCCCGGTTACTCTGCCAATTTTTTCGACGGTGAACACAACGTTCTGAAGGGTGGATCGCCACGAACCGCAGCACGATTACTTCGCTCTTCATTTCGAAACTGGTTTCGCCGCGATTACCCCTACGTATATGCCACGTTTCGCTGCGTCGACGGGCGGGCTGGATAAAGCAGAACCAGCGTGTCAATCTCCGCTCAGCCGCAGCTCTCTGCTTTCGCACTCAGCGTCCAGCAGGGCCTCTCTGCGCCAAGGAAGACATTATCACCACGTTATTTCTACGATGACATTGGAAGCGCGCTATTCGAAGCCATTACGTTGTTGCCCGAATATGGCTTAACGCGCGCCGACCAACGGCTATTGCGTGTACATGCAGCAGAAATCGCCGTACGCGCGGGCCGCACGGCGACCGTGGCAGAGCTAGGCAGCGGCAGCGGCAAGAAAACGAGATATGTCCTCGAAGCCGTGTGCCGGGGCGCAGGCCCGGTCTGCTACCGCCCTATCGATGTCTCGCGGGCGGCACTTTTCTCGTGTGAAAAAGAGCTACAAGGCATATGCGAAATCCGGCCGGTGTGTGGCGACTGGGTAAGTGGTCTGGCTGAAATTGCACAAACCAGAGATCCAAACCAGAAACTGCTTCTACTGTTTTTGGGCAGTTCTATTGGGAACCTGGATCGTCATGAAATTCCAAAATTTCTGCGCGACTTGAGATCTCACCTGCTACCGGGTGACTTATTCCTGCTCGGCGCTGATCTCATAAAAAATGTAGATCGCATGCTGCTGGCCTATGATGACCCAACAGGAGTTACAGCAGCTTTTAACCTCAATTTACTGGGCCGTATTAACCGTGAACTGGATGCCGATTTCGACCTGAAGAGCTTCAGACACGAAGCACGCTGGAACGAACGCGAGCGTTGTGTCGAAATGCACCTGGTATGCTGCCGCCGCCAGCGAGTCTATATTGCCGCACTAGATGCTGCAATCCACTTCGAAGCGGGCGAGACAATTTGGACCGAATCTTCGCACAAATTCACACGCACGGAACTGGAGGAATACGCGCAGTGTAGCGGGTTTCAGGCACTAACCGCTTGGGTTGACCAGGAATGGCCGTTTGCCGAGACGCTGTGGCGCGCCCGATAACCCGCCGCCAGTTGCTTCACCAGCGTGAGCGCTTGGGCGACGACTTGATCCATATTGTAGTACTTGTATGTAGCCAGCCGCCCGACGAAATGGACACCCTCTGTCGCGCTTGCTAATTCGGCGTAACGTTTGTAAAGAGCGGCGTTTGCAGCGTTTGGAACCGGGTAGTAAGGATCGCCTTCATCCCCCGGATATTCGTAGACTACGCTCGTCTTGCGATGCCCCTGCCCGGTTAAATGCTTGAACTCAGTAACTCGGGTATAAGCGTGATCGTTCGGGTAGTTGATCACAGCAACGGGTTGAAGAAACTCCATATCGAGAGTTTCGTGCTCAAACCGCAGTGACCGATATGGCAACTCGCCGTAACAGAAATCGAAAAACTCGTCCACTGGTCCGGTGTAAATAATTTCGCGGAAGCTGACATCATCCACGATGTCCCGGAAATCACAGCCTAGCTCAAACGCAATATTTGGATGATCGAGCATATTTTCAAACATCCGTGTATAGCCGTGGCGAGGCATTGCCTGATAGCGATCGCCGAAATACCGGTCGTCACGATTCGTGCGCACCGGAATACGTGCAGTCACTGACGCGTCCAACTCCGAAGGATCTTTGCCCCACTGTTTTCTCGTATAATTCCGGAACAGCTTCTCATACAAGTCGCGGCCTACTTTACTGACCACCACATCTTCCGATGTTCTGGAGTGGCCACGATCTTCGGCGCGAGAAGCAAAAAACTCAGCCACTTCTTCTTCTGTTTGCAGATTTAAGTCATAGATCAAATTGACGGTGTCGAGATTAATTGGAATGGGAACCAGTTTCCCATCAACGTAAGCAAGCACGCGGTGCTCATAACACCTCCAGGTTGTAAATTGCGACAAATACTGGAATACCTGCTCGGAATTTGTATGGAATATATGGGGACCGTAACGATGGACCAACAGGCCGGCTTCATTGTAGTGGTCATACGCGTTTCCGCCGATATGATTCCGGCGGTCCACGAGGAGCACTTTTTTTCCGAACGCACGCGCCATCCTCTCGGCGACAACAGCTCCCGCAAATCCTGCACCCACCACCAGGTAATCAAACATGGCTGGCGCCTTTGGGAACAGCGGCCAGGCTGGCGCTTCGGGCAATTTGCGAACGCTTGAGGGTTAGCGTCTTTTTCATAAGTTCATTCATCTCTCTCCATGTTTTGTCCCACGAAAATTGAGACAAGAACCGATCGACGCGAGTCACAAAGTCGATACTTAGTGGACTATTTAACATTGAATCTGCCTCGCTGAGAAATTCACTATGGCCGTTCGCAATGCGCACTAGTCCAAGGTCGCCATACGGCGAAACCACATCTCGTATTGGAGTCGAAATGACAGGAAGACCAGCGGCGAGATACTCGGGTGTTTTCGTGGGGCTAATGAATCGTGTCGATTCGTTCAATGCGAACGGCAGCATCCCAATTTCCCAACCCGAAAAATAGGCCGGCAGTTCTGAATAGGGCCTCAAGCCCAAATAATGAATATTTGGATTTCTGGGCAATAATGCAGGATCAATCTTCACAACGGGGCCTATGAAAACAAATTGCCAGCTCGGCCGGGCTTCTGCTGCCGTTCGTAACAAGTCCAGATCCATCCGCTCGTCAATCACACCCGCGTAGCCTAGCCGTGGGTGGGCAATTCCGGATTGATCTTCCGGTTCCTGGCTGATCTCGCGCGCACGCCTGAAATGCGCCACATCAACGCTACTTGGAAACAGATGCACCGACGGATGTTGATTGCACTTTGAGGCATACAGGCTCGCCCCACCTGTAAACACCAGGTCGGCGAGTTGAAATAGTCGTTGTTCGTTTTCGCGCATTGCTGAAGGAGCGCCCGCGAAAGCGGATAATTCGTCCATGCAATCGTAGATAGTCAGTACGGGCCTGAGGCTTGAGGTGTAAGTAAGTGCCATGGGGGTGTAATACCAAAGGCTGTACTCTTCTATGTTTTGCTCCTGCAACACGGACCTAAGCAGTTGCTCTTGAATGACAGCTACGTGTTCGGTAGCGAATCCGGGAGGTAACACCGGTGTACACACGCGCACGCCCGATTTTTCGCAGATGGATTGGCGCAAATGTGGAGCCTCGTCTTCAAATACCGGTTCTTCAAAAAACAAAACTTGCCGATCACGTGCAAAGCGGCTCATGAGATGCTGCGGGCGCTGAAAAACGAACCCCCAGCGGAGGTGAGATAGACACAGTAGGTTGGTGTTTGCGGAGTTCATTGCGTTGGTAACTTTCGAGTAATCTGGGCTGCTGTTCCAAAATTGCTTGCGCCAACGGCTGGTAGACCTCGCGGTGACCGCTTGCGCCGGCATAGTCGAACAATCCGTTGCAGCAATGCCGGTCATCGACCCAGCCCGGATGGTTCAGAATCGGGTAAATGCAAATTCCGTGGACCGGGACTCCGAGATCATGCGCCGCAGCGACCTCGTTGCAAATGTAGTTAAACCAGCCGGCGCGTTCGTCGTCTTCTGCCCCGGTCTCGGCGACGAAAATAGGACGCCGGTATCTCTCCCATACCTCCCCAAGAATCAGCCGGAAGGCGCGATACCGAGGGTCAGTGCGCCGGAGGAACGTATTTGCGTTGTGGACCCATT